>JAHECN010000146.1 GCA_024641735.1 Gemmatimonadota bacterium | reverse complement strand
GTCACGCCGAGGATCTGGCGTTGGTCTTCGACGCGCTGCACGGTGCGGACCCGCGCGATCCGTCCGCGCGCACACTCCCCTTCCAGTTCGAGCCATCCCGACCACTCTCAGGTATTCGCATCGGTGTGCACCCCTCGCTCTCGGCGCCGGGCCCAGACGCGACGGCGCAGCAGCGTGCTGGGTACGCGGCGCAGGAACCGGTGCTCGCGGCCCTCACGGCACAGGGCGCCCGACTGCGGCCGATCGTGTGGCCCGAGGAGCTCCCCACCGATGCCATGCGCACCATCCTCTCGGTCGAGGCCGCCGCTGCGTTCGAGGAGGTCACCCGCAGCAATCGCGATGACGAAATGGTCCAACAGAATCGCGGGGCGTGGCCGAACACGTTCCGTGCGGCGCACTTTGTCTCGGCAGTCCAGTACGTCCAGGCGAATCGGGCGCGTACGTTGCTCATGCAGCGCCTCGCGGAACTGTACGCGGAGGTCGATGTGATCGTCGCGCCCACGAATGCAGGCTCCGTTCTGACGGCGACGAATTTGAGTGGCCATCCCACGGTGGTGGTACCGAGCGGATTTTCGGAGCAGGGTGCACCGCGCGCGATCACCTTTGTGGCGGCGCTGTGGCGAGAGGATCTGGCCTTGCGATTGGCGGCGGCGTGGCAGGCGGCGAGTGAGGTCCACCTCCGCCGCCCGCCGAACTTCAGCTAGGGGGAAGCCTGCGCGTTTCTGATTACGCCGGCCACTGCTGGGTCAAGCAATGAAACGCCCCCAGCCCCCAGACCAGTTCCGTGCAATCGATCACGACGATTTCCCGATTCGGGAAACACTGCTGGAGGATGTCCTTGGCGATGGGGTCGCGTTCGCTGTCGTATCCCGGGCAGAGGACCACCTGATTGCCGATGTAGAAATTGGCGTAGGACGCTGGTAGGCGCGTGTCCTCGTAGATCACCGGCCGCGGCATCGGCAAGGTGACAATTTCGTAGGGTTCCCCGCGGTCGTCGGTCATCGCCTCGAGGCGCATCAGGTTGTCGAGGAGCAGTCCGTAGTTCGCGTCGGTGTGGTCATCCTCGACCACGGTGACGATCGAACGCTCGCCCGTAAAACGGGTGATGTCGTCGATATGACCGTCGGTGTCATCGCCGACAATGCCATCCCCGAGCCAGAGGATGCGGGTGACGCCGAGGTAGTCACGGAGCCGCTGCTCGATGACGTCCTTGCTCAGCGTGGGATTCCGATTTGGATTGAGGAGACACGCCTCAGTTGTGAGCAGCGTGCCGGTACCATTCACATCGATACTACCACCCTCGAGAATCATCCCGGGCACCACGCGGGAGATGCCGTACTTCTCGGCGATCAACCGGGGGATCTCGTTGTCGAGGTCGAACGGCGGGTACTTGCCGCCCCAGGCGTTATACCCCCAGTCCGTGATCATCTGATCGCGATTGCCGTTGGCCAGCGTGCGTTGCACGAAGATCGGACCGTGGTCGCGGCACCAAGCATCGTTGGTCGGGAAATGATGAAAGAAGACATTCTTGGTGCCCACACCCGCCTGCGCCAGCACCGCGCGTGCGCTCTCTTCCATCACGCTGTCGTTGACATTGACGTGCACTTCCTCGCCCGGCGCCAAGTGCCGAATCATCTCGGCGATGGTGCGGGGGATGGACGCAAAATTCCCGGGCCAACTCGACTCCCGATGGGGCCAGGAGAGCCACGTGCCCCGATGGGGTTCCCACTCCGCCGGCATCCGGAAGCCGCGTGCGGCGAGCGTCTCAGTCAATGTAGCGTCGGGTCATGTCGCCGTAGGCGTCGATCCGCCGATCACGCAGGAAGGGCCAGTGCGTGCGCACGACGTCCACCTGATTCAAGTCACAATCCGCGACCAGGATTTCTTCGTCCTGCCCGGCCTTGGTCAGCAGGCGCCCACTCGGGTCGGCGATGAACGAGCCGCCCCAGAACTCGATCCCCTGCGCATCGGGCGCACTGCCGGGGAGCACTTCATGCCCGGTGCGATTCACGCTGCACACATAGCACCCGTTCGCCACGGCGTGGCTCCGCTGCATCGTTTCCCACGCGGCCTGCTGACGCTCCCCGTACTCTTCCTTCTCCGGCGGGAGCCAGCCGATCGCGGTCGGATAGAAGAGGATTTCCGCTCCGCTCATCGCGGTGAGACGCGCGGCTTCGGGGTACCATTGGTCCCAGCAGATCAGGACGCCAATCTTGCCGAAGGCGGTCTCCCAGGTGCGGAAGCCGAGGTCCCCTGGTGTGAAGTAGAACTTCTCGTAGAACTGCGGATCGTCCGGAATGTGCATTTTCCGGTATTTGCCGAGGTACGAGCCGTCGGCGTCGATCACCGCGGCGGTGTTGTGATAGAGCCCTTGTGCGCGCCGCTCGAAGAGGGACGCGACAATCACCACACCAAGCTCCTTCGCCACGGATTGGAGCCGATCGGTGGAAGGACCGGGGATGGCTTCGGCCAGTTTGAAGAACTCGTGGTCCTCGCGTTGGCAGAAATAGTACCAGCCGAAGAGCTCCTGCAGGCAGATGATCTGGGCGCCCCTGGCCGCCGCGGCCCGGATTCCCTCGATGGCACGGTCAAGATTGCCAGCCGGGTCTCCCCCGACCCGCTGCTGGACCAACCCGACCCGAACAGTCCGTAAAGTCGTCATGGTGACTAAAATAGTGCTTGCCCCCGGCGTAGGCATCCGCGGCGGGAAACTGGCTTTCTGGCACCCGAGGTCCCCATTCGCACCTCCATCGCTTCTGTCGCCGTCCTTGTGGTGCTCCTGGGCCCTCGCCCCGTCACGGCCCAGCGCCTCGATTGGCACACCTCCACGACGCTGTACGGCGACAACACCGAGTTCTTCACGCCCTACCGGACCGGCGAAACGATCCTCGGCACCCAGCTGCAGAGCTGGCTCGCGGCCAAGACGGGGAAGCGGAGCGAGCTGCGTCTCGGGCTCTACGCGGACCGGAGGCTTGGTAGCGAACGCTTCACCGATACGCTCCTCCCGATTGTCGCGTTCCGGTATCGGACCAAACATTCTCTCGGCGTCGTCGGGACGCTCGAGAACGAACGGCGGCATGGACTCCTCGAGCCGCTAATGGTCACGACGCGCGAGCTGACGACACCGATCGAATCGGGACTGCAGTGGATCGAGACACGCTCTCGTGTGCGAGCTGAGGCCTGGGTGAATTGGCAACGGCTCAACACACCCGCGCAGCGCGAGGCCTTCGAGATGGGTGCGACGCTGCGCGTGGAAGCCACCACGTGGGCGAGCGTGGAAGGGCAGCACCTCTGGTCACATCGTGGGGGGCAGCTGTACGACGCAGGCGTCCCGGTGAGCAATAATCGCGTCACCTCGCTCGGGGTTCGCCTGACGCGCACGCTGCCGACGTTTGGCGCGTCGAGCCTGATGGCATCGCGGCTGTGGAGCGACGGCCACATTGACCCGAATTATCCGAGCACACGTCCCGCCACGGGACACGGCACCTACGTCCGTGCCAGCGTGGCGCCGAAGGGGTGGGTCGAGCTGTTCGCGATTTCCTGGCGCGGCAAAGATTTCGTCGCCGCCGCGGGTGATCAGAACTACAACTCGACGGGGAAGGATCCCAACTTCTATCGGGCCGAGCGGACCTATCGCGAGCTCGGTGCGATGCGACGGACCGCGATGCGGGGAGGCGGGAGTTTTGACGCCGAGGTCCGGTGGCATCGAATCGACAACGAAAAGAGCATCGCCTTCTTCAACACCCCCTGGGAGCTGAGCTATCGGTTCGTGGTGCGGGTGCCGGTCGATGTGGTCGTCCGCCGGCGGTAGCGAGGAGACCGGACATCCCTGCCGAGGCGGCAACTCTGACCGGGGCAAGGGGGGGCTGGGACGGATGCCAACACCATGGGAATGAGTGAGTTACGGCGTGATGTGCTCCGGTGTGCTTCTTGCGATTCCTTCCCTCGACACCCAACTGGAGCCGCCGTGCGCCGTCTGATCTCCTCACGCGCCCTTTTCGTTCTCGTGCTGCTGGCCTCCCCCGTGGAGGCTCAGACCACGACCCCCGTCGATTCCGTTCCGCCGGTGGTGTGCCCTGACTCGCTCTCGGCCACGGGCTTCAAGGTGTGCACCGCAGGGCTGGACGGGATCCGCATGCTCCACCCGTTGGCCGCGCTGCTCATGAACGGTGGCAACCCACGGATCGGCAGCGCGCGGGCGGTCGGAAAGTTCGGGCACTTTGCGCTCGGCGTGCGGGCGACCAAGGTCACCGCCGTCGTCCCCGACCTCGCCTGGGACGGAGTGTCGGATACCGTGCCGGTGGGCCGCAAGCTGGCGCTCTACGCGCCCCATGTGGACATCGCGATGGGGTTGATGCAGATGGTGATGCCAATGGGAACCGTCGGCGTCGACTTCATGCTTTCCGCCCTCGTCATCCCGCGGAACCGCACGACAATTTTCACGCCGGTACCTGGCAGTCGCGAAGTCGGCGGCACGACCGTCTCGCTCGACTGGGGAATTCGTGCCGGCATGGAGAGCGCCACCCTGCCCACAGTCTCGCTCAGTGTCATGAAGCGGTCCACTCCCACGGTGCAGATGGGCGGGACGACCAACGGAAACACGACGGCCTACACCTTCAACGCGTCCGCGATTGATGTCCGCCTCTTCATGGGGAAGCGAATGAAGTGGTTTGAGTTCGCGATCGGTGCCGGTGCAGACCTCCTGTCCGGCACCGCCGAGGTGGCCTTCCGTGATCCCGGGACGGACAAGGTCGGCGACGTGCTCTCGCCAAAGCTTTCCGGCATGCGGATCGTGACGGCGCTCGACCTCGGTTTTCACCTCGGGCCGCTGCAGCTGGTGGGGGAAGGCGGCTATCAGGTGGGGTCGAACATGGCGCTGACGACGCGATTTGCCGAGAACAACACCAACGCTGGGAAATTCTTCGGCAGCGTTGGTGTGGTCCTCAGCCGCTAATGCTGTGCGCTGCGCCCGCTAGCGCTTGGCGGGTTGCCCCGGCTTCGGCATCGCCTTCGCGATGAATGCGCGGATGTCCTCATTCGAGGTCGCCAAGTCCTCGGTCCGCAGATACATCATGTGTCCCGAGCGATACCCCTTCCACGACATGCGGTCCTGAAACCGCCCGGTGGGGTCCATCGCCCACATGTTGTACTTGGCGTTGAAGTAGTCTGTGCCGCCATCGAAGTACCCAGACTGTGTCATGACGTACAGGTAGGGATTCGATCCCATCGCCTGCTGGAGCTGTGCCCCCGTCTGCTCGCCTTCCCGATTCCAGGGATTGACCGGTCCGAAGAGCCAGTACTGCAGGTCGGTCTTGAGGCCGAGTTTTTCGCGCAGGTAGTAATTGATGGCGGGTGCGAAGGCGTGGTTCCAGGACGTGAGTGCCGGATCGAAGTCGGGCGACGTGCCGGCATCCATCCGATCGATGCCGCGGTAGCGCGAATCCAGGCGACCGATGGTGAGCCCTTGATCGCGCAGCAATTCCTTCCAGAAGAACGACGTCGGAATTGCCATGTTGTACTGCGAGACGACACTCTCCTTGAGTCCCGAATAGCGTGCATAGCGTGCGACCAATGTGCGCCGTGCGGCCGCATCGAGCGCGCCCCCGCGCGTGATGGCCGGAATCAGCTCGTCCAGGGTGAACTTCTCGACTTCGGGGAGGAGGGCGTCGAGATCACGCGACTGAAGTTCCGGCGTCAGGGCCTTGTGGTACCATGCGGTGGCCGCGTAGTAGGGAAGGTAGAGCGCCGCACTGACCGGACCCGCGCGCTCGAGACCGAGGCCGGTCGGCGAGACCAGGATGACGCCGTTCAAGTACATCCAGTGCGAGCCCTGCAGCCGCGCCGCGAGCCCGGCGACACGCGTCGTGCCGTAACTCTCCCCGATCAGGTATTTCGGTGACGTCCACCGCCCACGGCGCGTCACGAACATGTCGACCCACTTCGCGAGATAGGCGATGTCCTCGTTCACACCGAAGAACTGCTCCCGCTTGGCGTCGCCAATGATGCGCGAGAATCCCGTGTTGACGGGGTCGATGTACACGATGTCGGCGACATCAAGGATGGAGTTGGGATTGTCCTGAATGCCATACGGCTGGACCGGGTAGCCCTCGGAGTCGATCCGCAACAGCTTCGGCCCCGTGTACGCGATGTGCATCCAGACCGACGCGG
>JAHECN010000025.1 GCA_024641735.1 Gemmatimonadota bacterium | reverse complement strand
CATCCAGATGACGATTGAATTGATCATCCCGGTGGCGATGGACGAGGGGCTGCGCTTCGCGATTCGCGAGGGTGGTCGGACCGTCGGCGCCGGCGTGGTGACGAAGATCTTGAAGTAGTCGGGAGAGGCGAGTCGGGAGTCGCGAGAGAACCCCTCTCACGACTCCCGACCAACGACTCACGACTCACAGCAGTGTAGGGAAGTACTGGGGCTAGAACATCGCCCCTTGCGGCAGTGACGCGGGACCGTCCCGCGCCATGATGAGCATCAGAGAGGACTCACGATGGCTGGAAAGATCCGGATCCGCCTCAAGGCGTTCGACCACGTGGTGCTGGACCAGGCCGCGGCGGATATCGTACGCACTGCGGAAAAGACGGGCGCGATGGTGTCGGGACCGATTCCCCTGCCGGTGAAAACCGAGCGGTGGACGGTGCTGCGCTCGCCGCACGTCGACAAGAAGAGCCGTGAACAGTTCGAGTTGCGGACGCACAAGCGCCTGCTCGACATTCACGACACGCGCCCCCAGACGATGGACGCACTGACGAAGCTGGATCTGCCAGCCGGTGTCGACGTCGAGATCAAGGTCGAATAGAATGGCCATCATCGGACGCAAGCTTGGCATGACGAGAGTCTTTGCCGAGGACGGCACCGCGGTGCCGGTAACGGTGATCGAAGCCGGGCCATGCCCGGTCCTTATGGTGCGTGACGCCCAGGCCCAGATCGGCTGGGGTCGTCGTCGCCCCCAGCGGACGACGCGGGCCGAACTCGGCCACGCCAAGACTGCCGGGCTGGACTATGCGCCGCAGGTCGTGCGCTCGTTCCAGATGCCGGGCAATGAATTGACCCCGGGCGCGATGATCACGGTGGATTTCTTCACCAGTGGTGATCTCGTCAAGGTGACGGGTACGACCAAGGGTCGTGGGTTCCAGGGTGTCGTGCACCGCCACGGATTCGGCGGCGGCCCCGGCAGCCATGGCAACACCCGTCACCGGAAGCCGGGTTCCATCGGCGCCGGTACGGACCCGTCACGCGTGATCAAGGGCAAGAAGATGCCCGGCCATCAGGGTGACGCACGCCACACGGAAATGGGCCTCACGATCGTGCGCGTCGATACCGACCGCAATCTGTTGTTCGTCCGCGGGGCAGTGCCCGGCTCGAAGAACGGCATCGTGACGGTCGCGAAGCAGGGAGGCAAGAGCCGCCATGATTAATGCGCCGCAATATTCCGCCGCTGGTGTGAAGCGCGCCGATGCGTTCGCGTTGCCGACCGACTTGTTCGACGGCACCGTCAACGAAGACGTGCTCCACCAGGCGGTGAAGTCGTTCCTCGGCAACCAGCGCCAGGGTACGCACAAGGTGAAGACCCGCGCCGAAGTGTCTGGCGGTGGTCGCAAGCCCTACAAGCAGAAGGGTACCGGCCGTGCACGGCAGGGTTCCAACCGCGCGCCGCATTGGCGTGGTGGTGGTATCGCCTTCGGCCCGTCGCCCCGTTCGTACCGGACGGAGTTGCCCAAGAAGGTTCGGCAGCTCGCCCGTCGCTCGGCGTTCAACGCCCGCGCTCGGGAAGAGATGCTGCATATCGTGGACACGATCGCGTTTGATGCGCCGAAGACCCAGGACATGCTCGCGCTGATGGCGAAGCTCGGCTTGGAAGGCGTCAAGACGCTCATCCTGACCTCCGGCAGCAAGCCGGCCGTGTATCTGAGCGCTCGCAACGTGCCGCACCTCACGGTGTTGCCGTTTGCCGACGCCTCGGCCTACGACATCCTGCGTGCTGACGCCCTGGTCATCGAGGGTGCTGCCCTCGGTGGAGATTTGGCTGCCGCGGACGATGGCGAGGACGCGCCGAAGGCCAAGAAGAAGGCGGCCCCGCGCAAGAAGGCCGCCCCGAAGACGAAGGAGAGTGAGTGATGGCGGACATGCACAGCATCCTCGTCCGCCCGCTGATCACCGAGAAGTCGTCGGCAGCGTGGCAGGAACGTGGGGAATACATCTTCGAGGTGCACCCCGAGGCCACGAAGGATCAGATCCGTGTGGCGTTGAAGCAGTTCTTCGGCGTGAACGCGACCAGTGTCCGCACCATGCAGATGCGCCGCAACGCGATTGCCAAGGGTCGGACCCGTGGCGTCACCGCGCGTTGGAAGAAGGCCATCGTGACCCTGAAGGACGGCGAAACACTGTCCGTGTTCGAGGGCTGATATGAGCATTCGTCAATTCCGTCCGATTACGGCGGGTACGCGCTTCCGGTCGGTCTCAGGTTTCGATGAGATCACCCGTGGCACCCCTGAGAAGTCCCTCCTCGAGCCGATCAAGTCGTCGGGCGGGCGGAACAACCAGGGCCACATCACCACGCGGTTCCGTGGCGGTGGGCACAAGCGCATGTACCGCGTGATCGACTTCAAGCGCAACAAGTTCGGGATTCCCGCGCGTGTGGCCGAGATTGAATACGATCCGAACCGCACCGCGCGCATTGCATTGCTCTTCTACGCCGACGGCGAGAAGCGCTACATCCTGCACCCGACCGGGTTGAAGCAGGGCGATACCGTCGTGAGCGGGCCGGGCAGCGATGTCCGGATCGGGAACGCGATGCCGCTCGGCGAGATCCCGCTCGGTACCGTCGTGCACAACGTGGAGCTCAAGATCGGCAAGGGCGGCCAGATGGCACGCTCGGCGGGTCAGGGCGCCCAGGTGCTGGCGCGTGAGGGCGAGTACGTGACGCTGCGGATGAAGTCGTCCGAAATGCGCCTCGTGCATGGTCGCTGCATGGCGACGATCGGCGAAGTCGGCAACTCCGATCACGAGCTGCTCTCCGTCGGCAAGGCCGGCAAGACGCGCTGGAAGGGTCGTCGTCCGCACGTTCGTGGCGTGGCCATGAACCCGGTTGACCACCCGCTCGGTGGTGGTGAAGGCAAGACGTCCGGTGGCCGTCCGCCCGTCTCCCCGTGGGGCAAGCCCGAGGGGACCAAGACGCGGAAGCGGAAGAAGAATTCGAACCGACTCATTGTGCGCGGCCGCAAGCGCGGGAAGGCGACCAAGTAATGGCACGTTCCATCCGAAAGGGCCCCTTCGTTCAGCAGGCGCTGGCCGACAAGGTGACGACCCTGAACCAGAAGAACGAGAAGAAGGTCGTGAAGACCTGGAGCCGGGCAAGCACGATCCTGCCCGAGTTCGTGGGTCACACGTTCGCGGTGCACAATGGGAACAAGTTCGTCCCGGTGTACGTCTCCGAGAATATGGTCGGCCACAAGCTGGGCGAATTTGCGCCGACCCGTCTGTTCCGTGGCCACAGCGGCAAGCTGGTCGCGGACAAGAAGGCGAAGGCCTGATATGCATGGTCATGCGATCCAGCGCTCAGTGCGTCAGTCGCCGCGGAAGATGCGGTTGGTGATGGACTTGATCCGCGGGAAAAATGTGAATGAGGCGTATGCGATCCTCCAGTTCAACAAGAAGCTGGCGGCCAAGCAGATTGCCAAGACGCTGAAGTCGGCGGTTGCCAATGCCGAACAGCACGCGCTGAACGCCAACGAGGCGTTTGACGTGGATCTCCTGATTGTTTCGGATGCGCAGGTGGACATGGGCTCGCCGTTGAAGCGATTCCACGCCGCGGCCCAGGGCCGGGCGACGCCGATCCGGAAGCCGACCAGTCACGTCAAGATTGCCGTGACGACGAAGGGGGCGAAGTAATGGGTCAGAAAACGCATCCGGTAGGATTCCGGCTCGGAGTCACCAAGCAGCCGTTGTCCCGCTATTACGCCGGCAAGGATATGCCCGCGCTCCTCGGAGAGGACCGGCTGATCCGTGATTACATCCAGCGTCGTCTCGGGCACGCGGCCATCGCCGAAGTGCACATCGAGCGGAAGCCGGGCAAGGTCACGGTCACGATCCACACGGGTCGTCCAGGCGTGGTCATCGGCAAGCGCGGCGCCGAAGTCGACAAGCTTCGCGAGGAGCTGGCGATGGTGCTCGAGCAGCAGCTGAAGGTCACCAAGGAAGTGGCCGTCAATGTCGAAGAGATCAAGCGCCCCGAGCTCTCGGCCAAGTTGGTGGCCGACAACATCGCCGCGCAGCTGGAACAGCGGATCTCGTTCCGCCGGGCGCTGAAGCGCGCCGTGCAGAGCGCGATGCGGATGGGCGCACAGGGCATCCGCGTCCGGGCCGGTGGTCGTCTCGGCGGGGCCGAAATCGCCCGGACCGAGGGGTATCGTGAGGGGCGCGTGCCACTGCACACGCTGCGCGCGGACATCGACTACGCGACGGGCACGGCCAAGACGACGTTTGGCGCCATCGGCGTCAAGGTCTGGATCTTCAAGGGCGAGGTCGTGGATGACATGAGCGGCCGCACCTACAGCACGGGGAGCTGAGCCATGTTGGCACCGAAGCGGATCAAGTTCCGCAAGACCTTCAAGGGACGCACCAAGGGTGTCGCCACGCGCGGCAACTCGGTGGCGTTCGGCGAGTGGGCGATCACCTCGATGGATCCGGGGTGGATCACCAATCGGCAGATCGAGGCCGCCCGTGTCGCGATGACGCGTGAAATGAAGCGTGGTGGCAAGGTGTGGATTCGGATTTTCCCGGACAAGCCGATCACCAAGAAGCCGGCCGAAACCCGCATGGGCAAGGGCAAGGGCAATCCGGAGGGCTGGGTCGCGGTGATCAAGCCGGGCCGCGTGCTCTTCGAGGTGGACGGGGTGTCGGAAGAACTGGCCAAGGCCGCGCTGGCGCTCGCGCAAGCGAAGCTTCCGGTCCGGACCCGCGTCATCAAGCGCGAGGAGATCTAGGGTATGGATAAGAGTGTAGACCTTCGGGAGCTCTCGATTGAGCAGCTCGACGCGAAGTTGGCCGAGCTGCGGGAGGAGCGCTTCCGCCTGCGCTTCCGCGCTGCGACGGAGACCATCGAGAACCCGATGCGTTTCCGGACCCTCCGCCGCGATGTGGCGCGGGTACTGACGATTCTGGGCGAGAAGCGCCGCGAGGCGTGAGGAGATGGCGATGACTGATGAAACGACTGCCGCCGAACGCCTCGCGCGCAAAGTTCGAACGGGCGTGGTGGTGAGCGACAAGATGGCCAAGACGGTGACGGTACTCCTGGAGCGCCAGATGGCGCACCCGAAGTACGGCAAGCAGGTCACCCGCAGCACGAAGGTGAAGGCACGCAATGACCATGACGCCAAGACTGGCGACACGGTGAAGATCATGGAGACGCGCCCCCTCGCGAAGACGGTCCATTGGCGGACTGTCGACGTTGTGGCTCGGGCTCGCTAGGTCAGGGAGACACGACGATGGTACAACAGGAAAGTATCCTGAAGATCGCGGACAATTCGGGCGCCCGAAAGGCACTCGTGATCCGCGTCCTCGGCGGGTCGCGGCGCCGCTACGCCTCCTTGGGTGACAAGGTGGTGGTAGCAATCAAGGACGCCATTCCGACCGGGCAAGTGAAGAAGGGCGACGTGGCCAAGGCCGTGATCGTGCGCACCGCGAAGGAAGTCCGCCGCAAGGACGGCTCCTACATCCGGTTCGACGAGAACGCCGCGGTCATCATCAATGACCAGGGCGAGCCGAAGGCGACCCGGATCTTCGGGCCCGTGGCGCGTGAGCTCCGCGAAAAGCGCTACATGAAGATCGTCTCGCTGGCGCCGGAGGTGCTCTAACATGAAGCAGCTCGTGCACCGCAAGAAGAAGCGGCTTCGCAATCAGGCCAAGACCATCGTGCCGATGCAGATCACGAAGGGCGACACCGTCCATGTGATCTCGGGCGACGACAAGGGCAAGCGTGGCATCGTCCTTCGGGTCTACCCGAAGACGGGGCGCGTGGCCGTCGATGGCATCAATCTGGCCAAGAAGCACCGCCGTCCAACACAGACCATGGAAGGGGGGATCATGACGTTCCCCGCTCCGTTCCATCACTCAAAGGTGATGCTGATTGACCCGACGACGGGCGCACCGACCCGGATCCGCCGGCAGAAGGATGCCGATGGGACCGTGGAGCGGATCGCCGTGAAGTCTGGGGCAGCGATTCCGAGGAACCGGTAATGGCAAAGAAGACACCGACCAAGCCCGCGAAGCCGGCCAAGGCGCCTGCGAAGGGTGGCGCGAGCGGCAAGAAGGCGACGACAGGCGGCGGCTCACGCACCAGCGTGTCCACCCTGCCGGTCGACGCGGAGCCCAAGGCACGTGTGGGCAAGCCGCGCCTGCAGGCGCATTACGAGGACGTCGTCCGGGCGCGGCTCATCAAGGAGTTCGGGTTGAAGAATCCGAACATGGTGCCGCGGCTCGTGAAGATCGTCCTGAACGTCGGCCTGGGCGAAGGGGCCAAGACCCCCCGCCTGATCGACGTGGCCGTCGAAGAGTTGGCGCAGGTGACCGGCCAGAAGGCCGTCATCACCAAGGCCAAGAAGGCGATCGCCAACTTCGGGTTGCGTGCCGGCATGCCGGTGGGCTGCGCCGTGACGTTGCGCGGCGCCCGGATGTACGAATTCCTCGACCGCTTCATCTCCCTCACGGTGCCGCGCATGCGCGACTTCCGTGGGTTGCCGACGAAGAGCTTCGACGGGCGTGGCAACTACACGTTCGGGATCAAGGAACAGATGGTCTTCCCGGAAATCGACTACGACAAGGTGGAGTCGGTCCATGGGATGGACATTACGCTGGTGACCACGGCGGGTCGCGATGATCTCGCGATGGCGCTGCTGCGCGAATTTGGCTGGCCGTTCCGCGGGGAGACGCCCACGTCTCTTCGCGTGGCCTGAGGAAGCGCACCGATGATGACGCACGGGACACAGAGGGACGGCAACGCATGAGCATGACAGATCCAGTCGCGGACATGCTGACGCGCATCCGCAACGCCTGCTCGGCGGGGCACAAGCGCGTGGACATTCCAGCTTCGAAGCTCAAGCTCGAGCTCGCGAAGGTGTTGCGCGACAACCATTACATCGCGGACTTCAAGGTGATGGAGGACGGCCCAGCCGGGACGCTCCGCCTGTACCTGAAGTACCACAACGAGCTTCCGGTCATCCGTGAGCTGCAGCGCGTGTCCTCGCCAGGGCTTCGCCGGTACGTCAAGTGCCGCGAAATCCCCCGGGTGAAGAACGGGCTCGGCATCGCGATCGTCTCGACCCCCAAGGGGTTGATGACGGACCGTCAGGCGCGCACGGCAAACCTCGGCGGCGAATTGCTCGCCGTTGTCTGGTAGGAGGCCGCCATGTCACGTATTGGCAAGCGCCCGATCACCATTCCGGCAGGGGTGACGGCGACCATCGACGGCACGACCGTAACGGTGAAGGGGCCCAAGGGCACCTTGACCCGCACGTTGCCGCAAGACATCACGATCCGTCAGGACGGCGCCGACCTGTTGGTCGAGCGTCCGAGTGACGCGACCCGGCACAAGGCACTCCATGGCCTCTCCCGCACCCTCGTCGCCAACATGGTCGAAGGGGTCGCGAATGGGTACGTGAAGGCGCTCGAACTGCAGGGCGTCGGCTACAAGGCCGAAGCCAAGCCGTACGGTGTCAACCTCGTGGTCGGACTCTCCCATCAGGTGCCGATCAAGGCGCCCGACGGGATCAAGCTGATCTGCGAGACGCCGACGCTGCTCAAGGTCGAAGGAATTTCGAAGGAACTCGTCGGCCAGGTGGCTGCCGAAATTCGCAACGTACGCCCGCCCGAACCCTACAAGGGCAAGGGAATTCGGTATCAGGGTGAACAAGTCCGCCGCAAGGCGGGTAAGACGGGAGCCAAGTAATGCGGCCGATTCATTCACCGAAGCAGCGGGAAGACCGGCGCTATCGCCGGCACCTGCGCGTGCGTATGCGCGTCGCCGGAACCGCCGAACGCCCCCGATTGGTGGTGTTCCGCTCGCTCAAGCACATCTACGCGCAGCTCGTCAACGACGAGATCGGCTCGGCGATCCTTGGCGTCTCGGATACCAGCGAAGGGATTGCGATCGAAGGCGCGGGCAAGGTGGCCAAGGCCCATGCGGTCGGTCAGTTGCTCGCCTCCAAGGCCAAGGCGGCCGGGATCGAGAAGGTCGTCTTTGATCGCGCGGGCTACCAGTATCACGGCCGGGTGCAGGCCGTGGCCGAAGGCGCCCGCAAGGGCGGATTGGAGTTCTAATGAGTGATGATACGAAGGCGCCGGCAACGGCAAGCAATGCTCCGTCCTCGTCCGACGCCCCGCGTTCGGGCGGTGGCCGCGGCGGTCCTGGTGGCGGTGCCGGTCGCGGGCAGGGTGGCCGTGGACAGGGTGGCCGTGGTCAGGGTGGTCGCCCACGTCGGGAAGAAGTCGAGAAGGAATTCATCGAGAACGTCGTCTCGATCAATCGCGTTGCCAAGGTCGTGAAGGGCGGTCGTCGCTTCTCGTTCAACGCCCTGGTGGCGGTGGGCGATGGCAAGGGACGGATCGGCGTCGCGAGCGGCAAGGCGAATGAAGTCTCGGAAGCGGTCCGCAAGGCCGTGGAAGCGGCCAAGCGCGACATGACCGAAATTCCACGCACGGGCACGACGGTGCCGCACGAGTTGATCGGCGAGCACGGCGCGGGTCGTGTGTTGCTGCGTCCGGCGGCAAGCGGTACGGGAGTGATTGCCGGGGGTCCGGTGCGCATGGTGTTGGAGTGCGCCGGGATCACGGACATCCTGACCAAGAGCCTCGGCTCAAACAATCCGCACAACATGGTGCGCGCGACCGTTGACGGTCTGCGTTCGATGGTGACCGTCGCCCAGGCCGCGCGCGAGCGTGGAGTGGACGTCGATCAGATCGGCTACCGCGCCCGTCAGGAGGGGTAAGTCATGGGACGCAATCCAGTCGTAGGTCGTCAGGGTCCGGTGCATCATGCCGCCGTGATCCCGGGCGAAGACGAGGCGAAGCGCCTCCGGGTCAAGCAGATCCGGTCGGGCATCGGCCACGCCGAGACAATGAACCGGACGCTCAAGTCGATCGGTCTCCGCCATCACCAGGCCGAGGTCGAAGTCGATAACACCGCGACAATGCGCGGCATGTTGTACAAGGTGCGCCACCTCATTCTGGTGTCGCCGGTCGGGGGCAACTGAGCATGGCGAACAAGACAACTGGGGTCGAGCAGATCACTCTCTCCAACCTGCGGCCGGCTCCCGGGTCACACCGGAACCGGAAGCGGATTGGTCGTGGTCCAGGCTCGGGCACGGGCAAGACGTCCGGCAAGGGACACAAGGGCTCGAAGGCGCGATCGGGCGGCGCCACGAATCCCGGCTTCGAAGGCGGCCAGATGCCGATGTACCGTCGTCTGCCGAAGCGTGGCTTCACCAATCCGTTCAAGGTGACCTACCTCGCCGTGAATTTCCGCCAGTTGGGCGGAGTCGCCGGCGATGAGATCTCACCGGAGACGCTGTTGGCGGCCGGCATCCTCAAGAAGGCGTCCGATCCGTGCAAGCTGCTCGCCCATGGCGAGATCACGCGAGCGATCGTCGTGAAGGGCATTCCGGTGTCCGCCGCTGCGCGGGCGAAGGTCGAGGCAGCGGGCGGCCGGGTCGAGGACTGATGACGGCGCCGACCACTGCAGGTCTCGGGATTGATGACGAACTCGCCAAGAAACTGAAGTTCGTCCTGCTCGCGATTTTCATCTACCGCGTCGGCGCCCACATTGCGGCGCCGATGGTCGATGTCACCGCGCTCTCCTCTTACATCCAGCAGTCCGCCGCGAGCGGACTCTTCCAGCTGTATGACGCGCTGGGCGGTGGGTTGACGCAGTCGACCATCTTTGCGCTCGGCATCATGCCGTACATCTCCGCGTCCATCGTCTTCCAGTTGGGTGCGGGTGTTGTCCCGACCCTGAGCAAGATGCAGAAGGACGAGGAAGGCCGGAAGACGATCACCCAGTGGACGCGCTACGCGACCGTGGCGATCGCCTTGGCACAGGCCTACACCTTCACGCTCTTCGTCGAGGGCATTCCCGGCGCCGTGCCGGGTGTCGGCTTTGCCTCCCGCCTGGTCATGGTGGCTACGCTGACGACCGGAGCCGTGTTCGTGATGTGGCTCGGCGAGCAGATCACGGAGCGTGGGATCGGGAACGGGATGAGTATCCTCATCACGGTCTCCATTCTCGAGCGCTTCTGGCCGTCCCTGCTCAAGCTGGTCGGTTTCGTCAGCGAAGGCGTGGTGCAGCCGCTGGGCGCCTTGGTCTTCCTGGTGGTCCTCGTGGCGATGATCGCCGCGGTGGTCGCTGCCACGCTCGCCGCGCGCAAGATTCCGATTCAAATCCCGCGCAAGGTCATGGGGCGTGGGCGGGTTCGCGAAGGACAGAAGACGTTCATCCCGGTCCGGTTGATCACGGCTGGCGTCATGCCGATCATCTTTGCCCAGACCGTGATTCTCGTCCCATCGACCGCGGCCTCGTTCTCCAAGTCGGATGCGATGATCGAGTTCGCGTCGCTTCTGGCGCCTGGCACGGCTGTGTACAGCATCAGCTTCGCAGTACTGATCGTGGTCTTCTCCTACTTCTACACGTCGATCATCTTCAATTCGGTCGATCTGTCGGAGAACCTGAAGAAGCAGGGTGCCTTCATTCCTGGCGTGAAGCCGGGATCCGCCAGCGCCGACTACATCGACGGCGTCCTGGGTCGGATCACCTTGCCGGGCTCGCTCTTTCTGGCCTTCATTGCCGTCGTGCCGATCATCATTGCGACCTCCTTGGGCGTCTCGCAGTTCGCACTCGGCGGCACCTCGATTCTGATCGTCGTCGGCGTGTTGCTCGACACCATCGCCCAGATCGAACAGCATCGGACCTTGCGCAAGTACGATGGCTTCATGAAGTCCGGCCGGATCAAGTATCGTGGCAATTCCAGCCGATTCGGGATGTAGTCGCGGCGGGTCGCGCCGCACCTGAGCGTCATGGAACGGTGAACGGGAGCGCATTCCTGTTCACCGTTTTCCGTTTACTTTGCGGGTAGCACGGCGGCATGGTCTGCGCCGTCGGGGACCCCAGCAGGCCGGGGACGCCCCAAGGCAGTTTCACTTACGTACGGAGCTCTCCCGTGGACATCCTACTCCTCGGCCCGCCGGGTGCCGGCAAAGGCACGCAGGGTGCGATTTTGGCCGAGTCCCTCGGCTTGCCGAAGTTCGCGACCGGCGATCTCCTGCGCGATGCCGTCAAGCATGGGACGCCACTTGGGCTGCAGGCCAAGGCCATGATGGAGGCGGGACATCTGGTCAGCGATGACCTGATTCTCGGCGTGATCCGCGATGAACTCGCCACGCCGGGCGCAGCAAACGGCGTGATCTTCGATGGGGTGGTACGGACGATTCCGCAGGCCGAAGGAATGGCCACGTTGCTGGCCGAGCGCGGGCGCGAAATGACCTATGTGCTCTACTTCGACATTGCCGATAGCGTCATCCTCGATCGGATCGCCAAGCGACGCGGGATCGAAGGGCGCGCCGACGACGATCCGAATGCCGTCGCGACGCGTCTCGCAGCCTACCGCGCCCAGACGGCGCCACTGCTCACCTGGTACGGCGAACACTGTGGCGTGACCACGATTGACGCAGTGGGGAGCGTGGATGCCGTCGCCGAGCGCGTGCGCGCCGTGGTGCAGGCCGGGTGATCACGATCAAGTCGGCTCGCGAGATCGAGACGATGGCTCGGGCCGGGCGGATCGTGCATGACACGCTCCAACGGATGCGCGAGATCGTGCGTCCCGGAATGACCACGGAGGACCTCGACGCCGAGGCGGAGCGATTCATCCGCTCGCATGCCGGGGCGCTGCCATCCTTTCTTGGCCTGTACGGCTTTCCGAAAACGCTCTGCGTGTCCATTGACGAGGAAATCGTCCATGGCATTCCGTCCGTCAATCGCGTTCTGAAGGCAGGCTCCTTGGTGTCGGTGGACTGTGGCGTCTGTTTGGAGGGACTCCATGCGGACTCCGCGACGACCATCCCCGTGGGGGAGGTCTCCGCGGAGGCCCAGCGCTTGATGGACGTGACGGAAGCGTCGCTGGCGGCGGGGATCGCGGCGACCATCATTGGCCATCATGTCGGCGACATCGGCCACGCCGTGCAGACGGTGGCCGAGGCGGCCGGCTTCGGTGTGGTCCGGGAACTCGTGGGGCATGGCATCGGCACGCGCTTCCACGAGGAGCCCCAGGTCCCCAACTTCGGCAAGCCGAAGCGCGGCCCCGCGCTGCGCACCGGCATGACCATCGCCATTGAGCCGATGATCACCCTCGGCAAGCCGGCCACCAAGACGCTGAAGGACAAGTGGACCGTCGTCACGGCGGACGGTTCCCTCGCGGCGCACTTCGAGCATACGGTGGCGATTACGGTGGATGGGCCGCGGATCTTGACGTAGAAGAGAGAGGCGAGAAGAGAGAAGAGAGAAGAGAGCGCCATCGTGGCTCTTCTCCTTTCTCCTTTCTCCTCTCTCCTCTCTCTTCTCTCTTCCTGTTATCCCACTCGAATCGTTTCCCTTAGCCACTCCGCCATCCCCGGATTCCCCGCGATCACGGCGCTGTGCTCCACGCCAATATTCCGACCTGCGAAGTCCGTCACGACACCCCCCGCTTCCCGGACCAGAACGGTCCCCGCCGCGATGTCCCAGGGCGCGAGCTGCACTTCCCAGAACGCCTCGAACCGCCCCATCGCCACGTCGACCAGATCGAGCGCCGCCGAGCCACTCCGTCGTACCCCACTCGTCGCCGCGAGGACGCGCGCGAGCTGGGGCAGGTAGCCCGGGAGCTTCTCGGGATTCTTGAACGGGAAGCCGGTGCCGATCATCGCGAGCGATGGTGTGGTGATCGCGGAGACCCGCAGCGGGGTCTCCCCCGCCCATGCCCCGCCACCAGTCCACGCGGTATAGCGTCGTCGTCCCGGAACATGAAAGATTGACCCGGCCACGAGGACGCCATCGATGGCGGCACCAATCGAGACTGCCCAGGAGGGGTGGCCGTGGAGAAAGTTCGCGGTCCCATCGAGCGGGTCCACCACCCAGACGAGCCCACGCGTATCCGTGTTGTCCGGCGTGAATTCTTCTCCCATCACCCGACTCGAGGGCTCGGCCCGGAGCAGCGTCTCCGTGATCCGCTCCTCGGCACCGCGATCCAGCGCCGTCACAAAATCGTGGTGACCCTTTGCGTCCCAGGCCGACGGGTCAGGGCGAGGGGCTCCGGCGAGATACGCGCCGGCCCGTGCCGTGGCCCGCTCTGCGAGGCGCGCCAACCCCTTGGCATCGCGGTTCATGTTGCCGCCATTCTGCGGTGACGGTAGCTTGCCGTCATGGCACGTGTCTTTTCGGGCATCCAGCCCTCCGGTGAAATGCACATTGGCAACTGGCTCGGCGCGATCAAGAATTACGTCGCGCTCCAGGATGGCAATGACTGTCTGTACTGCGTGGTCGATCAGCACGCGATCACGGGCGCCTACGATGCCGCCTCGCTGACGCGTCGCACCCAGGAGATGGCGATCGGACTGCTGGCCGCGGGGGTCGATCCCTCGCGCGCCGTGCTCTTTGTCCAGAGCCATGTCCCGCAGCACGCGACGCTCGCCTGGCTGCTCGCCACCATCGCTCCCCTCGGTGAACTTGAGCGGATGACGCAGTTCAAGGATAAGTCGGATCGTCTCGAATCGATCCCGGCGGGTCTGCTGACCTATCCAATCCTGATGGCGGCGGACATCCTTCTCTATCGAGCGGAGCGTGTCCCAGTCGGCGAGGATCAGCTGCAACATCTGGAGCTGACGCGGGAGATCGCGCGACGCTGGAACGCGACCTTCGCGGCCGATGCGGCCTACCTCCCCGAGCCCCAGCCCATTCTGAGCCCCGCGCGGCGAATCATCGGACTGGATGGTCAGGCGAAGATGTCCAAGTCCCTAGGGAATACGATTGGTGTGATGGAGTCGCCGGAAGAGATCTGGCAGAAACTTCGGCCTGCGATGACCGACCCGGCGCGCGTGCTCCGGACCGATCCTGGCACCCCGGAAGTCTGCAACGTCTACGCGCTGCACAAGCACTTTTCGCCACCCGAGGTGGTCGAGGAAGTGGCGGCCAACTGTCGCAGTGCCGGATGGGGATGCATCGATTGCAAGAAGGTGCTCGCGGCAAACATGGCGAGCACGCTCGCCCCGATGCGTGAACGCGGGCTTGCCCTCGCCAGTCGGCCGGCGGAGGTCGCGCAGGTGCTCGGGGATGGCGCCCGCACCGCCCGCACGATGGCCGCAGAAACATTGGCCGAAGTCAGTGATCGGATGGGATTCTTGCCGGAGGCGAAATGAGTCCGACGTCCCCCATGTTGGCACGAGTGCTCAAGGCCGCCGTGCTCCGCGAGGCCTCTGATGTCCACGCCAAGGCGGGGGACGTGTTCCGGGCGCGTGTTGGCGGTGTGCTTGTCCCGCTGACCAAACAGCGCTTGACACCAGCCCAGACGCGTGCGCTGGCCGCGACCTTTGCCGGCTTTGAACTCGACGACCCTCGGCTCGACACGCTCCGCGACTTCGATTGTTCGTGGGGGGTGGCGGGTGTGGGACGCTTCCGCGTCAATGTGCTGCGCCAACGTTCGTCGTTCATGGTGGTGCTCCGGGTCATCCCGTTCTCCGTGCCGACACCCGAAGGCCTTGGACTGCCGGACGTGGTGTCGCGTTTCGCCGAGACCGAGCAAGGGCTGATCCTCGTGGCGGGTCCGAGCGGTTCAGGGAAGACCTCGACGATTGCCGCGATGGTGCACCACATCAATCGGTCCCGTGAACGGCATGTGGTGACGCTCGAGGATCCGATCGAGTTTCTGCATCGCGACCTCTCGAGTTCGATCACCCAACGGGAAATTGGCACGGATACCGACGATGTCGCGCTCGGCATTCAGGCCGCCCTCCGTCAGGACGCCGATGTCATCGTGATCGGCGATCTCCGTGATTCTGTCGCGGTGGATCGTGCGATCCGCGCCGCAGAGTCTGGCTGTCTGGTGCTTGCGGCGGTCAGCGCCGCAGACGCGGCAGGGGCCCTCCTCCAGTTGGTCGCCACGCTCCCTCTGGCGGAACGGGATGTCGGGCGCATGCGGTTGGCCTCCGTCCTCCGAGCCGTCTTGGCGCAGCGCTTGGTCCCCAGCGGTGAAGGGGAAGGGCGGATCCCGGTGGTCGAGTGGATGGAACCGATCCCGGCACTGCGAGACGCGCTGGCAGGGGGAGGCGAAGCCGCAGCGCTCCAGCGGGCCCTCGAGAAGGCCACCAAGGAGGGGAAGGGTGAGACCTTCGCCAGAGCCCTCGCGGAGGCCGGGCTGTCCCAGCCTGATTTGACCCCCGGACCCCCGACGCGCTAGCTTTCGGGGAAGTCGTTTAACGGCCTCGCGAGGGGCCGTTTTTCTTGTGCCGGAAGGTGACCATGTTCGATCGGAAGCACACCTGTGTGGTGGTCGTTGGCGCCCAGTGGGGCGACGAGGGGAAGGGCAAGCTCGTCGACGTTCTGGCGGAGCGGGCCGACGTCGTGGTGCGCTATCAAGGCGGCGCCAATGCTGGCCATACTGTGGTGGTGGGCGACCGACAGTTTGTGCTGCACCAGATCCCGTCCGGGATTCTTCATGCCGGTGCGAGTTGTGTCGTGGGGAACGGCGTGGTACTCGATCCCGAGACCTTCTTTGCCGAACTGGATGAGCTCAGCGGACAGGGCATCGACGTCACCGGTCGGCTCTTCATTTCCGATCGCGCGCACGTCGTGCTCCCGTATCACAAGCTCCTCGACGCCGCGCGCGAAAAGCAGCAGCAGATCGGGACGACGGGGCGAGGCATCGGCCCGACCTACGAGGACAAGATCGGCCGCCGCGGCGTCCGCGTCGCCGACCTCTGCCGCTCGGGGATTTCTCGCGATCTGCTGGCGGAACGTATCGATCGGGCCAACGCGCTGCTCGCCATGCTCGGCTCCACGCATCGGGCGGACCTCGAGGAGCACTTCGCCCTCGCGGAGCGCCTGGGCGCCCGTCTGCGCCCCTTGGCGACCGACACGGGGTTGCTGGTCTATCGGGCGCTGCGGAACGGCAAGCGCGTCCTCCTGGAAGGGGCGCAGGGCGCCCTCCTCGACGTGGACCATGGCACCTATCCCTTCGTGACCTCGTCGAATACGACGGCTGGGGGCGCTTCCATCGGAGCGGGCATCGGCCCCACCGACATCGATGGCGTCCTTGGCGTCGTCAAGGCCTATACCACGCGGGTCGGGAACGGACCATTGCCGACGGAAGCCGGTGGCGAGGTGGAGGAAGAACTGCGGCGCCTCGGTGGGGAGTTCGGCGCGACCACCGGCCGTCCCCGCCGCTGTGGATGGTTCGATGCAACCGTGGTCCGCTACAGCGTCCGCGTGAATGGCTTGACGGGGTTGGCGGTAACGAAGCTGGATGTGCTCGACACCTTCGAGACGATTCCGGTCTGCACCTCCTATCGACTGGACGGAGAGGAGTGCAGTGAGGTCCCCAGCGACGTGGAGCGCCTCGCGCGCGTGGAGCCAGTCTACGAGACCCTTCCCGGCTGGGGACAGTCGACGGCGGGAGCCCGGAAGTTGGCGGACTTGCCCTCGTCAGCACGCGCCTATCTCGACCGACTGCAGGACCTCTCCGGGGCGCCGATTCGGTATGTGAGCGTCGGGACGCGACGGGATCAGATTATCGAGTGCTAGGGCAACTCCGACGATGGCCATCACCTTTCCGGCGCCTCCAGCTCCGTCGCGGCGGTCCTTCCTTTCAGGGTAGTATTCGACATGGCTGAACTCACGTTGATGGACAAACTGGTTTCCCTCGCCAAGCGGCGCGGCTTCATTTTCCAGTCCTCCGAGGTCTACGGCGGCCTCGGTTCGGTCTGGGACTACGGCCCGCTGGGCGTCGCCCTGAAGCGCAACGTGAAGGATCGGTGGTGGCATTCGCTGGTGCAGGCGCGTGACGACATCGAGGGTCTCGACGCCGCGATCCTGATGCACCCAAAGGTGTGGGAGGCATCTGGGCACGTCTCCGGCTTCACCGATCCCATGGTCGATTGCCGAACCTGCAAGGGACGCTTCCGGGCCGACAAGCTGGCGGACGCGCGCTGCGCCCAGAAGCCCAGCAAGATCCCCGGTGAACACTCCGCCTGCGACTTGACCGAGCCGCGGATGTTCAACTTGATGTTCAAGACGTTCATGGGTCCGGTCGAAGAGACCGCATCGGTGGTCTACCTGCGCCCTGAGACGGCGCAGGGGATTTACGTCAATTACTTGAACGTCCTCAATTCGTCGCGCCAGAAGATCCCGTTCGGTATCGCACAGATTGGCAAGGCGTTCCGCAACGAGATTACTCCGGGCAACTTCATCTTCCGGACGCGTGAGTTCGAGCAGATGGAGATGCAGTTCTTTGTCCGTCCCGGCACGGATGACGAGTGGTTCGAGCGGTGGCGCGAGATCCGGATGCAGTGGCACATCGACCTCGGCCTGAATCCGGAGAAGTTGCGCTGGCACGCGCACGGCGACGGCGAACTTGCCCACTACGCGAAGGCCGCCTACGACATCGAGTACGAATTCGCCTTTGGCTGGCAGGAAATCGAAGGCATCCATAACCGCACCGACTTCGACCTCGGCCGGCACCAGGAATACTCGGGCAAGAAGCTCGAGTACTTCGAGCAGGCAAGTGGCGAGCGCTATCTCCCGTACGTGGTCGAGACGTCGGCGGGCGCCGATCGCGTCACCCTCACGGTGATGACCGACGCCTATCGCGAAGAGGATGTGGAGGGCGAAGTGCGTGTGGTGCTCGGCTTCCATCCGTCGATCGCCCCGATCAAGGCGGCGGTGTTGCCGCTGACCAAGAAGGACGGCTTGCCTGAAATCGCGGAGCAACTCTACCACGATATCAAGCGTCGCGTGCCGGCCTACTACGATGATGGCGGTGCGATCGGTCGGCGCTACCGTCGGCAGGACGAAATTGGCACGCCGTGGTGCTTTACCGTGGATCACGACACGTTGACGGATCGCACCGTCACCGTGCGTCACCGGGACACGATGCAACAGGAACGGATCGGACTCGATCAGGTGCTTCCGTATCTGACGAGCCGACTGGAGGCATAGCGTGGCGAAGCACCCGCAGCACCGGAGCATCGGCGGACGGCCGATGCACCCCGAGAGTCTGATGATGAGTTACGGGTACAACCCGGCACTCTCAGAAGGCGCCGTGAAGTGTCCGATCTTCCAGACCTCGACCTTCGTGTTCGAGAGCGCCGAGGCCGGGAAGGCGTTCTTCGAAGTGGCCTACGGACTCCGACCGGCCAATCCGGGCGAGGTCTCGGGCCTCATTTATTCCCGCCTCAACAATCCTGATCTCGAAATTCTTGAAGATCGCCTCTCGCTCTGGGACGATGCCGAGAGTTGCGCGGTCTTCAGCAGCGGAATGGCGGCGACCACGACGTCCCTGATGGCGTATCTCCGTCCCGGCGATGCGGTGATCTACACTGCCCCGATCTATGGCGGCTCGGACCACTTCCTTCATCATGTTCTGCCAACCTGGAATGTGCAGGCGATCGCGATGCCGGCGGGCGAACGCCCCGAGGCACACGAGGCCGCTATCCGTGCTGCGCTTGGCGACCGTCCGCTCGGTGCGGTGCTGATCGAGACCCCGGCCAACCCGACCAACGGCTTGGTGGACATCGCCGCGATGGTCGCGATGACGCGCCGTCTGGAGCGTGCGGATCGCCGCGCTCCCGTGCTGGTCGACAACACCTTTCTGGGTCCTCTCTGGCAGCGCCCGCTCGAGCACGGCGCCGATGTCGTCCTCTATTCGGCAACCAAGTTCATCGGAGGCCACAGCGACGTCATCGCCGGGGCGGCCCTCGGTTCTGCCGAGGCGATGGCGCCGATTCGCGGACTCCGAACCTTCCTCGGGTCGATGCTCTCGCCGATGGATGGCTGGCTCTTGATGCGGTCGTTGGAAACCTTGAAGCTGCGGATGACCGCCGCGATGCTGAGTGCCCAACAGGTTGCGCGCTTTCTGCGCGACCATCCCAAGGTGCAGTCGCTGCACTACTTGGGCGAGTTGGCGCCCGAACACCCGATGTATGAGGTCTATCAGCGGCAGTGCAGTGGGCCGGGCTCATTGATTGCCTTCGAAGTCCCTGGGGGAGAAGCTGCAGCCTTCCGGGTGCTCAACGCACTGCAACTGGTCAAGGTCGCCGTCTCATTGGGCGGCACCGAATCGTTGGCCGAGCACCCGGCCTCGATGACGCACGCCGATGTCACCAAGGAAGATCAGGCACGGTATGGCATCACGCAGGGTCTCGTTCGCCTCTCCGTGGGCGTGGAACACCCGGAGGATCTGATCGCCGATCTTGCCCAGGCCCTGACGCAGGTCTAACGGGAGGTAGTGCATGGTGTACAACGTCGAGACATCCCTGAATGCTCCTGAGATCTTCATCCAGGCAAAGCGCTTCTTCGCGGAACGCGTGCCGAATCAAGCCGCATTTCCCGAGAAAGAGGGGCCGGATTGGCTGGTGCTGCGAGGGCAGGGTGGTGAGGAGATTGCGATCGCCACGGCCACCATCGATGGCGGAACCCGCGTGCGTGCCTCCACGCTGTTGTTCGATCAGGTGGTGGATCGGTTTCTCGGAACGCTTCCGCCCGTGCGGACGGCCGTATGAGCGACGCGACGCTGCCACTTCGGGTGACCGTTCTCGATGCATGGGATGAGATCGCCATGGCTGTCGCCCCGGATACCTCGATCGACAGCGTCAAGCGGCGCGCACTCACCGAAGCGCGCGTCACGGATGACGCCGAGGAGTATGTCGTCAAATTTCGCGGAGTGGAGCTGCGCGATGCCAAGGCGACAGTGACGCAGGCCGCGCTACCCGCAGATGCCGCGTTGATCGTCCTTCGGCGGGGCCGCCCACCCGTCCGTTGACCGAGGGCCCGTACCATGCTCGTGGTGACCGCTGACGCCTGCCTCGCACACGATCCGGGCGTCGGTCACCCAGAGTGCCCTGCCAGGCTTCGCGTCGTCCTCAACGCGCTTGCGGCGGCTGGGTACGACCCCCTCCACGCCGCTCCGGCGCCACCCTCCTTGCTCACGTCCGTTCACGATGCCACCTATCTGCGCGAACTCGAGGCGATGAGTGCTCGTGGGTATGGTGACTATGGGGCGGATTCTCCGGTTGGCCCGGCCACGTGGGCGGCCGCGTCCTCGGCTGCCGGCGCGTGCCACGCAGCGCTGGAGTCAGCGCTGGCAGGCCACGGGAACGCCTTTGCGGCGATCCGCCCTCCAGGGCATCACGCCCTCCACGATCAGGCGATGGGATTTTGTTACGTCAATCACGTGGCGCTCCTGGCCCACGCCGCTCGCACTCAGGGGATGGACCGCGTCCTGATCCTCGATTGGGACGTGCACCACGGCAACGGGACGCAGGCACTGGTGGAGGACGATCCGACCATCCGCTTTGTTTCCATGCATCAGTGGCCCTGGTATCCGGGCACGGGGGCCGCCACCGAGCGTGGGGTCGGCAACTGCTTCAATGTCCCGATGGCAGGGCACCTTCCTCCGGCGGACTATGTCGAGGCCTTCTGGGGCGCCGTCGTGACCGCCACGTCCGGATGGACACCCGATCTCGTCCTCTTGTCGGCCGGATTCGACGGGATGCTGGGGGATCCGCTGGGCAGCTTCACCCTTGAGCCCCTTCATTACGCCGCGTGGATCGCCCGGCTGCGCGAGCGCTTTCCCGCCGTTCCCATCGTCGGATTGATGGAGGGGGGGTACATCCCGTCGCGGCTTGCGGCCGGAGTGGTGGCGACCGTGACGGCCTTGGCGTAAGCTTCGGGCATGACTCTCCAACTCTCGACCGAACTCCTCTCCCTCCGGACGCGTCATCCGTTCATCATCGCGCGCGGCGGGCAGAGCGACTATCGCACCGTCATGGTGAAGATCAGGGATGGTGACGGCAACGAAGGGTGGGGTGAGGCCGCCGCCACGCGCTACTACGGCGAGACGCTCGAGACGGTGCAGGCTGCGCTGCTCACCTACGCCCCGCTCCTCGGCGACGACCCGCATCAACTCGACGCGATCGAGCGTCGTCTCGAGACCGCGCTGCACGGCAACGCCGCGGCGCGCGTCGCGATCTCCACGGCACTCCACGATCTCGTCGGCAAGCGGCTCGGCGTTCCCCTGTGGCAGTATTGGGGGCTCGACCCAGCGGCGGCGCCACGCTCGACCTTCACCATCGGAATGGATACACCAGAGATCCTTCGGCAGAAGGTGCAGGAGGCCGCCGAATATCCGATCTTGAAGGTCAAGCTCGGTGGACCGAACGACCTCGCACTCTTGCAGACCATTCGTGACGCGACCGCGAAGGAATTGCGGGTCGATGCCAACTGCGGTTGGACGCCGGTGCACGCCGTACGGATGTTGCCGGTGCTCGAGGAGTTCGGCGTGACGGTGTTGGAACAGCCCGTCGCCGCAGATGATCTGGAGGGCCTCGCACACATCCATCGCCACGCACGCATTCCGCTGATCGCGGACGAGAGCTGCGTGACCAGCGCGGACATTTCGCGGTTGGTCGGGCGGGTCGATGGGATCAATATCAAGTTGGCCAAGTGCGGGTCGCTGCGTGAAGCCTTGCGCATGATCGCCATCGCCCGCGCGCATCAGATGACTGTCATGGTCGGGTGCATGATCGAGTCCTCCCTCGGCATCACCGCCGCCGCACACTTCACGCCGTTGGTGGACATCGTCGATCTCGATGGAGCAGCGCTGCTGGCGCAGGATCCCTTCCGCGGGGCCGGCATTCCGGGTGGGCAGGTCACCCTCCCGACTGCGCCCGGGCTCGGCGTCACGCGACGATGACGGAGCGCTTTGCGCAGGTCGCATTGCCGCTCCCGCTCGCCGAGCCCTATACCTACCGCATTCCGGCCTCCCTCGCCGATCGCGCGCTCCCCGGGGCGCGCGTCGTCGTTCCGGTCCGGCGCGATGAACTAATCGGCATCGTGATGGCCGTGGACGTCGACCCCCCGAACGCGGCGGCGCGCGATATTCTCGTCGCTCCGGATCAGGAGGCGGCCCTGTCACCGGAGCTCCTGGAACTCGCGACGCGCGCGGCCAGGTACTACGGCGCTCCCCCAGGGTTGATGCTTCGTGCCATGCTCCCCGCGGCGCTGTGGGGGAGGTCCACCCTCGAGGTGACGGTGGCGCCGGGATGGTCTGCCCCGATGGGCGGGACCGCAGATGCACTCCTCGACTGGCTCCGTCGGCGCGGCGGATCCGGAAGCATGCGCGCGGCCAACCGGGCGCTGAAGAAGTCGCTCTGGGAGGTTGTGGATCGCCTGCAGCGCGTCGGTGCGGTCACGCTTGATGTGGTGGCTCCGGACACTGCCGCCGCGACTGCGACCATTCGGACGGCTGTCCTGGTCGGTGAACCGATTCCACTGCTTGAGCGGGACAAGCGCTTTGCGCGATCGCCGGCGCAGCGACGACTCTACGAGACGCTGGAGGGCCGCGGAGGTCGGATGGCGGCCCGCGCGCTCCTCGACGCGACCGGCAGCAGTGATTCGCCCCTGAAGCAATTGGTCGCCAGCGGATTGGTCGAGCTGGTGGAGGACGAGCAACCCCGCGATCCATTCGGTGCCCTCGAGGCGACACCGCCTCCCGAGCATCTCACTCCCGATCAGCACCAGGCGCTCGCGAGACTCCGTGCGGTCGAGAGCGGCGGCAGCGTATTGCTCTTCGGTGTGACGGGATCGGGCAAGACGTTGGTCTATCTGGAGCGTATTCGCGAACTGCTCGCTGAGGGTCGCGGCGCGATCGTCCTGGTCCCGGAAATCGCCCTCACGCCGCAGACCGTGGCGCGCCTGCGTGGCGCATTCGGCGATGAAGTCGCCGTGCTCCACAGTGGGTTGAGTGATGGCGAACGCGCCGATGCGTGGCGTGCACTGCGCCGTGGCGAGCGCCGCGTCGCCGTGGGCGCGCGCTCCGCGATCTTCGCGCCCGTGCAACGGCTCGGCCTCATCGTGATCGATGAAGAGCACGAATCGACGTTCAAGAATGGCGAGACGCCGCGCTACCATGCCCGCGAGATCGCCGCGTGGCGCGCCCGACTCGAAGACGCCGTGGTCGTGCTCGGCACCGCCACGCCGGCCACCGAAAGCTGGAGCCGACTCGCCCCGGATCGCGTGATCCGACTCCCGTTCCGGATCGGCGAACGACCGATGCCTCCCGTCACCCTCGTCGATCTCCGGACTGAGCCAATGGTGACGCACCCCACCGGCGTGCCCTGGAGCGTGGCCCTCGACGATGCCGTCACCGTCGCGCTGGCCCGGCGCGAGCAAGTGCTCCTGCTGCTGAATCGGCGTGGCTGGGCCTCCTTCGTGCAGTGCCAACATTGCGGCGAAGCCGTCAACTGCCCGCAGTGCAGCATTTCCCTGACGGTGCATCGCCATCCGGAAGAGCTCCGCTGTCACTACTGCGATTTCCGCATGGCGATCCCGACCGCGTGCCCTTCTTGCGCGGGGACGACGCAGCGTCATCTCGGCGCGGGGACCCAACAGGTGGAGCAGTTGATCGCCGAGCGATTCCCGAGCGCGCGCGTCGCGCGGATGGATCTCGACACGACGGCCAGCAAATGGGGGCACCACCGGATTCTTGAACGTGTCGGACGCGGGCAAGTCGACGTCCTCATCGGCACCCAGATGATCGCCAAGGGAATCGATTTCCCGAATGTCACCTTGGTCGGCGTCGTCGACGCCGATACCGCCCTGCATCTTCCCGATTTCCGGGCGTCGGAACGGACGTTCCAGTTGGTGGCCCAAGTCGCCGGCAGGGCGGGGAGAGGTCCCAAAGGCGGGCGCGTGCTGGTGCAGACGCGCCAACCCGAACACGCAGCGCTCCGCTTCGCGGCGGAGCACGACGCGGAAGCCTTCTTGACGGAAGAGTTGCTGCTCCGCAGCTCACCACCCTATCCGCCGACCACGTCGTTGGTGCGCGTGGTCGCGAGCGGCACCGATGCCGCGAACGTGGCCGAACGGATCGGCGCACTCGCGAAGTGGTGCGACGCAACGATCACCCAATTGGACCTTCCCGTGGTGCTCCTCGGTCCTGCGTTGTGCCCCATCGAGCGGATCACCAATCGCTGGCGGTTCCATCTCCTGATGAAGGGGGAGCCTGGGGT
>JAHECN010000145.1 GCA_024641735.1 Gemmatimonadota bacterium | reverse complement strand
GGGCACGACCTCGTCCACTGCCTGTGATCCGCTCCGCGCCATCGGGGAAGTGGCCGCCTCCGATGGCGCGTGGTATCACATCGACGCCGCCTATGGGGGCTCTGCTGCCATCGTGCCGGAGGTTCGGCCGCTACTCGAGGGGGTGGAACTCGCGGACTCGATGGTCACCAACCCGCACAAGTGGTTGATGACCAATTTTGATTGCAGCTGTTACTTCGTGCGCGACGTCGATGCCTTGCTGCGGACGTTCGGCACGGCACCCGAATATCTGAAGACGCGCCACGATGCCGACGTCGTGAACTATCGCGACTGGGGCATCCCGCTCGGGCGACGGTTCCGCGCGCTAAAGCTGTGGTTCGTGCTACGGAATTACGGCGCCGAGTCGCTGCGCATGATGATCCGCAGACACATCGCCTTGGGTCACGAACTCGCGGGGTGGGTCCGGTCAACGCCAGAATGGGAATGCCTCGCGCCGACCCCTCTCGGCCTGGTCTGCATCCGTCACGTGCCCGCCGACCTTGCTGGCGACGAGCCCGTTCTCGCGACCCACAACACCGCACTGATGGCGCGCGTGAATGCCACGGGCGAAGTGCACCTCACGCATACCTCGCTCGGTGGGCGCTATGCGATTCGGGTGGCCATCGGGGCGTTCCGGACCGAGCGAAGGCATGTGGAGCGGGCGTGGGAGCTGCTACGACGAGAGGCGAGTCGGTAGTCGTTGGTCGTTGGAGAAGTACTCTTTCACGACTCGCGACTCACGACTCCTGAAGCAACGGCTTCAGGTATCTCCCCGTCCAACTCCCCTTCACCTTCGCGACCTCTTCCGGCGTTCCCATCGCGACGACCTTCCCGCCAGCGGGGCCTGCCTCCGGGCCGAGATCGATCACCCAATCGGCGCGCTTGATGACATCGAGGTGGTGTTCGATCACCACAACCGTGTGCCCGGCGTCGACCAATTTGTCGAGGACGGCGATGAGCACGCGGACGTCTTCGAGGTGCAGACCGGTGGTCGGCTCATCGAGCAGGTAGAGCTTCTTGCCGCCGCGCTTCTGTGCGGTGAGCAGTTCGCGCGCGATCTTGAGCCGCTGGGCCTCACCGCCGGACAGGGTGGTGGCGGGTTGGCCCAGGCGGAGATAGCCGAGGCCGACCTGTTGGAGCTGCCACAGTGCGGCGCCGAGCTTCGGTTGGTGTCGGAAGCGATTGATCGCCTCATCCACACTCCAGTCCAGCACATCCCGCACGGAGTGTCCGTGAATCTTGACGTCCAGCACTTCGCGCTTGAAGCGAGAGCCACCGCAGACGTCACACGGGACGAAGACATCGGCGAGAAAGACCATCTCTACCTGGACATGCCCCGCGCCATCGCATGCCTCGCAGCGGCCGCCGGCAACGTTGAACGAGAACGTCCCGGGCTTGTATTTCCGTTGCTTGGAGAGCGGCTGTTCGGCAAAAAGATCGCGGACTTCGTCCCACGCCTTGATGTAGGTCACGGGGTTGGATCGTGGGGACCGGCCGATCGGGCTCTGGTCGACCAGGACCACCTCACTCAGCAACTCCCATCCGGTGAGCGCGTCCACGGCCCCGACGACTTCGCCCATGTGCAGCTTGGCGGAGTGCTCGCCGCTCATCCGTTGTTCGAGTTGACGATACAGCACGTCGTAGGCGAGCGTGCTCTTGCCGGAACCGGAGACGCCGGTGAGGACCGTCATGGTTCCCAGCGGAATCTTGACGTCGATCCCCTGCAAATTGTGGAGGCGCGCGCCGCGGGCCTCGAGCCATTTCGGACCGAGGGGGCGCCGCGCGCTCGGCACGCCGATCCGTTTCTGTCCCGTGAGGTACGCGGCGGTGAGCGTGTCCGTCGCACCGGCCACCGGCCCGCTGTAGACCAGATGGCCGCCGCGCTCGCCGGCGCCGGGTCCGAGTTCGATCATGTGATCGGCGCCGAGGATGGCGGCGGGGTCATGCTCGACAACCACCAAGGTGTTGCCGAGGTCGCGGAGGCGCCGGAGCAGGCCGAGGAGCCGATCGGTGTCGCGCGGATGTAGTCCGATCGACGGTTCATCCAGGACATAGAGCGCGTCGACCAGGCGTGAGCCGAGGGCGTTGGACAGCGCAATGCGTTGCGCCTCGCCTCCAGAGAGCGTGCGCGTTTGGCGATCGAAGGTCAGGTAGCCGAGGCCGACATCACGCAGGTAGTCCACCCGCGCGGTGACTTCGGTGAGCACGAGATCGGCGACGATCCGCGCGTTGGCGTCCAATGCCAGCCCGGCAAGCCAGACCGCCAGCTCGTCCACGGTGAGCGCACTCGCCTCGGCGATCGAGCGCCCACCGACGTGCACGGCAAGCGCTTCAGGGCGGAGCCGACCTCCGCCGCAGTCGCCGCAGGTTTTCGCGAGCTGATACTGCCGCAGGAACACCCGGATGTATTGCTTGTACCGCTTCGCTTCGAGCCCCGTGAGGAAGGGAAAGATCCCGAGAAATTTTCCGGTCTTCCCGCGCAACAGCGTGTCTCGGGTGTCGGCGGGCAACGCGGACCATGCCACATCCGCGGACACGCCGAGCGCCTTGGCGGTGCTCAGCAGGAGGGCGCGACGCGCCTCGTAGCGTGGCTTGGTCCACGGGTCGATCGCCCCGTCCCGGAGCGATCGCGAGGGATCCGGGACGACGAGTGACTCGTCGTACTCGAGGACCGCACCGAAGCCGTTGCAGGTCGGGCAGGCACCGCGCGGGTTGTTGAAGGAAAAGAGCGCCGGCGTGATGGTGGTCCCAGGCGCGTCGCATGCGATGCAGGCAGGAAATTCGGTGAAGCGTTCCCGCGTGTCATCGCGCAGGGCAAAGGCAACTCCCTCGCCTTCCGCGAACGCGACGGCAATCGACTCCACGAATCGCGCCTGCTGCGCGGCGCTGGCGACGAGACGATCCACCACAACAAGGACTTCCTTGGCCTTCGCCACATTCAGCTTGGCGGGAAGTTCGTCGAGATGATGGGCCGTGCCATCGACCTCAAGCCGCAGGAAGCCGAGGGCCCGGAGATTCTCGATGGTGACAGCGTGGTCGCGTCGACTCGTCGCGGGAAGTGAGAAGGCGACCCGCACCCGCCCTGCTCCCCCGCCAAGGATCGTCTCGGTGGCGGACTGCGGCGTGTCACGCGTGATTGCTCCGCCGCACGCCACACAATGCGGAATCCCGACGCGCGCCCAGAGGAGCCGCAGGAAATCCGAGACTTCGGTGGCCGTTCCAACCGTGGAACGGGCCGACATGGTCGGCGTCCGCTGCTCGATCGCGACGGCCGGGGCGATACCCTCGATATGATCGACCAGGGGCTTCGGCATCCGATCGAGGAATTGCTTGGCGTAGGTCGAGAGGGACTCGATATAGCGGCGCTGGCCTTCGGCATAGAGCGTGTCGAAGGCCAGCGAACTCTTGCCGCACCCCGAGGGTCCGGTGACCACCGTCAACGCGCGACGCGGGATCTCGACCGTGATCCCTTTCAGGTTGTGCTGGCGTGCGTTGACAACGCGAATGACAGGGCGGGGCACGAGGGAAATCTAACGAACCGAGGGCGCGTTTCACCTTTCACCGTGTCCCGTTTGGCAGTAGCTTCCTCCACACATGGCATCCCTCCTGACACCGACCGCATTCCGCCGCGGATTTTTCATCTTCCTGGTGGTTTCGCTCGTCAGCTATTTCGGCGTCTTCCTGTACGGGAACGACGCTGCGTCGTTCCTGCCTGCGCTCGCCCGCATCAAGTGGCAATGGATACTCGTCGGTCTGGGACTCGCCTCGATGGACTGGTTGGGGGGAGGCTTCCGCCTCTGGGTGCTGGTCCGGCAGATCCACCCGAATCCCCCCTTGCGACCGCTCTTCATTGCCGGGGGCATGGGGGCCTGGGGCTCCTATGTCACACCGTTGCAGGCGGGCTCGTCGCCGCTGACGGTGTACTCGATGAAGCGGGCCGGCATCCCGGTGCCGAAGGCGATCACGGCGACGTTGATGTCATTTATTGCGACGGTGATCTTCTTCGCGGCCAGCGGTCCGCTGGCACTCGCCTTCGGCGCAGGTGCCGCACTCAGCGAGCGCGGCGACGTGCTCGGGCTCTCCCTGCTCGATCTCTTCAAGGGGAGCATGGGGATCTTCGGCCTGCTCGGTGTACTCCTCCTCGCGGTGATGATTGCGCCGAAGGTGATGTCGCGCGGCGTGCACTCCCTCGCGGAGGCGCTCGGTCGTCGGAGCACGCGCGTGGCTCGCCGACTTGAGGGACTGCAGGCCGGAATCGATCAGGCCAGTGATAGCATGCAGGCATTCAATACGCCGCGGGGATGGCTCGCGCTCTTTTGGGCGACGTTGATTTCCGGCCCCAGCCACGCCAACAAGTTGCTGGCGGGGTATGTCGCGCTGCGCGCGGTCGGCATCGAGGCCAACTTCGTGGATGTGTTGCTGGTCCAAGTCTTCATCACGTTCCTGCTCTATTTTGCGCCGACGCCTGGCGCGAGTGGTGTCGCGGAGTTCCTCTCGGCGGCGGTGATGTCAGTCTACGTGCCACGGGCGATTGTCCCGGTGTATACCATCGTCTGGCGCTGCATTCTCTCCTGGTTCACAATCGCGGGAGGATTTGTGGTCTTTTCGAGCTGGGTCCGTCGGGGCCTGAAGTCGATCGAGGTCGAAACACCCGTCGTTGCCCACGAGCCGTAGCAGACCGATTTCGCTTGCCTCGGGCCCGCCCGAATGGATAGGTTTCTAGGTCATTCCTGAATATTCGCCGTCTCCCGAGCAACGGAGCTTCCCCTGGTCGAACCGTACGTGAGCGACCCTGTGCCCTCCCCGGCCGCATTGCTGGAGCCGACGGCCGTCGCGGAAGGGGGAGCGTTGCTCGCCGTCCTGATCCTGCGACGGGGTGTTGCGGGCCTCGGGGGGCATGTGGCCGTCCGGCGGCCAACCGTCCGGTTGGGCCGGGATGCCACGAACGACGTGGCCTTTCCGTCGCCCTCGGTCAGCGCTGCCCACGCGGAGCTCCGACTTCGGGGAGGGGTCTGGAGCTTGATTGACCTCGGCTCCGTGAATGGGAGCTGGGTGGACGGTGAGCCGGTCTATGGCTCAGTTCCGCTGGGACCGGGATCGACGGTCCGCCTTGGGGATGTCGAATGGGTATTCTCTCCCAAGGATCGGTGGGAAGACTCGCCGAGTGAGCTAATGCTGGAAGCGGCACCTCTCGATGCGTCGCTGGAGCCTCCGCTCGCCGAACCCCGGAGCGCCGAAGAGCTTCTCCCGGTCGCGGCACGTCGGTTTCGTGATGAGACTGCCCCGCTCTTCGTCCTGCCGGAGCAGCCACGCCGCTCTGGAGTCTGGATGTTCATTGTTGTGGCCGCCCTGGTGGCCGCGCTCGCCTTTTTCCTTCGCCAGGCCACCTGAATGCGCTTCTCCTGCGCTGCGCGCACTGATGTCGGGGTTGTACGCTCCGGGAACGAGGATACATACCTCATGGCCGCGGATCGGGGCCTGTTCATCGTGGCAGATGGGATGGGAGGACACGCGGCGGGTGAAGTCGCCAGCGAGATGGCGACGCGCCTGATCGCGGAAGAGTTCCGACCGGCCCGCGGGATGAGCGATGACGAGCTGATGGCCCAAATGGTCGGTGCCATCCGCGGGTCGAATGAGGCCATCTTCCGACGCACGCTGGAAGAGCAGGACAAGCGCGGGATGGGAACAACCGTCACCACCATGGCATTGCTGCCCCGCCGCTACTTGATCGGACAGGTGGGTGATTCGCGCGCCTACCTGCTTCGGGGCGGCGTGCTCTCCCAGCTCACCAAAGACCACAGCTACGTCCAGGAGCAGGTCGACGCAGGTCGCCTGACCCCAGAGGACGCCAGGACACACCCCTACGCCAATGTGATCACGCGTTGTGTTGGTTCCAGCGGAGACGTGGTGCCGGACCTCTACTTCGGGACTCTCGAAGCGGGAGATCTCATCTTGCTCGCGTCGGACGGCCTGACCGGGATGCTCGAGGACGAGCAAGTGCGCGAGATCATGATGATGGACGTGGATCTCGAGGGGATGGTTGATCAGCTGATTGCTGGGGCGAATGCGCGCGGTGGATTGGACAACATCACCGTCATTCTGTTGCGGATCGAAGAAGTGGCGCCGCCGACCGGGGAAGTGCCGGCGATGAGGGCGTGA
>JAHECN010000144.1 GCA_024641735.1 Gemmatimonadota bacterium | reverse complement strand
TGGGCGCACCCTCCGCATTCCGGTCATCGAAAAGATCTCACGCCTCGATCTGACGACGATCCCGATCGAAGTCTCGGTCGCGAATGCCTACTCGAAGGGTGGCATCCCGCTCTACGTGCAAGGTATCGCCAACGTGAAGATCAGCGGCCGCGAGCCGATCAGCGACAACGCCGTGGAGCGGCTGCTGAACAAGCCATTTCGGGAAGTGATGTCGATCGCGAAGGACACGCTGGAAGGAAACCTGCGCGGCGTCTTGGCCACGCTGACGCCGGAAGAGGTGAATGAAGATCGGTTGAAGTTCGCCAACGTCCTGATCGATGAGGCCGACGAGGATCTGAAGAAGCTTGGTCTGGTCTTGGACACGTTGAAGATCCAGAACGTCACCGACGAGGTGAAGTACCTCGACTCGATCGGTCGTGCGAAGACGGCAGAGATCCTGAAGCTGGCCCGGTCTGCGGAAGCCGAGATGTCGTCGGCCGCCGAGCAGGCCGAGGCCTCCGCACGCCAGATTGGACAGGTCGCGGCGCTCGAGGCAGACCTGAAGATTGCCGAAGCCAACAACCTCTTGCGCGTGCGTCGCGCTGAGCTTGAGGCATCGGCCCTCGCGAGTGAGGCGGAAGCGAAGGTGGCGGGTGAGAAGGCGCGGGTCATGGCCGAACAGTCGCTGCAGCAGGAGCGCATCGGCTTGGAGCAACGGCGGCTCGAGGCCGACGTGATCTTGCCGGCGAAGGCGGACAAGGATGCCGCGGAATTGCGTGCGAAGGGTGTCGCCGCAACAATCGCCGAGGATGGCCGGGCGCGTTTGATGGTGCTTGAGGCGACGATCAAGTTGTATCAGGGTGCCGGGACGCAGGCCGAGCGGATCTTCATCCTGAATATGTTGCCGGACATCATCCGCGACATCTCCGCGTCGGTGGGTGACATGACGATTGACAAGGTCACCGTGATCGATTCGGGCGGCAATGCGGGTGGGGTGGGGAAGGCCGCGGGTCAGCTGCCTGCCGCGATCATCCAGTTGACGGAACAGATCGAGGCGGCGACCGGCGTGAACATCCTGTCACGCCTGCAGCAGCCCCGGGTGGCCGACGGCGAATAGGTGGCACGACTCAGTTGCCCTGAAGGGCTGTCATCCGTGGGTTCACCACGCTGTTGAACAGCGATCCGAAGGTGTAGCTCACTGAGAGGAAGCTGCCGTAGGTGTAGGTGGTTGCCAGTTGTCGCAGCGCCAGCAGGATCTCGGCATCGGTGGCGTCTCCTTTCGGGAGGGTGAGCTGGTCGCGTACGCGCGAGTACCAGAACGCATAGGAGACACGCAACCCACGCGTCACCCGGAGGGAGAGGTCCGAAGAGATTGACAGGTGGTTCTGGCCCACCTGCGAAAGGTAGTGAAAGCCGTTGACCCCGATGCCAGCACTGCCCCAGGGTTGGGTGGTGGCATAAGTGAGCGCCAGTTGCTGATCAAGGCGGGTTTCCTGGATGCGATTGTAGATCGTCGTGTCCGCGTAGACATAGCGATCAACGCCAATGCTGTACGATGCGACCAAGCGACGCCGGGAGTACTGGTCGTATGGAAAGACGTCATACTCCACTCGCGGCGCGATCCGCATGCTGAAATCGAGATTGCGTCGCGAGAGTGAACTGGCGTCGGCCGTGCCGCCAAGTGAGAGGTGGTCTCCCACGGAGCGCACCAGAAGGCCACCGCCGTAGTAGCTGTGCGCTCGCGCGAGAAAGGTGGTGCCGTCTTGAAACTCGTAGCGGTTCCGGTTGCTGTCCCCCGAGAGGTCCAGCCGAATCTTCCACTCGGCCGTCGTGCGTGAGGCATGCAGATTGGCGCTGCCGCTGACGGAGCTGCTACGCGACTCCCCGCTGAAGGCGGCGTTGAGACCGATGCGAAACACCCAGTAATTCCAGGGGTCGTGGTGGGCTACTGTGGGCTTGTTTCCCGGCACGCGCTGGAAAGAAAAACGCCCAGCGAGCGCACCGAGCGGGGTGTGCAACAGGTAGCGACTCAATCCGATCTGTAGCACGCGCGACAACGCTTCACGTTGCTCATCCGGGCTGCTTCCCTCTGGCAGCGAATAGCGCACTTCGTCCGTCAGTGCCTCGAACATGCCTTTGCCGTGAAACGAGAGCAGGACTTCCGCGCCACCAGAGCCAGTGCCTTGCGAGGTGACGAGGACATGCACGTCGGCATCGTGCTGGTCTCGGACATACTCGACCCAGTCGAGGTCGGTGCGCAGGAAGTCGAGGTCACAGCCGATGGCCTGACAGTCGAGGGAGAGCCTCAGGAGATGGGGCGCGTCCGGCGGCATACTGTCCGGAGGCCGCACCACTTGGGCGCCCGCGCTTTCCGGGGCTACCAGCAGGAGAAGCCATACGGCAAGTCGTGATGCGGTCGGCATGATGGCCTCGCGCGGAGGCTTGCGAAGGTCCGCAGCAGGGTGCGCCACGGCAGAGGGGTGCAGGGAAGATACTCGGGCGTCAGCCGATGGCGCTCCGAACCACCTGCAAGTGCGCGTCGGTCAGGCCACCCATCTCGAACATCGACACACCGGCGGCGCCGCCTTCCCGGGCGGCGCGAATCGCTTCTCCCAGTGCCGGTGGTGGCAGGTCCGGCAGATAGACGCCGGCGACGAGAGGGGTGGACACGGGTAGCGCGGCGACTCCTTCCGCCGTGGCGCCAGCGATCCAGGAGATCGGCTCGCGATAGAAGCCGTGATAGAGCATCGGGAAGACGAGGTCGAGGGGCCACCGATCCCATTCCTGCCGGACCAATCGGCGCGCGATCATCGGGGTGGGGAAGACCGCCGCCGAGAGCGCCTTGCCACGCGCGTGGGTCGCGCGGGCGATTGCCTCAACCGTTTCGGTGACCATCCGCCACCGGAAGCGCCGCCATTCTACATCGGCGGGCGCATCGGCAAGGGTGAACGGGTCCTTCCCAGTCTCGCGCTCGAAGCGTTCACGGCAGACGTCGCAGTAGCAGTAATCAAACTGCGCCATCTCATGGTCCTGGACCAGCTTGTAGGTCTCCCAGAGATTGCGCGGGAGAATCACATCGGGGTGACGGACATAGTCCAGGTGGACCGCGTCCACGCCGGGTATCGCCGCGACCTCACCCATGACATCCGCGAGATACTCGCGGACAGGGCGGCGTGTCGGGCAGAGCCACTTGTAATAGCCCACGTAGGGCGGTGTCGTCAGGGAACTCTTCCCCTCGCGACTGACGGAGAACCACTCCGGGTGCTCGTCCTGCACTTTCTTGTCGCCGCTACGGTTGAGCGTCCAGACCCAGCGATGCAAGGCCATCCCCTGAGAGTGGGCGGCTTCTACATGCATCGCGGTGTCCCCGCCGCTGACCAGGACTCCGGTAATGCCTGCGTCGCGGAGTCTGGCGTAGCGCGTCTTCCACCCAGCCAGGTCGATGGTGGCGGATCCCCCGTGCACCCAGGTCCATGCCGAGAACGCACTGCCGCCCCCCCAGAGTGTGGGCAGGGCAGTGAGTCGGCTGCTGATCGTGCTTGCCCCGAGGGCGGCAAGAAAGGTCCGGCGATCGGTCATCATGGCTCCGGGAGAGGTCGTTCACCGAACAGTTCAGTTGTACCAGTTGGAGTAGCTGAAAAACGTAACCGCATTCCTGTAGGTGGTCACCGTGGCGGCAGAAAGGTCACCCGGCCCCAGTGCTCCGGGATGTGCATGTTGATCTCTCCCTGGGGTGACCAGACCCAGTTGTGCTCCGGCAGTGCCTTGCCGTCCGGCGCCGCGCGTTTCCGGTACTGTCCATCGACGACATCAAGGTCCCACTGCACGCGCGAAAAGTTGATGCGCCACGAACTACCAGGGACGGGTGGGATGCGCGTGCGTCCGCTGTCGGCGAAGGCCTCCCACGGAATCGCCATCTCCACGCTCCAGCCGCGGTCACGGTCGCGCGGATCGTTGAGTGTGCCGTCGAGTGCGACGGCCGACCGAAGTCCGTCAATATTCCACGCATTGATCGGGCGCCCACCCTTCCGATACGGTCGCGTCAGAAACAGATCCCAAATTGTCCCGAGGGCGTTGACCTCAAGTTCGAAATAGCGCTCGGTGTCACCGTCAGGGTCGATGAACCACTCAAAGTCGTTGTCGTGAAAAATGACGGCGTCTCGTGTAGTGAGTGTTCCCCACAGGTGCGGCTCTTCCAGGTCGGCCGCGATGTAGAGGGCTGTGCTGTCCCATGCCATCTTCACGCGCGTGCGCCACGTCGGGGGGGGACGACGTTCCCCTTCGATGTCGACGAAGAACTCGCTCCACGGTACCGCCTGCCACACGGAATCGCTCAGTCGCCCATCCACCTGCGGCGCCCGAGGCAGGTAGGGTGCCTGATAATGACGCACTGGCGACGCGGCCTGGGAATGCAGCGGCAGGGCGAGAGCGAGCAGTGTTGCGGCGTGGAGCGGAAGGCGGTGCATGCCGAAATGTACCATCCCGGGCCAAGGGGTTACGGACCCCATCGTCGGAGGCCATATTTCGGAACAGTCCGTTGCTGCTGCAATGCCGTCCCTCCTGTCAGGACCGCCACGATGCCCAGTCCCCCGCGCAAGCCCCGTGATGAAGAAATTGATGTCTGGGGGCTCACGCACGTCGGCAAGGTACGGCGTGACAATCAAGATCATTTTTTGCTGGCCGCCGTGCAGAATCGATTGGAAGTGATCGCAACGTCACTCCCCAGTAAGCACGATCTCTCCGAGGCTGATGAGCGATTTGCCTTTCTGGCGATGATCGCCGACGGGGTTGGTGGCAGGGCGCACGGTGAGGAAGCGAGTCGGATCGCCCTCGAAGAAGTGACGACCTATCTGACACAGAGCACGCGCACGTACAACCTGGGTGATGCACGGGAAGAGAATTTTGTGGACTTGTTGCAGTCTGCGGCGCTCGCGAGCCACGCGAAGGTGCTGGCTCGGGCCGCGGAATCTGGCGAGACGCAGGGGATGGCCACGACCCTGACGCTGTGGATCGGAGTCTGGCCGTGGTTCTATCTGTTGCAGGTCGGCGATTCTCGCTACTATCTCTTCCGCGATGATACCCTGACACAAGTCTCGCGGGACCAGACCATGGCGCAAGACTTGGTCGATCAGGGAATCCTCAAGCGGTCCGACCAACATCGCTCTCCGCTCAACCACATCTTGTCGAGCGCCATTGGCGCACAGCAGACCACGCCCGTGGTCACCCGGATCGCCTCCGAGTGGGGGATGGTGCATCTCCTCTGTAGCGACGGCCTGACCAAACATGTATCAGACGACCAGATCGCTGAACGGCTCCGCACCATGACTGGAGCGCGCCAGGTCTGTGAGCAACTCTTGCAAGACGCGCTCGACGGCGGCGGCACGGACAACATCACCATCATCGTGGGTCGGGCGGTGGAGCAGGCCTAGGACAGGCGTCGCACCCGTTCGCCCCCACCACAGCCAGAGATTCCCAGTGCGTCGCACCGACGCGCGCGGGACGGAGACTGCCGAATGCCGGAAGCTGCGCTGATCACCAACGATACTGTCGTCCTCGGGATCCTGATGGCGATCCTTGGAGTCATCTTCCATACTAGTCGGCTCGAATCGTCTGGCTGGCAGCGCTTCTATCGCATCATGCCGACAGTGCTCCTGGCGTATTTCGTTCCGGGATTGCTCAACTCCGCTGGCATCATCGATGGCGCGAGCTCCAAGCTGTATCCCATGGCGCGAGATTATCTGCTCCCCACCGCACTCGTCCTGCTGACGCTCTCCATCGATATCCGCGGCATCCTCAAGCTCGGCCCCAAGGCCTTGATCATGTTCCTGACCGGCACGGTGGGCATCGTGATCGGTGGCCCGATTGCGTTGGCGGTTGCGGGCGCCATCGACCCCTCCCTCTTGGGAGACGCTGGTGTCGAGGCAACATGGCGCGGCATGGCAACGCAGGCCGGAAGCTGGATCGGTGGCGGAGCCAATCAGGCCGCGATGAAGGAAGTGTTCGAGGCCGGACCGGGGATCTTCGGGAAATTCGTGGCGGTCGACATCGTGATCGCCAATCTCTGGCTTGCCGTCCTGCTCTTTCTCGCGGGGCGCGCACCGGAAATCGATGCGCGCGCCGGTGCCGATACCAGTGCAATCGATGACCTGAAGCATCGCATCGAGGCCCTCCAGCGCGAGACCGCTCGGCTCACCGGGTTCGATGATCTGATGGTCATTCTCGCGCTTGGGTTTGGTGCGACGTCATTCTCCCACTGGATCGCGGGGATCCTG
>JAHECN010000143.1 GCA_024641735.1 Gemmatimonadota bacterium | reverse complement strand
CGGCATGAAAGGTCGCGATCACTTCCGCATCCAGCGGCGCATCGGCGCCTCCCGCCACCACCACGTCGGCGAGTCCGGCGCGCAGCTTCGCCCATCCTTCGATGATGGCCATCGCCCCGGACGTGCTCCCCGCGGAGAGTGCAAACACGGATCCCTGCGCGCCGATCTCCTGCGCAAACACTGCGCTCCCGGCACCGAGCATCATCCGAAAGACGTGCGCCGGATGGACGCGCGCCGGATAGCCGTCCTCGGCGCGCGCTCGTTCTGCCGCAAGCAAGTCGCCCGTCGGCCCGAGGGAACTCCCTTCGATCACCGCGATGCGATCGGGAGCCACATCGGACAGACTCCCCGCCGCTTCCCACGCTTCGCGCGCGGCCGCGATGAAGAGCGCGGCACTCCGACTCACCCGTTTGCCGAGGTGGCCGATCTCGGGGTCGGGTGCGCGGGCGACCCAGCGGTCGTGCATGTCCTTCGATGGTGCCGCGAGCGTGCGGCTCGTGGCGAGCGCGGCCGCGAGCGCCGCGCTCCCGGCCCCGGCGGCGGTGTGCGCGCCGAGGCCGGTGATCCAGATGTCAGCGCTGGCCGACATGTTGTGCGTTGGCGGCGAGTGCCGCCAGCGCCTCATTCAATCGGACGACCGCCTGCCTGGCGGCGCCGTGTGGTGCCGCGAGTGCGGCCAGGGTGGCGGTGATCGGCGCTTCCGTGTCGCGACCATGCACGCGATACCAGCCGCTGCTGCGGAGCAGATAGGAACGCGTCATCCCACGCGCCACCGGGGCGGCGTCCTGGACGGTGAGCTCGACGACGTCGCCTTGTTCCATGTCGACGAGTCGCGAGTCGCGAGTCGTGAGTCGGGAGAGGGCGTCGGGATACTTGGTGGAGGACGCTTGCGTCATCGTGAGCGTGTGAGTCGTCACCGGCACGTCTACCTGCACGCCGAGGCCGACGAAGTCGATCGACCAGAAGGCGGGCGCCGATTCGAGTCGGAGACGTATGACCTCTCCCGGCACGCCGGTGAGATCGAGTGGCAGCACCTGGCGCTTCGCCACTTCGGGGCCCGCTTCCCAGATGCCACCGACCGGCATCCACGCTGCACCGTTCCAGAGTTCGACGGTGAGGAAACCTTCCTCGCGTTGCGCCTTGGCGATCGGCGCCGACGCCGCCACGGTGGTTGCGGGATCGTACCAGGCGGCCGTCAAGCGACCATGCGCCGCGACCATCTCGCCCATCAGTTGCGCAGCCCACTCCGTGTTCTGTCCATCAACAACGAGCTGCACCTGGTTGGACGCCGGCCGCGTGAAGGTCACCTCGACGCCATCTCGGATGTGCGTGTCGTTGCTGGGATCCCGACCATCGAGGCGCGGTTCCCAGGAGATGTCATCCTGCGCGACGAGGCGCGGCAACACGTCGACGCGCATCCGGTCCCGCGCGGCGATCGGCGCCTGCAATTTGCCGAGCGCGTGGAAGGTGCCGTTGGCGCGGGCGTCCGGCGCGACAGTCGTGCCGACAGGATGGTCAATCGCCAGCACCGTGATCGCATCGACGTGTTCCGTCTCCGGCGCCTCGGCCGTCATCCGGAACTTCAAGACGCCGCCGAACGGTCGAGCGTAGATCAAGTTGTCCATGTCGGTGCGCGCGAGTGCCGGTGTGATGGCGCCGCCGAACGTGCCCGAGTCGAGGCGGTACACGCTGCCGTCCCAGCTGTAGATCAGCGGGCAGGAAATCGGCCCGATCGGCTTCGGCGGTGGTGGCGGTGGCGGGTTGGTCCGCGTCGCAATCACGATCCCCGCCAGCGCGAGCGGGAGCACGAGCCCCATGGTACGGCCCACGTCCTGCTGCCGCGCCATGATAGACTTGACCTCCATGGTCGGGACACCCCCGGCCATCATCGCGCCATTGTCATTCCAGATCCCGATGAGGGAGTCGTTGCGAAACTGGACCGCGGAGAGCCAGAGTTCCGCTCCACGCGTCGTGGTAATGCGGTACTCCGTTTTCGCCTCGGCACTCTGCAGTTGAGTGTAGGGCGCGGGTACGGATTGCCAGCTGTAGCAGGCGGTAGCGATTCCGCCGGTGAGCAGCAGCATGATGCTGCGTCGTACCGTGCTTGTATGGCAAGTCATCTTCCCCTCCCGAATGTGATCCCTGTGTGACTCGCTGTTCTCTGTTCTCTGTCACCCTCCCACCCGCACCCCCACTGTCAGGTGCGTCCGCGACCGCCCCTCCGTGCCCACCTGATTGATCGGATACAACGGGGCCGTGCGCGTGGACCGAATCACTTCGGCGGCGAGTTGCACACCATCGCGAAGGGCATAGGAGCCCCCGACGAAGAGGACGGAGCGGCGACCGCCGAGGCCAGGGCGTTCCGTTCGTCTCGTCGGCGTCTCCCCGTTCACGAGCGCGGTCTGGATGTATTCGCCGTTCAACAAGTCGCGACCCCACCCGACCGTGACACCGGCCACACCGAACTCCTTCGCGGCGCTGATGCGGTGACTGGTGAGCTTGCCACTGAAATCGTTCATACCAAGGGTGGCTTCGTGTCCTTCTGCGGTTGGGATACCGCGTGCTTCCCAGGAGAGTGCCGGCACGGAACGCCGCATGGATGTGATGGCAATTCCCGGGAGACCATGCGTCTCCCGGAGGATGCCGAGGCGCGACCCGAAGCCGAGGGTCGTCGTACCCTGCTGCACGTTGAGATCAGAGGCGCCGTGCTTCCCAAGGAGGGTGGCGCTGCCGAGGAGTTCGAAGGAGAAGATTTTCGATTCGCCCACCGTGAACCCTGCGATGACGGGCAGCGCGACGTCCAGCTGGACCTTCATCACGGATGCACTGGTGACGGGGATCACGGACGACGCGCTGGTGACCTCCGAGAGCGTGGTTCCCGCGAGGGTGGGCACCGATCGCGCGGCGCGTCCGAATCGCAGCGAGGCGCTGACCTTCCCGGGTACGGCAACGGGACCTCCTTGGCCGAGGATCGCATTCCCGGAACCGATCTGGTCCATCTCTTCTTCGGCGAGGTACTCGGAGATCTCGCGGCCCTTGGTCAAGCCATCGAGCACGAGGTGGTAGCTGGGGTCGCCGGCCCCACAGCAGCCCGAGCCAAAGTCGCAGCCAGCCAACGTGGCCAGCAGCAGGAGTGTCAAGGCGGTGCGGAACGGCTGTGTGGCGGGGTACATGGATCCTCCCAGTGAATTGATGCCTGGGAGAAGGGTCGTGCGGGGGGGTCAAGCGGGAGTCAAGCGGGCACAGCGAACGACGGGCAAGAGATCTCTCGTCCTGATACGGAGTGGTGTAACATTGGATTCGAACCATGTGGCGCCAGGAGCATCTCGGATGACCCCTTCACAACGCGTTACCATACGCCCCGCCACGGCAGCCGACGCCGATGCGGTGGCGCGGATCTACAACCACTACATCACCGACACCATCGTCACCTTCGAGGAGGAGCCGGTCTCGGCGACGACGATGGCCGAGCGGTTTGTTGAGACCGAGGCGGCGGAGCTCCCCTGGCTTGTGGCCGAACGCGACGGAGCGGTGCTGGGCTACGCCCACGCGAGCAAATGGAAAGGGCGCTGCGCCTATCGCTTCACGGCCGAGGTCACCGTCTACCTCGATCCTGCGCACGGCGGCCAAGGACTCGGCTCCGCGCTTTATGGTGCGCTCTTCCCGCTCCTCAAGGCGCGCGGCTTCCACTCCGTGCTCGGTGGGATCGCGCTGCCTAACGCGGCGAGCGTGGCGTTGCACGAGAAGTTCGGGATGACGCAGGTGGCACAACTGAAAGAGGTGGGCTTCAAGTTTGGAAAGTGGATTGATGTGGGGTATTGGCAGGGAGGATTGGGATGATGGATGATGGATGGTGAGGGGTGAGGGGGGAGGGGTGAGGGGGAAAAGCACCACGACTTCTACGACTGGGGCGAGGCATGCCTCGCCCCTACGACCTATGACCTATGACCTACGACTTACGACCTCCGACGCCTCATTCTCCGCTACTTGCCGCACTCCTTGATCACCCGCGCCATCATCTCCGCCGGATTCCCCAACGCCTTCGCGGTCATGACCGCAGGACCGGTCACGGCGTAGTACTCCGCCGGCTTGCCGCCGCCTTCGTTGAGCAGGTTGGCAATGCCCTGCTGCACGCGCACGGAGATGGTGGTGCGTGGTGGCAGCGTATCTGAGCCCGGTGTGCCGGGCGCCGTGCGCAGGTTGCCACGCATCTCGGTGTAGAGCACCGCCTTCCCTGCCCCATCGAGATCCACAAAGAAGAGCGAGGGCGTGGTCGACGCGTCGCCGACCATCACCATCATCAGCGTCGTGATTCCTGCCGGACCGGGTCCGGACGGATTGCACTGCGCAGTCCCAATCACTGGCGGGACGCGGGCGACGAATTCTTCTGCGCCGCCGAGTCCGACGAAGGGGACCATGCCGATGCGCGAGAAACCGGTGACGACGCTGGTGCTGCTGGCGATGGGAGCGCGCGCGGCGGTCATCAATCGCGTCGCGTAGGTGTACTGGTACTTCCAGGTCAGCTTGGTGTTCTCCGGCTCGAGCCGCATCGCCTTCACCGTTTTGCCGGCCGGGAGCACGACGTTGGGCGCGTAGACCTTGCACTCCTGCTTGAGGTTCTGGCAGCCGTAGAGTTGCATCGAGGTGATCACGAGATCCTCCTCGCCGTCGTTCCGGATGTAGATGTCCTTGGCGGCGGTGTCCCGCACCGAGACCGCCCACGACTGCACCCGGACGCCAGGGACCGGAGCGGGAACCGGAGAGACACTCGGCGCGCACGCCGTCAGCAGGGCAGCGGCGGAGAGGAGCGGAAAGGCGAGGCGCATGTGGGGTCTCGTGTAGGGGATGGGGGTGGAAGATAGAGGGTGAGGGGTGAGGGGGAACAGGGAACGGGACTGCAGCCGTTCGCCGTTCTCTGTTCTCCGTTCTCTGCTCTCTGTTCTCCGTTCTCCTAGAACTTCCAGGTATACCCCACGCGTACCACCTGGGTCTCCAGGTAGTCGGTGCTCTCCATCCGGAAATCGGTGCCGGTGATGGTGCGGCGGATCTGCATCGTGTTGAGCAGGTCGGTGGCGTTGGCAACGATTTCGCCGCGGCCGTGCATCACGCTTTTCCGCACGCCAATATCCAGCGAGTAGCGACTGCCAATGCGCCCCTGCGGAAAGAGGTCTGGCGCGAGGTAGATGCTCGACACCCGAGTCTCCCACTCGCCGGGGAGCTTGATGTTGCCATTCACCTTCAGCGAACCCGAGGTCCGTGACTCCTGCTCCGCGGAGTAGGTCACCGGCACCGGATAGAGGTTCACGACGGTGAAGGCGCCGACCGTGGTGCGGTAGAGGTTGGCGTTCACGCTGAGTGACACCGCCGGCGACATCGTCTGCTGCAACACCAGCTCCGACCCGGTGATCCGACTCCGCCCAGCGTTCTGGAAGACGTTGTACAGCAATGTGCTCCCCGGCGCCTGCGTGGCGATGCGGGTGATGGTCGCGTCGACGATGCGATGATAGCCGGCAGCGTAGAAGGAGCCGTTGCCCCACGCCGTGCGATAGCCGAGGTCGACCGAGGTGGTGAACTGCGGCCGGAGACCGGGATTCCCGACCTTGATCAGTTCCGGTTCGTCATACTTCGGGAAGATGCGGATATCGACTTCGTTCGGGCGGTCCACGCGCCGATTGACGAAGAGTGACACCTTGTGGGCGTCATCGAACTTCCACGCCACACGCACCGTAGGGAACGGGCGGGTGTAACGGTATCCGTCGCTCCGATAGGTGTTGTGATTCGGATTGACGTCGTAGTCCACCGACACCCGCTCGATGCGCACGCCACCCTCGAGTTCAAGCTTCGGCCCCTCAAAGACGTAGGTGCCGTAGACAGCGGGGATCTTCTCGCGGTACTTCGCCCAGCCGCCCGCGCCGCTGTCGATCGGCGACCGATCACCGGGAAAGAACTGCATGTTGACGGGGATCGAGCGGTAGCGCCCCTTGAAGCCGAGCTCCAGGCGCCCCTGTCGGAGCGGCCGGACGTAGTCGGCATTGAGATCGCCGATGTGTTCGTCGGAGAGGAGCTTGAAGGAATCCTCGCCAACGAAGTCGGGGAGCGTATTGGTGAAGAAGTACTTCTCGTCTTCGCGATGGAACGAGTAGTTGCTAGTGACCGTGAATGTGTGCCCCGGCTGCCGGAAGCGGTGCGTGAGGACTGCTGACGCGAAGGCAGTGTACTTGACCTCGTCCTCGAGGAATTGCCAGAAGCGGTAGCGATTGGTGAGATCGCCCCGGAAGTACGGGTTGTCGCCCTTGTCGATGATCTTCTCGCGATTGCCGAGCGCTGAGACGGAGAGGGAGGTCTGCGCGTTGAGGGCGCGATCGACGCCGGCACTGAGCGTCTGGTAGTCGGTGGTCCGGTTGCGCTTGA
>JAHECN010000024.1 GCA_024641735.1 Gemmatimonadota bacterium | reverse complement strand
TCCGAGTGAGAGTCGTCGGCTACCGGAACCCGATTGGCGGGCGCGAGGAGCGGGAAAGATCACCAGCGCGCACGGGAAGCGCCATAGGGCCTACTTCCGCATCAACCCGACGAGCGGGTCGCGCAGCGAGTTCCACAGAAATTGGGGAAGGCTCTCCCGACCGGTCCACCGGTGGTCAATTACTCCGTTTTGCGGCGGTTCCTTCTCCCCAGTACGGTTGTCATCCCGGACGAGAAAGGCGTTCGCGATGAACTTGGCCGCCGCGCGCTTGATGCCGCCGAGCAGGCCCGTGCTCTTTCGCGACATGCCAGGGAATTCGACACCCAGACCCTCCCAGCGCGGCATGATGCGCCCGCGCGCTCGTCCGCCCGAGACGGTGGCCTCGAACTGGATGCTCTGGATGCTACCGCTGGTGAATCGGACACCGGCGCCGTCCGCGGCGAACGCATTCAGCGCCTCCGTGGGCATCGGGCCGAGACGTCCGCGGTAGGTCATCGCGAAGGTCTCGCTGAAGAGCGGCAGCTCCAGCTCGAAATGGAACGCTCCGCGGCCCATCAACTTGGCGTCCGCGATCAACCGGAAGGGCGCTGCGGCGGAATCACCCGCAGGATCCGTGGAGAAGCCCAGCAGGGTGGCGCGGAGATCTCGAAATACGACCGTCCCGGGCCGAGGCGCGTCGAGTGCATGTTCACGATACCGCGCTTCCCCGGTCAGGGTGACCGTGTCAACCTGCATGCTGAGCCCAAGCTCGCGGAGGAATCGCTGCGGGTATCGGTTGGGGGTTTGGCGCCCTGGGGCGGTCGCTTTCCGCTTATCCGTGAGCAAGTCGAAGTCGACATCTGATGCTGCGGCGAGACGACTCCGAAAAACGCCGCGCTGGAGATAGGCAGGGAAATCGAGGCCGGCCACGTTGATCGATGCAGCGGAGAGCACGAGGCGGTCGGTCCGGTAGCGGTTCCGGCGTTGGAACGCGGCGTCAGAGCCGTCGGGACCGAGCCGGAGCGAGTCGATCTGCGCCGTCCCGGAAGGGACGCTCACGGCGAGGCGTTGGACAAGGAGCTGGGCATCCCGCTGGCGGCGCGCCAGACCGACCGCCAAGAGGCGAACCTTGCCCACCGGGAATGGGGTGTCCCAGGTCGCGCGGTCGTCAAAATGCACGCCCAGGACGTCGAGCTGTGTCAGGGTGGTGATGACACTGTCGCCACGCGCGGCGCCCTCGATCATCGTGAAATCTTCGATTGCCAGCGAGTCGAGTCGCACGTCTCGGCCGAGCGCGCGCAGGATAGCCCCGACCGTTCGGCTGGGAATGGGGGGCTGTGCGTCAGAAACACTGGCTGTCGACTTCGGCGCAGCGGCTGGCGGCGGGAAGCGCAGCAACACGCCGGCTCCTCGGAGTGTCGAGAGTCGCAGGTCCCCGGCCGTGAAATAGGCGCGCCAGTCGACGCCGGTCAGTGCGAGGGTCGCGACGGCCAGAGACTGGATGCCGACGGAGTCACCGACTGAGCCGGCGACGGGTTCGTATCGGAATCCATCCAATGCCACGCTTCCGCGCGCCAATGAGGCCGAGAGGGAATCGAACGCCAGCGAGTTGGTGGTCTCCTGGCTGCCACGAAATCCGCTGACGCGGATCGTGACATCCCGAGCCAGGAGCGGGCGCCGCTCGCGTGCGGCCTGCTTGGGGTCATAGTCGAACGAATCGAGTTGAACCGCGAATTCATCCAGATTCAGCGAGGTACGCCGCCCGGTGCGACCCGTGATGCCAAGCGAGAGCTCGGTATGCGGAAAGCTGACCCAGTCGACCCGGACAAAGGGGATCGCGCGTGGCAATTCCAGATTCTCGGAGAGGGCGAGGAATGCCCCTTCGGTATCAACAAGCGGATCGCTCTCCGCAGGTGGCGGATTCACTTCCCCCACTAGTTGCAGCGATTCGCAGCCGGCGCGCTCGGCGTGAAGCCCACGCCGAGACGTCAGGCGGTCCAGATCGATCCCCTCCACGGCACAGCCGAGGAATTGCAGCGCGACGACCGGAAGGGCGGTTGCCTGAGCGGAAGTGGCCGTCAGGTCGGTGCGCAGCAGGATGGTGTCGATCGAGACGCGCCGCCGGACCTCGTCCACCTGAATGGGAGAGAGGGTGAGCTGGTACCGGCCATGTGAGAGGCGCGCCACCTCCCGCTGTGCCCACTCGCGAATGGCCGGGTCGACGATCTCGACGGCGCGTCGCCCGAGGCCCCAGCGGACGCTCCGGATTCCCAATGCGCCAACGAGCACAACGGCCACCACGCCGGCGGCCCACCGCTGGCGGGGGGAGAGTGCGCGGAACCGATCGGTCAGTGGGATCATGGTGAAGTGTGCCGGGACGGAGCGCCTGCGGCAATGCGCTTGCGGCAATGCGCGCGGGGGAATCGGCTGTGGCGCCGGACCGTCGCAGCGATCCCGCACTTTCGATCCGGAAATGGTGTGTGGTGGATGGGCTCTTGCTAACTGCTTGATGCGTAACGAGTTGCCATCCACTCCCGCGCGGCCCACCGCTTGCGTTTGTGGTGCGCATGCGGGAAAGGATCGCCCGCCCTTGGACACCGTGTGATGATGGAGTGCTGATGGTGCAGGCAACAGCAGAGGCAATCAACCAGGAAGCGACAGCGTGTGCTCGCCGTCGCCACGTCGAGAAGATGGACGCGATCGCCCGCTTGGCGCACGGTGTGTCTCGTGAGCTCGGCCCGATGGTGGCCGATGCGAACGTCACGCTCCGAGAGATCGTGGCGGAGCTGGAGGGGCATCACGACGCGTCGCTGCATCAACGTCTCGACGGGCTTCGCGAGTCGCTGCAGCGGAGCTCGCTGGTGCTGCGGCAGCTCGAGTCCGTGGCCGGCGCGAACCATCGGCCGCGGTCCCCGATCGACCTGCACGCCGTCATTGCCAAACTGCGGCCACTGCTGCCAAGGCTTGCCGGGCCGTTCATCACCGTGACGGAGGAGCTGCATTCGTCGGCGCCGTGGGTGATGATGGAGCTCGGACAGTTGGAGCAGGTGCTGCTCACACTGGTGGTGAACGCCCGTGATGCCATGCCCCTCGGTGGTGCCCTGACGATTGCGACGTCCCGCATGGTGGTGAGCACCCCGCGCCTGCATCGCCACGGAGAGCTCCCGGAGGGAGCCTACGTCACCCTGAGTGTCCACGACAGCGGAGGCGGGATCGACGACGCCACACTGGCGCGCCTCTTCGAACCGTTCTTCACGACGAAGCCTCCTGGATTGGGGAGTGGGCTTGGCTTGGCTGTGTTGCACGGGATGGTGCGGCAGCACGGTGGTCAGGTGATCGTCGACACTGGGGCAACCGAGGGCACTCGCATCACGGTGGCATTCCCGGAACAGGCCGCCGCCGCCCATCTCATCGCGGAGTCCGCCGACACCGAGGCCGTGCTGGTTGTCGACGACGACGAATGGATCCGCAATGTGACTGCACGAGTCCTTCGACGGGCCGGGTACGGGGTGCTGGAAGCCGAGCATGGCGAGGCGGCGCTGGAGCTGTTGCGAGACGTCGCGGGTCACTGCATTGGTACTGTCTTGACCGATATTCATATGCCGCGTTTCGATGGGGTCCAGTTGGCCGAGATCGTCCGACGCGAACACCCGGCGCTCCACGTGGTCCTGATGAGCGGAGATCCGGCCAGTTGCGACCGCGAGGCGGCGGTGCTTCGGAAACCGTTCACGGCATCAGAGCTCCTCGCCGCGGTCCACCGATCGTCGGTGGCGTAGCACGCCCGGGTCGTCGGCCTCCCCGAGATCCGGAGTGGGATTATCTTGGGGCAGAATCGGTGGGGACACGTCCCACCGGCACGACGACCACCGCGAGTGTAGCCATGAAAGCGAATGACATCCGCAAGGGCAACGTGATCTATTTTGACGGGAAGCCTCATCTCGTCATGGATTTCACGCACCGGACCCCGGGCAATCTGCGCGCCTTCGTTCAGGTGAAGCTCCGGAACCTCGGGAATGGGATGCAACTCGATCACCGATTCAGCGCGACGGAAACGGTGGAAGAGGCGCGACTCGATACCAAGGAGATGCAGGTCCTCTACGCCGATGGCAACGGCGTCCATGTGATGGATGCCGATACCTACGAGCAGTTCACCTTCGATCCCGAGATGGTGGGCGACGACGCCGCCTGGATGCAGGCCGAGATGAAGTTCGAGGCGGTCTGGCTTGAGGGGAAGCCGATTTCCTTCAAGCTGCCGAGCTCGATGGAGCTCGAAGTCACCGAAACCGCTCCCGTCATGCGGACCGCCACCAAGTCGAACAGCAGCAAGCCCGCCGTGCTCAGCAATGGCGTGACGGTGCAGGTGCCTGACTTCGTCGAGCAGGGCGAGCGTGTCCGAGTCAATCCGCGTGAGCGCGCGTACATCGAGCGCGTGAAGTAGCGGCCGCGCACTCGCTGGCGAACGGCAAAAGGGGGCCCCGACGAATCGGGGCCCCCTTTCGCGTTGCCGCGATGGCGAAGCTTACTCGCCCCCGCCGCCCGGACGACGGACGCCACCCGCGCCACCCTGACCACCGCCCTGCTGCCCGCCCTGCGGCTGGAAGAGGCGGCCGAGACCGGCCGGCGACTTCGCGCTTTCCGGCATCAAGGACCACTGCACGTCGGTCAGGACCTTCTTGGTGATCTCGATCGCCGTAATCTGGTTGCCGTTGTAGGCCTCGAGAATCGGGCCCAGTTGCGGCATCAACGCCTGCGTGTTGCCGCCGGCTGTCTTGGCGGCTTCCTCGAGCGCGGTGGCCAGCGGCTTCAGCGCCGCCTGCGAGGAGTCCACCCACGCCTGCAGCTCGGCGATCTGCTTGGGTGCGAGGACCAGCGAGTCCTTCCGCTCCAGTGCGATCTGCGCCGCATTGAACGGGAGGTTGGCAAGCAGCTGCGCCACGAACGTCGACCCAGCGTTCGCCCCACCCGCGGCGCCCGCTGCTCCGAACGCCATCTGCTGCATCGCCCGGCGCTGATCGAAGCCGATAGTGTAGCGCATGTTCACGCCGATCTGGAACGGTGAGCGCACGGCCGTCGCGTTGCCGCCGGTGGCACCGAAGCGCTCGTTCACGCTGTACTTGTAGGTCTTGGTGGCCTGGTCGAAGCCGGTGACCGCGAGGAGCGTGGCGTCAGGGCTCGAGAAGCCGCCCCACCCCTTGAGGTTGTCCGCGCCGTTGACCAACTCATCCAGCCCGCCGAGCAGGTTGATCGTCTGGAAGGAGATCGCAAGCCGGTTCTGGAACCCGCCCGGCTTGAGGTTGACCTGCAAGTTCAAGGACGGCTGCCACGGACCGGTGCAGCTGTTCCGCTCGGCCACCTTGCCGAGCTGTGACTTCAGACAGCTTACGGCACCACTTGAGCCCTCGCTGAGGAGCTTCTGCATCGCCGCGGCGATAGCCGGATCAGCGGCCGTCGTCGGATTGAAGACGTAGGCAAGGTCATTCCGCGAACCGTCGGCGTTGATGTCGCGGCTCACGATCGGGGAGTAGTGCGACCCCGACGCCATGCTGCCGATCGCCGTCAACTCGAACTTCTGTGAAAAGACCTTGGTGAAGTTCAGCTGAATGTTGTGGCGACGCTCGTTGCTTGAGCGGGCCCAGACATAGTCGTTCGGGTTGCCGGCCGTGAGGCTGCTTCCGCCGCCACCGCCGCCCCGGCCGCCACCACCACCGCTACCGCCCTGGTCGCGCGCAAACTGCATGGTGTAGTTGGCCGAGAGGCTCGATCCACGGGTATTGAACCAGTTCATCGAGGTGGTGACCTGCTTGGTCTCATTTTCCAGTGTGCTGAAGGACTCGTTCACCGAGCCATACTGCGTGAACTTGCGCGTCGCGCTGAAGGGGATGACGCCGGTGGTGCCGATCTTCGAGGGATCGATGTAGACCGGGCGGTTCCCTTCGTTTGCCAGCTGGAAGGGCGTGGCCAGGTTGAGGTTCAGGTCCCGGGAGCCGGCCTGCCCAATGCCCTTCACGTAGGATGCGTCCACCGTCAAAGTGAAGAAGGCGGTCAGTCGGCGCGTTGCACCGAGGGAGCCGCGGATGGTCTTCGCGGCGCCATACGTCGCGTCGTAGGTCGTGATGGTCGGTACACCGGCGATGACCGGGGTGGACTGATTGTTGAGGCACTGGTCAGGAATCGTTCCCGAGCTGGCGGCGAACGAGTTCCAATTCGGCAGCGGCACAGCGGCACCGGTGCAGACCAGCTGCGTTTCGGTGTTGCTGAAGCCGGCCTGCGCCTGCGCCGATGCCGGCAGGTTGCTGGACATGGTGCCGCGGAACACGCCGAGCCCGCCACGGAGGACCACGGCCGGAGGGGCAAAGCCCGACTGACCGAAGCCGGATTGTTCGGCCGCAGGGATCGTCCAGGAGAAGCCGACGCGCGGTGAGAAGTAGGTCTCGGTCGGCAGCAGGTCCGTGCGGACCCCGAACTTGGCCTCTGCGTCGGCGTTGCGCGCCGGGGCGCCGCCGAAGCTCGAGTACTCCAGCCGCCCGCCGTAGGTCAACTGCAGGTTCCGACCCTTGCGCCACACATCCGTGAGGAAAATCGCCGAGTTCATCGACGAGCCATCACGGATCAACGGCTGCAACGTCCGGGTGAACTGATCCGGGGTGTTGGCAGCGAACGCGGCGATCGAGTTGTACGTGTAGGTGCCGTACCGGTTGTTGGTGTTGTCCTGCGTGAAGCTCTGCAGGTTCATCAAGCCACCAATCGTGATGCGGTGGGCGCCACCTCCCATGAAGTAGGAGAGGTTGTTGGTGACCTCCAGACTCTTGCTCTTGGAGGATGTCGGCAGCCCCGAGTTGCCACCAAAGCCGAAGGTGTTGGTGCTGACCCGACCGTCATCCAACGTGGACTGGTTCAACACCCGACCCACGGGGACGTACAGGAACGGGGTGGACTCGTTGTTGCTGAGCGAGCCGTACGCCCGGAGTTCGTTCGAGAGGTCGACCGAGGGACGCGAGACCAACGTCACCTGCAAGCCGCCACCATTGCTGCTCTGGTTGCCGCCGACCTGTGGCAGCTGAGTCGCGCCGACACGCGTCGGATCCGAGGTCGTAGTGTTCAGGTCGCCACGCATCTGGAGGATGTGCCGATCGGCCACGTTCCAGTCGAAGCGCAGCGATCCGGAGAAGCGATCCTGCGTCCGGTTCGGATCGACCGGGCCAACCTTGCTGGTCAGGCCCGTCGCATCGGCCAGCGTGATGAAACGCGCGACCGAGTCCGGCGAAGCACCCAAGCGCAGCAGGGTGGCGGCATCAGCGGCGTCCAGCGACGCCATCGGGTTCACCGAGCGGTTCACGTTGAACGAGCCGAACAGAAAGAGCTTGTCGCGGCGCAGCGGCCCACCGAATCCGGCGCCGACCTGCTGCGAGGTCTGACCGGCCGTGAAGACGTCCTTGGTCGCTTCGCCGAAGGCGAGGTTGCGGTCACGGAAGTTGCCGCTGATCGAACCCTGCTGACGGTTGCTGCCGCCACGCGTCGTCGCCGACACCTGTCCACCGGAGAACTGGCCACGCGAGACGTCGTAAGTGTTGGTGATGACGCGGGTGGTGCGGATACCATCGGCCGGCAACGTGCCACCATTCGAGGTGCCGTCAACGACAATGTTGTTCGCGGCACCGCTCTGGCCCGCGACATTGAACGAGGTCGCCGTCGAGTCGGAGCCCGCGGTCACGATCACACCCGGCACCAGCTGCGCGAGGGCAGCGAGGTCGGAGGCGTCGATCGGGAGTCGGGCGAGCTGTTCCGCGCCGACATTCCGTTCCGTGCTGCCCGGCGTCGCGCGCTCGTTCTGGTCGCCCTGCGCGCGCACGGTCTGGGTCCGAATGTCGGAGAGGACCACCGGACGGTCGCCCAACTTGACGTTCAGGTTGATGCGGTCGTCGTCTTCATTGCGCGAGACGTTCTGAATGAACGGCGTCTTGCCGATGGCGCGCACCGTGACGCGATAGCGACCACCGCCGTCGTTGAACGCGATCGAATAGCGTCCCTTGTCGTTGGTCGTCGTGTTCTTGGTCACATCGAGTTCAATGCTGTAGACCTCGATGTTGGCCCCCACAATCGGCTTGTCGGTGCCGTCGGTGATGGTGCCAGTGATCCAGTCCACGCTGCTGCCCGTCTGCGCCGCGAGGGGAGAGGACGTCAGGGCCGTCAGCACGAACAGGCTGGCGAGGGAGCTCGTCCATCGAGCAAATGAGCGAAGCGACATGTCCGCAATCCGGTGTCGGGTCTGTCGGTACGATCCAGGGCGGGAGCGCCCTGTCGCACCACGGCCTTGTTACGCCGCCGACACGGGGAAGGTTGATGCGCAGCTGGTGCAGGGGTGAAACATCCCCCCGGGATGCCCCGGGGGGGGTGGGTCGGTCAGCTGGAGGCGGGGGGCTCGGTCGGCTCGGGTTCCGGGGCGGCTGCCGGTTCGACGACCACTTCCACCTTCGGGCCGTCCGGAGTGCAATCCTTGTCCATCAGATCGGCCACGCGCTCGCGGGCTCCCTGGAAGCCTTCCTTGGCCTTGGCGCGCAGCTCGCTCAATTCCTCCGTTGCCTCCTCGCGGAAATCCTGCAGCTCCTCCTTCGCATCCGCGATCGCCTGATCCATCCGTTCCTTGGCCTTGGCCAACAGCTCGTCCTTGTTCTCGAGGGCGGCCTTGGCCTTCGCGGCGAGTTCATTGGCCTTTTCGTCGAGATCGTCAAACATGCCCATCTCTTCCTCCTTGCTGGTGACCCGCGGGCTGACCCGGGGACGGTAACCGCACAACTTCTCGTGCTCCGGACGGAATATGCCCTCCTTTCGTTTCCCACGAGGTCAACCTGACCCGCTCGGCCCCATTACCATTCTCGGGCAGGCCACGGCGACCATCGCATGGCATACCGAGGGGGAGTTCTGGCACAACGGCGCGGAGTGAGCGGATTGGGGACCGGTGAGCACGGCGGGCGCAGCGGGAAGGACCGTCCAGCCAAGACCAAGGTCTCGCGCGAGGTCGCCTGGCGGGAAGCGCGAGAACTCCTCTGGATCCATCGGAAGCGCCTCGCGATTGGCTTCGTGCTGATGTTGATCAACCGAGCCTCCGGGCTGGTGCTCCCGGCAGCATCCCAGCGCCTGATCGATGACGTCATCCCGACCGGCAACAGCGCCCTCCTCTGGCCGCTCGCCCTGGCCGCGGGCGGTGCCACCTTGGTCCAGGCCATCACCTCGTTCGGCATCTCCCAGATTCTTGGCGTCGCCGCCCAGCGGGCGATCACCGAAATGCGCCGGACGGTGCAGGCTCATCTGGTCCGCCTCCCCATCCGAACCTTCGACGCGACGCAGACGGGGCAGCTGGTCTCTCGGGTCATGAGCGATGCGGAAGGGATTCGGAACCTCGTCGGCACCGGGCTGGTCCAGCTCGTGGGTGGCGCCCTGACCGCGGCCGTCGCGTTCACCTGGCTCATGGTGCTCAATTGGCGCTTGACCTCGGTGACGGCGATCCTCCTCATCACCTTTGCGGCCGGGATGGCGATCGCCTTCTCGCGACTGCGCCCGATTTTCCGGGAGCGTGGCAAGCTCAACGCCGAAGTCACCGGGCGGTTGGTGGAGAGCATCTCGGGCATCCGCGTGGTCAAGGCGTATACCGCGGAGCGTCGGGAGAAGCTCGACTTCACACGAGGAGCCCACAAGCTCTTTCGGAACGTGGCGGCGACGATGACCGGCGTGTCCGCAACAACGGCGCTCTCCACCGTGATCGTCGGGATCATCGGCACCTTGCTGATCGTTGTGGGCGGCAATGATCTGATCGCAGGCCGGATGACGCTGGGCGAATTCCTTCTCTACATCCTGTTGACCGGTCTGGTGGCGGCGCCGCTCGTGCAGATCGCATCGATCGGGACCCAAATCTCCGAGGCGTTCGCGGGACTCGATCGTATTCGTGAGTTGCGCAGCATGACGACCGAGGACGCGGAGGATGCCGACAAGGAGCCCGTCACCGCGATTCGCGGTGACGTGGTCTTCGAGAATGTCACCTTCTCCTATGAGCCGGAGACGCCGGTCCTGAAAGGGGTCGCGTTCGATGCGCCGGCGGGAACGACCACGGCGCTCGTGGGCACCAGCGGTTCAGGCAAGAGCACGCTGGTCTCTCTGGTGATGGCGTTCAATCATCCCGACAGCGGCCGCATTCTCGTGGATGGGCGCGATCTCCAGGGACTCCGCCTGCGCGACTATCGCTCGCGCCTCGGCATCGTGCTGCAAGACAACTTCCTCTTTGACGGGACGATCCTCGACAACATTCGCTTCGCCAAGCCGGACGCGACCATGGCAGAAGTGCGCGACGCGGCGCGCATCGCCCACTGCGATGAATTCGCGCTGCGCTTTGAGTTGGGGTATGAGACGATCGTCGGTGAGCGCGGTGTGAAGCTCAGTGGTGGACAACGGCAGCGAGTCGCGATCGCCCGGGCAATTCTTGCGGACCCCGCCATACTGATTCTCGATGAGGCGACCTCGTCACTCGACTCCGAGAGCGAGGCGTTGATTCAGGATGGGCTCGCCCAGCTCCGCCACGGGCGGACCACGTTCGTGATCGCACACCGGCTCTCGACCATTACCTCGGCCGATCAGATTCTCGTCTTGGAAGCGGGGGAAATCGTGGAGCGCGGCTCACACGACACACTGGTCAAACTGGGGGGGCGTTACCGTTCGTTGTACGAGCGGCAGTATCGCCAAGCACTCGATCGTTTCGTGAACCCCGGCGAGGAATTGGCAGGTTCAAGCCGCCTGCATCCGTGAGCCGGGGTCCCGTCTAGCAGCCACCAACCTCACGGAGCAGTTCGCTGATCGCCTGCCGGCGGCGCAGGCGCTCATCCAGGCCGCCAACCGCCATGATGTCGTCGATCTCGGTCTCCGTTCCCGCATCCATCGGGTCGAGCCCCTCGCGACCTTCCTCCGCGCGACGGAGCCGCTCCTCTTCATCCCACATGCTATCGCCGAACATGGTGCCCCCCCCGATCAGCGCGTCATTCCGCCGCGCGTCCGGATGACACGGGAAGAGATGGGAATCGGCCTTTCCAGCGATAGGCCGTCGCGCTACTTCATCTGGTTCATACTTCGTGCCAGACGTGGAGCGGGGATAATCTCCTCGGAATGCGGCATCGTGATCACGCGGAGGTCACGATGCTGCAACGAGTTGCGGTGATGGAGCCGGCGGCGCGATGGAAGCCGGTTGCAGCCGACCGCTCCGGAGTTCGGGTACTCTGCGGTGCAGGGCGGACGCCACACTCGGCGGGGGGCTAGAAATCGAACGTCACCCCGATGCTGGGCAGCCGGCCAATGGAGCGATCGAGTTCCACCATGCGGGTGCGCAGGTTCCATTCGTTGCGCACTGCGTTCTCACGTCCGGTCACATTCTGGATATCGAGGTAGACGGTCAACTGGGTCCGGCGAAAGCTCCAGCGGCGGTCGGCGCGCAGATCGAGCGCCCAGACGCTCGGCAACCGGGGACCGCTCAGGTACCGCGCAAAGTCCGGGGTGCCGGCCAGGTCGCCATCCAGCACGAAGGGCGTCGTCAGAATGCCGCTGCTGGCCCGAACCTTCCCGCTGAGTTCCAAGCGGGAGGACGGCCGCCAACCGGCCAGCAGGGTCGCGACGACCGGGACGTCGAACGTGCCCGGTCGTTCCACGCCATCCAACCCAGTGAACCGAGAACGGCCGAGCGTCAGTGCGGCGAGGCCGTAGACGGGGATCGCCCCTAATTGTCGGCGCGCGAGCAATTCCAGCCCCCACGCGGTCCCGCGCCCCGAGCTGCCGAGCGGTTCCAGGCCGAACGGAATATCTGTCAGTGCGTCCTCGAAACCTGAGGGGGCAAGCACCGCCGAAGGACGGAATCGCCGGACCGGGTAATCCGAGTAGCGCTTGTAGTACGCCTCAACCTGCAGGCGCCCGGATGCAAACTCGCGGGCGAGCCCGACGGTGACCTGGTCGGCCTTCCAGGGAGACAGCGACTGCGGATTGCTCGGATCGCCGATCAGCCAGATCGAAGGTGGCGCTTGCACGGTGCGCCCAATGCTCGTCGACAGCGTGATGGCCGGCGCCGCGATCCAGGCGAGCCCGAGTCGCGGGGAAAGGTGAAGCAAGGTGCTGGGGGCGGTGTAGTGATCGCCACGGAGTCCGGCCGTCACGCGCCAGGTGTCGTTCGGGCGCCACGTGCCCTCCAGGTAGCCGGCGAGGCTCGCTGGCGCGATGGTGGTGTCAACGGCCAGGGCGCGTGGGATGCCGAGCGAGTCGCGTCGGTTCTGCCCATCCAGCGCGATGGCGTAGCGGGTCCACGGGGCAAGCCGCCCGACACCCCCGGTGCGAATCTCGAACTGCGGGCTCAGGGCGAGGCGCATTTCCGTGCGCAACGAGATCGCGCGCTCCTGGGAGCGTGCCGTCAGAAGCGCGCGACCCAGCGAGTCGACCTGCCGGCTGTCGAAGTTCGTCCCAGTGTATCCCAGCGTGGTGGTCCATGCCCCGCGTGGCAACGCGTGCTGCCAGGTCAGCCCGACGACCGCACTCCGCTGATCGCTCCCGAGGATGCTGGCGTTGTCCACGCGTTGGTCCGCGTCGTCGTTTCGGAACGCGATACCATCCCATGCGCCGAGCGCGACGAGGGAGAGCTGATCCACGGGCGAGACGCGTTGGGTCGCCTTCAGCGTCGCATCCCAGTAGGTCGGCAGGAACGAGAAGTCGAGTGCGCGGAAGAGCAGGTCCAGATAGGAGCGACGGACGCCAAGGACTACCGAACCCGCACCAAGCGGGCCCTCGACAATCGCTCCCGCGCCAGTGGCCGAGAGGTTGAGTTGACTCGCCCACCGCTCCTCATTGCCCTCGCGCAGGGTGATGGCCGTGAAGGAAGCGGTCCGATCCCCGTACGCCACCGTCGGCGACGCGCTCGAGAAACTCGCGCCGCGCACGAGATCGATCGGGAGGAGTGAGACCGGCCCTCCGGTCGCGCCCTGCGAACCGAAATGGTTGATGTTCGGGATTTCCAATCCATCGAGCAGGAACAAGTTCTCCGCCGCGGAGCCGCCACGCACCACCAGATCATTCCGCCCCGGCGTCGTGAGTCCCACGCCCGGAAGGAGCGAGACGGCACGGATGACATCTTCCTGCACGCCTGGTGCACGACGGATCTCATCGCGACCGAGGGAGGCATTGCTGGTCGCTCCACCAAGGTCCTGCAATGGCCCCTGCGCCTCGACGGCGATGTCGGCCAGATCCAGTGCCCGCGGTTCCATCTCGATCAGGAGTTGGACCGGACGACCGCTCCCGACCGGCACATCCTCGAGCTGTCGCGGGGCATACCCGATGGCAATGACACGCAGGATGACCCGGCCGACCGGGACATTGCGGAGTGTGAAGCGCCCGGCGGCACCGGAGCGCGTGAGGTTGGAGTCTGCGAGCACCGAGATGACCGCGTCGGAAATCCCTTCGCCGGTGAGGCGGTCCACGACGCGTCCGGTCACCAGGCCACGGCTCTCCTGGCCATGCATGGTCATGGGAAGGACGAGACTTGTCGCCAAAAGGGCCGCGACAACGCCGGCGCAACGGAGCAGGGGCGTCATCTCAGAGCCCGTCCAATCCGTCTCGGCCGATCCCCGCATTCCAGGGCAGCAGCTCATATTCCACGAGCCCCTGCTGGTGGAAGGGGTCCGCGTCGCGGATCGCTTCGAGGGTCGGGCTGTCCTCACCGAGTCGGAGCAGGATGGCACCGCCCGTCCGTGGATCGAACGGACCCGATGCGAGTACGATCCCTCGCGTGTGGAGCTCACGCAGGTAGCTTCGATGCAGTTCGGTCGCTGCCACGATCGCGTCCATTGGCGCGCGGTAGCGCAAAATCATCAAGGCGTACATGTCATTCCCTCAGGTTGGTCGGCACCTTCGGCCGTGGAGTCATCGTGGAATCTATCGTCACCCCTGCGTTGCCACCCGTCGTGACGGCGATGTGGCTCTCCAGCCAACTCGACCGGCATGATGTCGTGGTCCTCGACGCGTCGTGGTATCTGCCCGCCTCGGGCCGCGACCCGGAAGCCGAGTTCCGTCGCGGGCATATTCCCGGCGCGATGCGATTCGACTTGGACGCGGCGAGTGATCCTGACGCCGCCCTGCCACATATGGCTCCGTCCGCCGAGCACTTCGCGGAGCTCTGCGAACGACTCGGGGTCAGCCGAACCGATCGCGTCATCTGCTACGACACCAGCGGTGTCAATCTGAGCGCGGCGCGCGCGTGGTGGCTCTTCCGTCTCTTCGGGCATCCGCAGGTCGCGGTGCTCGACGGCGGGTTCGCGGCGTGGGCGCGTGAGACGCGTCCGCTGCAAGTTGGTCCGGGTCGGCGGGCGCCGACCGGTTACCAGGGCGCGACGCTCGACGCGCGTCTGGTGCGCGACATGCACGCGATCGAACGGATTGTTGCCGGCACTGCGCCGGCGCAGATTGTGGATTGCCGGAGTCCGGAACGCTTCCGCGGCGAGGCTCCCGAGCCACGCGCCGGATTGGCCCGCGGGCATATCCCGGGGAGCGGCAACATTCCCTACACCGAGCTCACGGTGTCCGGTGACGGCAGGATGCACACCGCCGATGTCTTGGAGGCCGTACTCCGTGCGAGTGGGGTGGATGCTTCGCAACCGATCGTCGCGTCATGTGGCTCGGGCGTGAGTGCTTGTGTGCTCGCGCTCGCGATCGAAGTGATGCGCGCGGCGGGCAAGGACGTCGGGCCGCCAGTCGCGATCTACGATGGCAGCTGGGCGGAGTGGGGAGCGCGCGACTAGCGGGTGCCGCAGCGCCGCGCCGCGGCTCGGGCCGCCGGCCAATCGGGAGCCAGGGCAAGCGCCGCGCGCGCATGGGCGCGCGCGGCACTGCACGGCAGTCTGGTGGCGAGCGCGATCCGCAGCGGATAACTGGTCGGATCAAGCCGCGCCGCCCAGACGACCCGGCTCAATTGCCGCCCATTCCCCGCCACGAGATAGGCGGCCGTTTGCTGCGCACTCCGCGCCGTGATCACCGCCAACAGCAGCGGCAGGACGAGACGCCACTTGGCGGGCGGCTCCTGTAGCACCGGCTCCGCGCCAGGCGCGGCGCCGAGTGCACCCGCGATGATGGCAACCGAAAGCACCGGGAGCGGCAACAGCAGCGAGGCGTCGAACACACCGACGACCGCAACCGCTGCCAGCACGCCGAGCAGCGTCGCACCGAAGAGCGCCCCCTCGCCCACCAACCGGAGTCGGGCGACGCCGCGCCACGCCATCGCGAGCCCAAGCAACAACGCCCCCGCGAGCGCGAAGACGCCACGTTCTGCCAGCAGCGCCATCCAGTCACTGCTCGGCCACGGATTCAACGGGATCACGTCCCCCCAAACCCAGGAGGGATCGTTCGGCGGTGCGACGTCACCGTAGCGCAACGCCCAATTGCCAGGGCCAACGCCGAGGAGTGGGTGGGCGATCGCCATCTTGAGCGTGTTGCGATATTGGAGCACCCGCCCGCGGCCCGATCCTTCCTGCGCATTCGCGATGCCGGTCAGTGTCTCGGCGTATGGAGAATCGGAGCGCCAATTCAAGGTGTTCGGAATGGTGAGTACCAGCAGCGGACCGAGGAGCAGTGCGGCGCCGAGCGCGATCACGCGCGACCGTGCAATCAGGATCATGCCCCATCGCCGCGCCACCCACAATGCCAGCAGCATCACGCCCGCGGCCGCGAGTGCCGCCAACCACGCGGCGCGTGAGCGCGTGAGAATGACGGCACCAGCGAAGGCGGCGGTGGCGAGAAGGGCGGGGAGTGCCAAGATCCAGCGACGCGCGGTCAGGACGAGGAGGGCGGCGACGGGCAGCATGATGGCGGCCAGGTGCGCCAGGAAGTTGCGATTCCCGAAGGTGCCGCCGGGAACGCGTGTCGAGGCGAAGAGCGGAGACGTCACCCCATAGGCCTGCGCGAGTCCGGACGCGGTGCCGACGAGCACTGCCGCAGAGGCCCAACGCAGCAGGCTCGGCCCCCGACCTCGTACCGCGAGATAGTGGGCGCACAGCAAGGCCGCGACACCGGTCATCGTCAGGGAGGCGGCGCGAAGCGCGAGCCAGAGGTTTCCGGCGAAGAGGACGGACGCACACGTGGCGAGGAGGAGGAGCGAGATGGCGGTGCGGGCGGCTCGTGAAAGTGCCGCCATTCCGGGTCGAATCAGCAGGACCGCCAGCCATGTCGCGGCGTGGACGATCAACTCCTTGGGAAGTTGGTGACGGTCGAGGTCCGTGGGAGCCGTGGGAAGCGCGATCACGGTCGCGAGCAGCAGCCCGAGGCCCAGCACGTGGCCTGCCGCGCGTTCTTGCCAGCGCACCACCGCTTCGCGGTCGAGTGTCTCGAGGAGGATGGGATCGGTCATGGAGGTCAGGTAAGATATCGCCACAGGGTCCGTCCGTGTGTCGCTACATTCCAGTATCACTTCAGTCCCGGAGCGGATCATGGCAGATGACGAATTCGAGATGCGGCCGGACGGCGGGGCAGAGGGTCGCCCAGCGAGCGTGCTGGCGGCGACGGATCAGCCGATCCCGCTTGAGGTCCGCGAGGTCCCGGATGACCGCGTCCCCGAGGGGATGAGTTGCCTCGGAACGTTCCTCGATGGGATGCTCGTGGCGCGCTGCGCCGTTCCACCAGGTGCGGCCGAGTTCTTCGCCGAGCAGGGGCTCTTCGATGTTCCCCGGCAGCTTGTTCTGGCCGCGCGGGAAGAGGACCCCGGACTTCGGTGCGAGTTGTACGCGCTCGTGCCGGTGCCGACCCGGGAGATGCCGGGTGAAGAGGCGGAAGAAGCGGAGCCTTGGTCAGCATCTGTCCCGTCGTATGAAGACGCGATCGCCAAAGCGCAACAGGATGAATCCGAGGAAGAGGGGGATCGCCCGATGGCGGCGGTGCTGCTCGGTCAGATCATCCGCTTTCAGCGTGATCGCAAGCACCCGGATTCCTTGCCGCTCGAGACAGTGGATGTGCTGGCCCGGATCGTCTCCGGGCGTGTTGTTGAGGTTGTGGACAAGGTTCTTGAGGACTTGCTGGGCTCCTGATCACACTGGGCGCGCACGTCGCCCATCTCCCCCACCGCGGCGTGTGACGCCGTCAGAAAGGATCATCGATGGATCGGTACGGCATTTATCGGCAGCTACACCTCGGCGGGCTCTTCGCGCTGTTCATGGCACTCGGCGCCATCGCGCTGCACGTCGTCAATGGCGGGACGCGCGCTTCAAACACGGGACGGAAGCTGATCGCGTCGCTGCACGGAATCGCGTTGTTCATCGTGCTGCTTGGCGGATTCGGCATGCTGGCGCGCCTGAAGCTCGCGGAGGGCGGATTGCCGACGTGGATTTACCTCAAGCTGGCGATCTGGGGCGTCATGGCGGCGATGGGCGGCCTGATGTATCGCTCGCCGAAGGTCGCTCGCTGGATGCTGGTGGCACTGCCGGTACTCGGTGGCATTGCGTCGTATATCGCGGTGACGAAGCCGGGCTGAAGAAGAGAGAAGAGAGAAGAGAGAAGAGAAGAGAGAGGAGAGAGCGGCGAACGGCTCATGGGTCAGGTAGGGCTCCGTTCTCTTTTCTCATTTCTCATTTCTCTTTTTTCTGCTGTTTCCCCTCACCCAAGAACTCCACGACTCTCCGAATCACCCCTGCATCTCGCAGCACCAACCGGTGCCCGAGACGTTCCGTCGTGTGCAGCGTGGCGCCCGGCCAGGCGTTGGCGAGGGTCTGCGCTTCGGTCCACGGGACGTCCGGGTCGTGGACATCGTGGACCACGAGAGCCGGGATCTCGAGTCGTCGTGCCAGCACCGGGATGTCGAGGTCTTGCCATGTGACGCGCAGGCGCCGCTCCATGTTGGATTGCATCCGGGCATAGACGCGGTCAGAAATGCCAAACGTGTCTCGGAACCGGACGACCCAGGAGCCGATGTCGGCCGGTGCGGCGATCGTGACGGCTCGCGTCGCCTCGAGACCGCGGGCGAGCGCGAAGACGCAGGCTGCTCCGCCGAGCGAATGTCCGACCACCGCGTGCAACTTCCCCTCATGCTCCGCCACGGCCCTGAGTGTGGCTGCGAATTCCGGCATCGTCGCGCGCCATCCCGTGGACTGGCCATGCCCCGGGGCGTCGAACGCCACCGCACGCATCCCGCCCGCCACAAGTGCCTCCGCAATCGACCCCAATCGCCCGGCGTGACTCCACCAGCCATGCGCCAGCACGACCGACGGCCCACGTCCCCAGGCGTATCCGGCAATCGTCTGCCCGGCGGCTCGGACCGTGAATCGTTCCGCTCCCGCCAGCCATTCGGCTTCTTGGCGACGCAGGGCCGGTCTCGCCGTCTTCACAAAGAGCGCTTCTGCCAGCTGCGCGGTGGTTCCGGGCGCGATCCGTCCAAGCGCCTGTAGTCCCAGCCGAATGGCATGGACCCGGTGGTCCGTCCGATTCAGGGGATGTGAGGGTGTTGGGGGCGTCAATCGGGAATCAGGCATCGCCTCAAGATACCCGTGCGCTATATTTCACGGATGCCTACCTCACATGACTCTGCCCCGGTCTTCGCGACCCTCGCGCCGCCCACGGACGGCCAGCCGATCACCCTCAACGCCGGTGTCTTGCAGGTTCCGGATGTTCCCATCATTCCCTTCATCGAAGGCGATGGGATCGGGCCGGATATTTGGCGTGCTGCACAACAGGTGTTGGACGGTGCCGTCGCGAAGGCCTACGGTGGCGCGCGCCGGATCGCGTGGTACGAAGTGTTCGCCGGAGAAAAGGCGAAGAACCGCTTTGACTCGTGGCTTCCCGAAGACACCATCACCGCGATCTCGCACTATCTCGTCGCGATCAAGGGCCCCCTCACCACGCCGGTCGGTGGTGGAATCCGATCGCTGAACGTGGCACTTCGGCAGCAGCTCGATCTCTATGCCTGCGTGCGGCCAGTGCGGTGGTTTGAGGGCGTGCCCTCGCCGGTGAAAGATCCGGGCGCGGTCGACATGGTGATCTTTCGTGAGAATACGGAAGACATCTACGCCGGCATCGAGTACGAGGCGCACACGGATGCGGCCAAGAAGGTCATCCGCTTCCTCCAGGACGAAATGGGCGTGACCAGCATTCGCTTCCCGGAGTCTTCCGCGATCGGGATCAAGCCGGTCTCCGAAGAGGGATCGAAGCGGTTGATCCGTGCGGCGTACGAATACGCCATTCGCGAAAAGCGGAAGAGCGTGACGTTGGTTCACAAGGGCAACATCATGAAGTTCACCGAGGGTGGCTTCCGCGATTGGGGCTACGAGTTGGCCCGCGAGGAATTCGGGGCGGTGGATTATGAGGGCGGACCGTGGCAGGTCCTTCCCAACGGGACGATCGTCAAGGACATGATTGCCGACGCCATGCTGCAGCAGGTGTTGACGCGTCCGCGCGACTATGACGTTCTCGCGACGCTCAACTTGAACGGCGATTACATCTCGGACGCCCTCGCCGCACAGGTCGGCGGCATCGGGATCGCACCGGGCGCAAACATCAACTACGTCACCGGACACGCGATCTTTGAAGCGACGCATGGCACGGCGCCGAAGTATGCTGGCAAGGACATGGTGAACCCTGGGTCGGTGATCCTCTCCGGGGAGATGATGCTGCGCCACCTCGGGTGGCACGAGGCCGCCCAGCTCGTTGTCGACTCGCTGTCGGCCACCATCGGGCAACGGCGCGTCACCTACGATTTCGAACGGCTGATGGAGGGCGCCACCAAACTCTCCACCAGTGCCTTCGGCCAGGCGATGGTGGACAACATGGTGGTCCCGCGCTGAAGTCGTCGACCCCGTGGGACGCGTCGATCCGCGTGCTGGCCACTGGCCGGCAGGCGGATCGCGTTGCTTTCATGGCCACCCACCGATGAGTGTGCGGGGGCGTGGCGTCGGACTCCCACCAGCGGTGGCTCGCGCCCTCCGGGAGTTCATCAACGCCCTCGGCAAATTCACGATGTATCCCGCTGGCCATCGGTTCGCCACCGAGGCCACCGCCGCGCTCGCCAGCCGATTTGCCGAAGTGGTGGAGGAGCGTGGTGCGTTGACGCTCGGCATCATGCCCCGGGGGCTGCTGCTCGATGGCGCCGCCGTGGATCCCCTGCCGTCAGTCCTGAGGGAATTCGGCGCACGCCTGCACCGCAAGAACATCGGCACCATTCATGTGGGATCCGGGGTGACACTGGCCGAAGTCGCTGAAATGCTCGGCAGGCTATCCGCACCTGATGCTGATGAGACCGTCGGCCGCGAGGGATGGCGTTCCTCGGCGATCCGCGTCGAGCCGCTGGTCTATGAGGTGCTGGGCTTCGCGGATGGCGGGGTTGCGCAGGACCTCGACGAAGCCTTCTGGGGGCAGTTGGTTGAGGCGGCCTATGGCCGACGGCTCGCGGAACTTGACGGCACCCCGACCACTGCACAGGTCGCCGAGGTCATCACGGAGCGTGCGCATCGCAGCGCCGACGAGGCGCGACGCGTCTTCGAGGCGCTGGCCTCGTTCTCGTCCGCGCTCGCTGCGCGCGGGGAGCAGGGCACCGGGAAGGCGCGGAAGCGTTTTACGGATGTGCTTACGGCGATTTCGCGTCCGACTCAGTCGCGCGTCATCGCGGCCGCTCCCTCTACAGCCACCCGACGGCACTTCCTCGCGGATACCATGGGAATCGTGCCGCCCGCGCTGCTCCTCCAGTTGCTCGAGTCGGTCGCCGAGGCCGACGGGGACCCGATTTCGCCGCATCTGCGATGGCTCCTCGGCAAGTTGTCCGTGGCAACCGATGGCAGCGATGCCGCCCCCGTTGGGTTCACGACCCAGGTGCTTGCGCTGATCGAACAATGGGATGGAGTGACGGACTTCGAAGATGTCGATGCGAACGACCCACGCCTCCAGCGCGAGCCGATTCGCACCGTGTCACTCGGGCTGGAAGTCCATCTCGCCACACCAGCCGTCTGTGCCGCGGCACAGGCAATGGCTCATCGTGGTCACCTCGTCGAGTTCCTGCGGTTGATCGACGCCCCCGGGAATCACCCGGAGGTGGCGTCCACACTCTCTGATGCCGTGCTTGAACCGGCTCAGCTTGAGCACCTCCTCGCCGCACCGTCTCCCGACTTCGCAGTGATCGAACGTGTGGCTATTGGCTCGGGAGTGACATCCGTGCCGGTGCTCCTCGACGCCCTGGGTCGCTCCGATGATCGGTCCACGCGCCGGCGCCTGCTCGACGTGCTCGTCAAGCTTGGTCCCGCTGCGGAGCAGTCGCTTCTGCAGCAATTGGCCGGGGGCCCATGGTATCTCACCCGGAATATTCTCGGGGTGCTCGGCCAATTACCCCCGGTGGGGGATCCGCAGCCGATCTTGCGTGCGCTGCGGCACGAGGATCGACGCGTGCGACACGAGGCGCTGAAGGTGCTCATCAAGCACCCCGCCACGCGCGACCGCGCCGTGTCTGACGTCTTGGAGTCGGGGGATGAGGTCGAGAGTCGCATTGCACTCACGGCGCTCGGTGGGGAATGTCCTCCGACGCTCGTCGCATCGATCCTCAGCGTTTTGGGGCACCCCAGCACGGCGCTCCGCCTGCAGGCCGTCCGGCTGCTCGAGGATGCGACCAGCCCGCTCGTGGTGCCGCATCTCCTAGGCATGGTCCGGGCCCGCCGAGGAATTTTCCGCCGTGTCCGGCTGCTGCCCACGACTCCGCTGATGCTTGCCGCGCTGCGCACACTGGCGCGCCGGTGGTCGAACCATCGACCGGTCGTCCCGATTCTCGAGCTGGCGGCGCGTTCCTCGGATGCCGCGGTCGTTGCCGCAGGACGCGGTGAAGGATGAGCGAAGCGATCCGCTTCCTCCATGCGATGGCGCAGGCGCTCGCCACGATGGCACTCTATACGCCTGGCCACCCTGCAGCACGTCGGGGCACGGAGGGCGCATGGCAGGCCCTTCAGGCACTACTGGCCGTCGACGCGACACCCTCGTTCCTCTTTCTAGGCAGCGCACCAGTCTTTGCTGGGCGGGCGCTGCATGAACTCTCGGACTGGCCGTGGAGCAAGCGCCTTGCCGCCGCGCTGGTGCAGCGGCTCGAGTTCGATCGCACGGTTGACCCAACCTCCTTTGAAGCAATGCTGAATACCCTCCAAACGCTCACCGCAGGAGGACAGGCGTCGGGTGAGGTGCGACTCACTGGAATCGCCTACGGCCCCGTTGGTGTCGAACAACTTGTGCTCGATGAAGGCAGTGTCGCGTCGGCTCCAGCGGTGGAGGAGGAGACGACGGTCCTGCTCAATCTCGCCGATGAGTTGGATGTGGTGCGCTACCTGCTCGACGAGGCGGCATCCGCACGGATCGCGCGCGCCGAGGCGGATGCAGTGGTACGGTTGCTCGGCGCCTATGTCGACCAGTTCGGTCTGCCACAATCGAATGTGGCAGATGGGGCACACCCGGCCGCGCACGCGCTCAACACGGCGCTCGTGGTGATGGCGGCAGGTGCACGTGCCGGCTTTGATGCGACCGATCGTCATCGACTCGGCGTGGTGGCGCTCTGGCACGACGTGGGCATGACGCTCCTTCCGGCGGAGCTCTCGGGCAAGGAGTCGCTGTCCACGGAGGAGCGCACCATAGTGGAGCGCCACACCAGTTTGGGGGCGCAGCTCCTGCTCCGCACTGGGGGAGCAGGGCTCGAGTTCGCGGCGCTCGTCGCCTTCGAGCATCACCTCCGTCCCAACGGCACCGGCTATCCCGCACGCCGATTCGGAACGGCTCCCCACTGGGCCTCCGGTTTGGTAGGCGCTGCCGCCACCTACACCGCGATGCGTGCGCCACGCAGTTATCGCGAGGCGTGGAGTGCGCCGCGCGCCCTCGCCCATCTGGAAGCTGGCGCCGGAACGTTGTTCGAGGCGGACGCGACCCAGCTCGTGGTCGGCGTCGTCTCGCCGTAACTCGCACCAGGAGCCTCCGCTGTCCCCTCGACTGCAGATTGCCCTCGCGGCGTTGCTCTTCTCCACGGGAGGCGCGGCAATCAAACTCGCCGAACTCACCGGCGGGCAGATTGCCTCGTTCCGGAGTGGCGTGGCAGCGCTCGCCTTGGCGGTCGCGGTGCCGACCTTCTGGCGCGCCATCACCTGGAAGTCCTTCCTGATCGGGATCGCGTACGCGACCACCCTGGTTGCCTTCGTGCTCGCGAATCGATTGACCACGTCGGCAAACGCCATCTATCTCCAATCCACTGCACCGCTCTATCTGCTCCTGCTCAGCCCCTTGCTCCTGCACGAGAAGATTGGGAAACGCGACCTCCCGGTCCTGCTCGCGGTGCTCGTCGGACTCGTGCTGGTCTTCCTGGGGGAAGACGCGCCGAGCGTGACGGCTCCCGACCCCATTCGGGGCAATCTGCTCGGCATGCTGAGTGGCGTCGCCTATGCCGTCATGCTGGTCGGGTTGCGGTGGCTGGGCCGTGACGGGGATGCCAAGGGTGGCGCCGTGTCGGCCGTGATCATCGGCAATGTGATCGCCTGTGTGGCCGTCTTGCCCTGGGCCCTTCCGGTCGGGCCGACATCCCCGCTTTCTTGGGGTGTGATCCTCTATCTGGGAATCTTCCAAATCGGCGTGGCCTATCTCTTGGTCACTGCCGGACTGCGTCGTGTGCCAGCGCTCGATGCGTCCTTGTTGTTGTTGGTCGAGACGGCGCTCAACCCGGTCTGGTCATGGTGGCTTTTGTCGGAAGTGCCGTCGGCCCTGGCACTGGCTGGGGGTGCTGTCATCATCGGCGCGACGGCGTGGCAGGCGACGCGTGGCGGCGCGGTCCCGCGTGTGGTCACCGCGCAATGAAATCGCCGATGCCTGCGCGTACCCTCCTTGAAACGATCCGTGTGCGCGAGGGCGTGGCACCGCTCTGGCCATTGCACATGGAACGCCTCACACGGAGTGCTCTGGCGCTTGGTATCACGTTTGAGCCGCCCCCTCGGCCGGAAGGCGGGGAGGACCGCGTGTGCCGCTTTGAGGTGAGCAGCAAGGAAGTCCTCATGTCCGAACGCGAGGTGGGTTCTCTGGCACCGCTCGCACTGGTCAGTGCGCTCACGCCGCACCGTGGGTACCCGCACAAGGTGGCTGCCCGCGCCTGGCTCGAGGCGGAGCGCCTGCCGATTCGGACGCGCAGTGCTGATGACGCGCTCTTCTTCGACCCTGAGGGCTATTTGGTCGAGGCCGCCGTGTGGGCGATCGCCTGGTGGGACCGGGAGACGCTGGTTTTCCCTCCCTTGTCGCTGGGAGGCCTCCCGAGTGTCGCGCGGGCGCGTCTGGGAGAGACGGTCCGCGGCGGATTCGCCGAAGGGCGTCTGCACCGGGACGAGGTCCCCGGAAAGGCACTTGTGGCCTGCAATGCCGCGCGAGGCGTGGTTGCCGTGGCGGCGCTGGATGAAGATGCTGTCCCAGCGAACCAACGGACGATTGCCATTGCCAAACGGTTCTGGAATCGGGTGGACGCTTGACCCAGAAGGGTCTGGCGGCCATTTTTGCCTCCCTTGTGCGTGGTGCTTGTAGCTCAATTGGTTAGAGCGCCGGATTGTGGTTCCGGAGGTTGCGGGTTCAATCCCCGTCAGGCACCCTTGGTGAGTGGGTAGTCGTTAGTCGTTGGTCGTGAGGGTTGCATAGGTCCGTAGCTCAATTGGTAGAGCACCGGTCTCCAAAACCGGGGGTTGCAGGTTCAAGTCCTGCCGGGCCTGTTCGAAGAGAGAAGAGAGAAGAGAGAAGTGCGCGTGGCTGGGCCGTATCGAGGAGCGAGGGAGTATTCCAATCCCCTCGTTTCTCCTCTCTCGTCTCTCGTTTCTCCTGTTCGGGGGTTGATCTGCCCTGCTGGTCGGGTATATTCGCCCGTTCTGGTTTGGCCGCGGCGCTATCGTCTAGGGGCCTAGGACACAGCCCTCTCAAGGCTGGAACACGGGTTCGAATCCCGTTAGCGCTATGCAGGGTTCCCCCGGGGACATTTGGCCCCATCGTCTATCGGTTAGGACGCGACCCTTTCAAGGTCGAGAGACGGGTTCGATTCCCGTTGGGGCTACTGCAGTGCGCCTCGATAGCTCAATTGGTAGAGCACGTGACTCTTAATCACTAGGTTGTAGGTTCGATTCCTACTCGGGGCATG
>JAHECN010000023.1 GCA_024641735.1 Gemmatimonadota bacterium | reverse complement strand
GCTTCTTTTCCTTGACCTCCAACGCGGTGCCGACCAACGCATCCCGATACGCTGCCACATTGCTGCCGAGTGCCTTGGCAAAGAGCCGTTCGGTATCGGTCAGCGTGTCGCCGCGCACCACAAAGTCCGGCACGATCCCGCCGCCGCCGCGCACCGTGCGGCCCCCTGCCGTCTTGAAGGTCGGAAGCACGCGTTCGGTCGTGTCACGCCCCGACGCCTCGGCCGTTGCCTGCTCAACTTGTGCATCCTCATCCTTCGCCTCGCGTTGAATCGTCCGACCACTCGGCGTGAACCACCGTGCCGTGGTCAGCTTCAAGGCGCGATCCGGACCAAGCGGGAAGAGTGTCTGGACCAGCCCTTTCCCGAAGGTCGAGGTGCCGACAATCACCGCGCGGTCGTTGTCCTGCAACGCGCCTGCGATGATCTCCGCCGCGGAGGCGGACCATTCATTCACCAGCACCACGACGGGCAATTCCGGCCATTCCTGGCGCCGCTCGGCGGTGAAGGTGTTGTTCATCTGGGCCACCCGTCCGCGCGTCGAGACGATCCCCTGCCCCACATCGAGAAACATGTCCGAGACCGCGACGCCCTCAGTCAGCAGCCCGCCAGGGTTGCCGCGGAGATCGATGATCAGAGACTTCATCCCCTGCTTCCGGAGCGCATTGATCTCCGTGCGCAGTTCGTCGGACGAGGTCTCGATCACGGGGGAGAGCGCCACCAGGCCGATCGAGCCCTCGAAAAGCACGCCGGGTTGCACCGAGCGATTGTGGATTGTCTCACGGGTGATCGAGAACGGGAGCGGCTGATTGATGCCAGCGCGGCGCACCTTCAGCTCCACCTTGGTCCCGGCCAGGCCACGCAACGTCTTGACCGCGTCGTCCTGGTTGAGCCCGCGCGTCATCTTGCCGTCGACCTCGATAATCAGGTCGCCCGCCTCCAGGCCAGCGCGGTCGGCCGGCGTGTCCCGCAAGGGCGCCACGACCGTGATCCACCCTTCGCGCACGTCGATCTGGATCCCGAGTCCGCCGTAGTTGCCGGTCGTCTGTTCGGTGATCTGCTTGTAGTCCTCGCGCTCCATCAGCGTCGAGTAAGGATCGCCCAATTCTTCGACCAGGCCACGACCCGCCTTCGCATAGATCTCGTCGGTGCTGAGCGAATCGACGTAGTACTTGGTGATGTGGTCGAGCACATCATTGAGCAGCCGCGGGCCATCGATCGACGGCTGCGACACTGCCCCCTGCAACAGCCACCCGCCACTGAAGAAGGAGACCGCTGCCACGAGAACGACCAAGCCCCATCGATTGCGCATCCTGCCTCCCTAAAGGTGTGCTACCTGCAGTCTATACGGTTGGTGCAGAAAAAAGATCCGGCCGGACGGCATGGAGCTGATGCCACGCCGAGGCGGCCAACTGCTCGGGAGACGCAGCAGCATCGAGATGGTGCACCCCGGCGCCGGCTGCCGCACGATAGGCCGCAGCCACCCGATCGTGAAACGCCACCGACTCCCGTTCCATCCGATCGGCGCCCTTCCCGGCGGCGGCTTGCCGCGCGCGGCCAATCTCCGGATCCACATCGAGCACCAACGTCACATCGGGGACCAATCCACCGGTGGCGGCGGTATTGACCCAGCGCACCATATCGATCGGCAACCCGCGCCCCGCGCCCTGATACGCCATCGTGGAGAGGTCATACCGATCCGAGAGCACCACACGTCCCGCTGCGAGCGCGGGCGTGATGACACGATGTACCAAGTCGGCGCGTGCCGTCGTCATGTAGAGCAACTCTGCTTCCGGCGTCCAGTCCCGATCCGCGTCAAGCAATTCGCGGCGCAATGCCTCTGCGACTGGCGTGCCACCAGGTTCACGGATGCTCAGCGCTTCGATCCCGTCGCGCGCCATTCGCGCGACCAGCGCACGGGCCAGGGTGGTCTTCCCAGCCCCCTCGGGTCCTTCCAGGACGATGAAGCAGCCGTGCGCCATCAGAGCGTGATGATCCCGCTCGTCGCGCCGCGCTCAATCCCCTGCCCAATCGCCTGATTGACACGGTTCATCAACTTGTCCACGTTGGCGCGTGCTACCAGGTACGCCTGACCGACCGGAGATTGCTCGAACTCGCCGAGCGTCGCTTCGTATTCCTGTGCCTTGGCTTCTTCCGGCGTCTGCCCCTCGGCAACCATCTGATCAAATTCGCGGGTCAGTCGGGAGATCGTTTCGAGGCGCGTCTGCGCTTCGGCATCTTCGCGCAACCCGGTCTCGGCGCGACGCATCGCCTGGTATTCCGTGGACTGGCCGATGAGGCGTCCGAGTTCGATGGCTTTTTCGTCAATCATGGTGTTGTTCCTCGTCGCGCCAACACGTATCGGGCGCGACCGAAGGGGTCATCCTGCACTGAAACCTCACGCCAACCGAACCCTTCGGCCAGCGCCGCTGTCGCCGTGGCCCGACGACAATCCACTTCGAGGGCGATCCACCCTCCCTGCTGCACTACCTGCCGTCCCGCATCGAGCAGGCGACGCGTGGCGGCCAACCCGTCCTCCCCTGAGGGGAGCGCCAACCGTGGCTCGTAATCTCGCACCGAAGCGTCGAGTTCGGCATACTCCCGGTCAGTCAGATAGGGCGGGTTCGAGACCAGCAAGTCGACGGGCCCTGCAAGAGGCGCCAGCAGGTCACCGAGCAGCCATTCGACCGCAATATGGAGCCGATCACCGTTCTCCTGGGCGAGCGCGAGTGCTTCTGGGGAGACGTCGACCCCGACCACGCGGTCAAAGGCGCCTTCACTGGCGAGCGCGAGCGCAATCGCTCCGGTTCCAGTGCCAATGTCCGCCGCCACCCCATGCCGGACTTTCGCGAGGGCGAGTTCGACCAACCCTTCCGTTTCCGGGCGCGGAATCAAGGCACGCCGATCGGTCCGAACCACCAGGTGTCGGAAGCCCGTCCATCCGGTGACGTACGCCAGCGGTTCACCACCGACCACCCGAGCCGTCAGGGCCATCAACTGCGCGTAGTCATCCTCGGACACCGTCGCGGGAGGATCGAGGAGCGAGGCCACATTGGTCTGGCCCCGCACGGTTCCCCAGAGTTCGCGTGCCACCTGGCGCGGACGCGCAATCCCACCAGCCGCCAGCTCCGACGCCACCTGGTCGAGCAGTTGCTGACCGGACAATGCCAGTTCAGCCATCCTGCTGCTCGGCGCGAGCCGCCATCTTCAGCGCCGCCACGATTTCATCCAACTTCCCTTCCAGCACGTCGGTCAGATTGTGCACCGAGAGGTTGATGCGGTGATCCGTGATGCGGCTCTGCGGGAAGTTGTAGGTCCGAATCTTCCCGGACCGGTCTCCGGTACCCACCATCGCCCGCCGCTCCGCGGACCGGGCCGCCTCGGATTCAGCGATCATCCGGTCAAGCAGGCGGGCGCGGAGCACTTCCATCCCTTTCAGTTTGTTCTGCAACTGCGACTTCTGATCCTGCTGACTCACCACCAACCCCGTCGGAAGGTGGGTGATGCGGACGGCCGAGTCGGTCGTGTTGACGCTTTGTCCGCCGGGACCCGACGCGCGGAACACGTCGATCCGCAGATCGGCCGGCTCGATGCGCACATCCACTTCCTCGGCTTCCGGGAGCACGGCCACCGTGGCGGCGGAGGTGTGAATGCGCCCCTGCGTCTCGGTGGCGGGCACCCGCTGCACGCGATGCACACCGGACTCATGACGCAGCAGCCCGTAGGCACCCACGCCGCGCACCGCCACGACGGCCGACTTGAGCCCGCCGGCGTTCCCTTCGTCCAGTTCCATCGGCTCGATGCGCATCTTGTTCCGCTCGGCGTAACGCGTATACATGCGCAACAACTCGGCGGCGAAGAGCGCGGCCTCGTCACCACCCGTTCCGGCGCGCACTTCAAGGATCACGTCACGGTCGTCATGGGGGTCGCGCGGCAGGAGCAGTTCGGTCAGCTCCGCCTCGAGCGCGGCAATCTCGTCCGGGAGCGTGGCAAGATCCTCGGCGGCCAGCGCAATCAACTCCGAGTCACCGCTCTCCGCCAATTCCTTGGCCTCGGCCAGCGACTCTTGCGCGCGCGACAATCGCTCGGCGGCGCGCACGATCGGTTGGAGCCGAGCGTGTTCACGACCGAGCGACTTTAGTCGAGCAGGATCTGATGCGATGGCGGGATCGGACAGCTCCCGCGAGACCTGCTCCGCCCGCGCGAGCGCCTGGCGGAGCCGGGACTCCATCGGTTAAGACTTCGCGGCGGGTTCCGCGGCGTACTTGCGCCGGAACCGGTCGATACGGCCGGCGGTGTCGACCATCCGCTGCTTGCCTGTGAAGTACGGGTGGCACACCGAGCAGACTTCCACGCTGATGGCGCCGGTCGTGCTGCGCGTCTCGAACGTGTTGCCGCACTGACACTTCACATTGATGGCCTGATAGACCGGATGCATGTTCGGCTTCATATATTGCCCTTCTCCTCTTGAGCCGTAGTTCCCTTGCGGAACCACGATAGCCGGGAAATATACCAAGAAGGGGCGATTCAGTACAACCGGGGGGGAGTCAGACGTCTCCCGGGCAGGACCTCGAATTCTTCGATCCGGAGTACCGCGCATGCAGTGCCGTCAACTCGTTGTATTGCTTGGACTTATCTCGACCCCACTCGCCGCCCAGCAGCGCACGACTGCGGTGACGTCCTTCGAAACCGAGGGGTCCGTCGGTCTCGCGGCCGAAGAGTACGACGCACTCAGCAGGGCGCTTGGGGCCTTATTGGTGTCCGAATTGGGGGCGCGCCGCACGGCACCGGTCATCTCCCTCCCGGCGCTTCCGGGTGGTCGGCCGGGACGGGTTGACCTGGCCCAGGCTCGCGACCGAGGGGTGAAGGCGGGCGCCGCGCTGCTCGTGGTCGGAACGCTTCTCGATGAGTACGGTGATGTGCACGTGGAGGCCCGCGTCGTCGATGCGGCGACCGGCGCCCCCGTGGCTGTCGTGCGTGGCGATGCCCGTTTGGTCACGCGCGATCAACTCGGCGAGGCCGTCGCAGACCTTGCGCACCGGCTCGCGATGGAAGTCACCGTGGGCGGTGCCCCGGAGCCCCGTTGGCGCCGCACCCTGGCGTCCAAGGCACTAATCCTCTTTGGACGAGGATTACGATTGGAGGCGGCGGGCGACCGCACGCAGGCAGTCGCCGCATATCGTGCTGCGCTTGCCGCTGCCCCGACCTTGACGGAAGCGAAGAACGGACTCAGCCGCGTCGGAGGCTGAGCAGCACCACGGCGATCGTCGGAGGCGCCGTGAGGGCGGCGACTTGCAGGTTCCACTGCCCCCCGAAGCCCGGGACGAGTGCCAACAGCGTCCCCACCACCGTGCTCCCGAGCACGACCCACGCGAGTCGAGGCCCCCATCGCTTCGGCTCGCGGCGACGGTCCGACCAGATCGCTCCGATCAATCCAAACATCAGCGGCGACACCAGCAACAGGTTGTGATTCCACGCCGCGGCCACGTGATTGGTCACAAACCAGAGCACAAGCAGGACCACCCCACCAATCCCCGCCATTCCGGCCCAGAGCGTCGCCAACACCCGTCCGGGCACACCGCTTCGCCCCACGGCCCGACCGGTCAACACAAACAGCCCGAGCGCCACACCAATCAACAGAAACCACCCTCCCCACGCTGGAGGAAGCGGCTCGACGCGGTAGACCCCCATCTCCAGAAGCCGGACTTCCCGTGTGACAAGGGGAATCTCCCGGCCGGCCTCATCGGGAACCCGCAACTCGCGCACCCGCTCCTGCACCTTGGCGGGGAGAAACATTTCTCCCCATTGATCCAGGGGCGCATCCGCTGCGGGCCCGAGGGCCAGCAGGATACCCAGGTACATCAACGGATCATTCGTCAGAGAGCGGTGGGTGTGGAAGCGAAAGGAACCCTCGGCGGGCACGCCAACCGTCGCGTTCTCCAGGGCGTGATCCAGCACGCGATTGAGAATGTCCCGAATCCGCGTAGAGCAGTTGTCCAGGAAATAGTCGTAGGTGTAGACGCGATTTTCGGGCAGGGCATTCTCGGCCAGGAGCGCAGCGAGTTCGCGACGCGCATCGGGCGGGAGCGCCAATTCCTGCAGGTCGACGTCGCGTTCCGCGTCGGTATACACCGCGATGGTCTGCGCCATCGTCATGGTGCCGAGCCAGTATTGCGGGCGACCCATAGCAAAGCGCCCGACGAATCGGGCGAGATCGGCGGTGGTGTGACCAAAACCGAAGGTGCCGTAATTGTAGACGAGATCAGTCCCAGCCACGGTGTCGCGAATCCAGATCGCGTTGTGGCCGTAGCGCTCGTACACCGAGGCACCCGGCCCCATCGTGACGAGCCAGACTTCGGGGGCCGGGAGCGGCGCGGCGATCGTCTGGGCCCCGAGTGGCGCAATGAGGGCGGCGGCGAGGACCAGCAGCTGGCGGATCCCGCGAAGCCAGGTCACGGCTTCACATCTCGTCCGGTGTTCGCGGATTCATAGATGGCGTCCAGCGCTTTCGCCAACGTGACCTGTTCGGTCAGCGCAGGAGCGGGCACCTCGCCGCGCACGGCCGACAGGAAGTGCGCCCACTGCGCGCGGACGGAGAGGGCGAAGGGTGTCTCCCGCGAATGAGAACCAGTCGAGGCCACATCCTTCGGCACCCCATGAAAGTCCTTCCAAATGGCGAGCGGATTGATGCGAGCCGAGCCGCGCGCCGCACGCACGGCCATGCCGAACCGTTCCCCCGGTCCGACGAAGCGCCACGACGCGTCCAAATGAATCGCGGCGCCGCCGGCGAGCGCGAGCATCGCCGTTCCACTGGGTTCGACGGCCTTCTCACGACCATGCTCGGGGAAGACGGCGGACACGCGCTCGATCTCCGGGAAGCCTGCCAGCCACATCGACATGTCGAGCAGACCCAAGCCGAGGTCGAGCATGGCGCCGCCGCCAGAGAGCTCACGGCGCTGACGCCACCCCAAGGACGCCCGGCCAGCGCGGGCCAGAAACCACCAGGCCCGAATCGACTCCAGCTCTCCGAGTTCGCCGTTCTGCACGAAAGACCGGATTTGCTGGACGTCCGGGCGATAGCGGTGATTGGCCCCAACCATCACCGTGCGCTGGTGTTTGGTGGCAGCCTTGACGACCTTCTGTGCCCCCGCCGCCGAGAGTGCCAAGGGACGTTCTGCAAAGACATGCAATCCTGCCGAGAGCGCGGCGATGATTTGGGATTCATGGAGGTGGTTCGGCGTGCAGATGACCACGGCATCGAGGGCATCGTATTGGACCATCTCCGCCATGTCGTTGTAGGCGAGTGGAATCGCGAAGCGATCCGCCAACGCGCGCGCCTTGGTGACATCGTTGTCGCAGATGCCAACCACCTCGGCGCCCTTCAGTCGTTTGAGCACCGGAAGGTGCCCAACCTGAGTGATCGCTCCGGCTCCCACGATACCCAACCGCAGTTTCTCCGTCATCCGTTCTTCCCCATCGTGTTCAATAGATCCGGCTCAAGGTGGTCCCTTGAAAATAGCTCGTCAGAATCATGACGTAGTCCTGGCCTGCCCGTGCACGACCAATCGCACCGTATTGGCACATCCCGACGGCATGGCCATACCCCTGGCCCTCGATCGTCACGCGCTCGACGCGACCCCCGGTCCGACCGATCTTGACCGTGAAGTCCGTGCTGCGCAGGATCCCCCCGGCGGTCGGCGCGAGGACTCGCCGGATCGCCTGACCGGTGACGACCGTCCGTCCGTTGCGGCCGGTCAGCTCGAGGCTCGCAATCCTCCCTGTGGCCGTCCGATCGAGTACCCGCATTTCTGAGAGATCGGCAGAGCGCGCCAGCGGCAGGCCATTCGCGGCCAGCGTGCGACGGAGGATCGTGAGCAACTGCGACGCGGACCACTCTTCCTGCCAGCGGTACCGTGGGGAAATGGCACACCACGCGGTCCCACTCGCGTCACGATCCGAGACGCTGCGCAAATAGGGGCGCGTCGCGGCGGCGAAGACCGCCGGACCATCTTCGGTCTCCCCGCCGCAGGTCGAGGAGAAGAACGCGTCGATCGGCTCGCCGCCCCACGTCAGGATCTCGCCGCGCGTCTCCTCCACGGCCCGAGCCGCGAGCGGTTGTTCGAGCGACAGCCCGGCATACACCTGATTGTTGACGTCTGCCACCATGTCGTAGCCACGTCCCGTCCGATCCTGGTGTCGGATGGCGTAGGTGCGGGACGCGACAGCTTGGGCCTGCAACGCGGCAAACTCCTCGGGCGCGCGATTCCCCATCTCCGCCCCGACGACCCCGATCAGGTACTCCTCGAGGTCCACCCGATTGATGACGCGCACCCCCGTGTTGCCACGGTCGAGTTCGAGGACACCACGGTATTCGCGGCCGCCGTAGCGGACCGTGGCTTCTCCGCTGCCGGGCGCGATGGTCAAGCGGCGACGCGCAATGGATGGGGCAATGCCGCGCACGGTGATGAGACTGCCACTCGCGGTCACCGTTGCCACACGGTCGCGCGGCACCTCCGCGAGCACCCCTTCATCTGGATCGATGACCCGAAAGGCGCCGCCGCCCCCGAGAGCAACCGATGCCGTCTCCAGCGCGAGGCCAATGCGAATGTCGGGGGCGCGCACGGCGGGTTCCGGCGTGAACGCCGGAACGTCGGGGGGCATGCACGAGCCGAGGGCGAGCGACGTCAGCAGGGCGAGGCGCGACGGCCGCACCCGCATCACCCTCGGTAGTTGCCGAACTGGAGTTCGACCTCGAAATCCGCAGCGCGCAGGAATGCCATCACCGCCTGCAACTCGTCCTTGGAGGGCGAGGTGACCCGAAGTTCATCGCCTTGGATGCTGGCCTGCACCTTCTTGAAGCCCCCATCCTTGATGGCGCGCTGGATCTTCTTGGCCTCTTCCACGGGAATGCCTTGCGCGAGCGTCAGCACCCGACGCACCGACATTCCGGTCGCCTGAATGATGTCGCCAATCTTGAGGTTCTTGACCGGCACGCCACGCTTGATGAGGCGTGTGCGCACGACATCGAGGAGGGCCTCCATGCGGAACTCATCATCGGCGTAGAGGGCGATCGTTGCCTTCTCGCGATCGAGCTCCACGGTACAGTGGGTGCCCTTGAAGTCGTAGCGGCCAGCGATCTCCTTGACCGCCTGATTGACCGCGTTGTCGACCTCCTGGAGGTCCACGCCGGTCGAGATATCGAAGGAAGAATTGGAAGCCATGAGGGGAGGCTATTGGAGGGGTGGGGGGAATGCAAGGTGGTCGCGAGTCGCGAGTGGAGAGTCTTGAGAGCCTCACGATCGCCGGCCCCTTCGCACGACTCACGACCAACGACTCACGACTATCCCAAAAACGAGTCCAACGCCTGCTCCTCCCCCGCCAGCCGCAACCGCTGGAGCGCCTTCTCCTTGATCTGGCGGACCCGCTCACGGGTGATCCCCATCATGGCCCCGATTTCCTCAAGGGTCATCGGGTCTGGGCCGTCAAGGCCGAAATAGAGCCGGAGGATCTTCGCCTCACGGTCCCGGAGGGACTTGAAGACATTGACGATCCCTTCGGTGCGCGCATTCTCCATCGTTGCGGCGTCTGCGCTGCGTTCCGCGGCATCGGGCAGGTAATCCAGCAGCCGATTTTCGCTGCCCGGTGTCATCGGGGCATCCAGTGACACGTGCGTCTGCGAGATCTGCATGGTGCGTTCCACGTCGCCGATGTCCACGCCCATTCCCTCGGCCACCTCGCCTGGCGTCGGGTCACGCCCCAGTTCCTGCTGCAGGGCCGCGGTCCGCCGTCCCATGCGATGCATCTCTCCCGCCCGATTGAGCGGGACGCGCACGATCCGAGACTGCTCGGCGAGTGCCTGCAGGATCGACTGTCGGATCCACCAGACGGCGTAGGAAATGAATTTAATGCCCTTGGTTTCGTCGAACTTGTGGGCGGCACGGATCAGGCCGAGGTTGCCCTCGTTGATCAAGTCGGCGAGCGACACGCCCTGGTTTTGGTATTTCTTGGCGACGGAGACGACGAAGCGGAGATTGCTGCGGACCAGCGTGTCGAGGGCTTCCTGATCCCCTTGGTGAATGCGCTGCGCCAGCGCCACCTCTTCACTCTGGGTGATGAGAGGATATCGACTGATGTCGCGCAAGTAGACGTCGAGGGAGCCCTCGTCGGACCCACTGCCCCGGCGCCCGCCGCCGATTTGCAATGGCCGCATGACACACACCTCGGGCACAACGGAAACACGCACTTCAAAATGACGTGGGAAGTTGGGTGAAGCGTAGCCCGAGCGGAATGGGGATGCAAGAGGAGAGAAGAGAGAAGAGAGAAGAGACGGGATGCCGCCGAGTGTACTTGGTCCGGCCTCCCCTCTCCTCTCTCCTTTCTCGTCTCTCCTACTACTCGTAGTTATCCATCTGCGCCTTCTGCAGCTTCCCGGAGAAATCGACATAACAGACCTTTGTCTCCGAATAGAACTCGAAGACTTCCCAGCCACCTTCGCGGTGTCCGTTGCCGGTCTGCTTCACGCCACCGAACGGCAAGTGCGCCTCAGCGCCGATAGTCGGTGCGTTGACGTAGGTGATGCCATTCTCCAGATCCTCGAGCGCCCGGAAGGCCCGATTGACGTCCTGCGTGTAGATCGACGAGGAGAGGCCGTACTTCACCTCGTTGTTCACCTTCACGGCTTCCTCGTACGAGCCGACCTTGATCACGCTCAGCACCGGGCCAAAGATCTCTTCCATGGCCAGGCGAGAGCCTGCCTTCACGTTGGTAAAGATCGTCGGCTTGTAGAAGTAGCCGTTCGCCGTGCGTGACCCGCGCGGGCGAGCGCCGCCGCATTGGAGCACCGCGCCCTCGGCCAGGCCGATCGCGACGTAGCGCTCCACCTTCTCGCGCGCTGCCTCGTGAATGAGCGGACCGATCTGATTCTTCGGCTTCCGGCCATCGCCGAGCACCAGCTTCTCGGTAGCGGCCACCAACATGGCCACAAAGCGGTCATGCACCTTCTTGTGGACGATCAACCGAGAGGTCGCCGTGCAGCGCTGTCCCGTTGTGCCGAACGCGCCCCAGAGTACACCCTCGAGCGCCAGTTCAAGATCGGCGTCGTCCATGACGATCTGCGCGTTCTTGCCGCCCATCTCGAGCGAGAGCCGCTTGTGGGAGCGTCCGCACGCTTCGCCGATCTTCGACCCGGTCGCGGTCGAGCCCGTGAAGGAGATGACCGGAACATCCGGATGATCGACCAGCGCGGCACCAGCTTCGCCGCTGCCGTGGACCAACTGAATCACTTCCGGCGGCAAGCCTGCCTCGAGGAAGCATTCCACCAGCAGGTGTGACGTGTGGGGCACGTCCTCGGAGGCCTTGAGGATTACGCTGTTGCCGCACAGCAATGCCGGGAACGCCTTCCAGGTCGGAATGGCGAGCGGGAAATTGAACGGCGTGATCAAACCGGCGACACCGATCGGACGCCGAACGCTCATGGCCCACTTCTGCCGGAGCTCGGAGGGCACGGTGTGGCCGAAGAGGCGACGCCCCTCCGTTGCGGCGTAATACGCCGTGTCGATTCCTTCCTGCACGTCACCGCGCGTCTCGGCCAGGACCTTCCCCATCTCGCGCGTCGCGGCGTCCGCAATTTCTTCCTTGCGGCGCGTGAGCACATCGCCGAGGTGACGGAGGACGTCGCCGCGCGCGGGGGCGGGCGTCTTGGACCAGAGCGCGAAGCCGCGCTTGGCCGACTCGACGGCAGCCGCCACGTCAGCCGGACCGGAGTCGGGGAAACGCCCGATCACGTCCGTGGTGTCTGCCGGATTCCGATTGGTGATGTATCGACCGGTCTGTGGGGCGACCCAGCGCCCACCGATGTAATTCTTGAATGTTTTTGCCATAACCCGTGTGGTCAGAGACATGTCCAAGTGCGCGGATCGGCTGCATAGCCGATGCGCGGAAGAACTTCGGCGGCCAGGAACGCCAAGCCGGCCAGAAGGGTGAGGAGGCCGACAATGTGCGCCACCCCGCGGCGATGCGTCCAAGACGATCGCATGGTGATCAAACCCGCCCCAGTGATGGCGGCGACTCCGATCAAGTACCCATACAACATAGGCCCACATGCCTTGGCATAGGGCCAATACCAGAGCGCCGTGGCTCCCAGCACGCCGAGGAGGGCCATGCTCCAGACACCGATGGTATCGCGGGGGCGGCTGACGGCGCCGGCCGGAGAGGCCGCACGCGGGGCCGCCGAATGGGCGGCGGGACGCGTAGCCGGCACACCAGACGCCGCAGAGCTTGGCGCCGCTGCGGGACGATCCGACGCCATCAACTTGTCGATCTCCGCCATCTCCTTGTCCCAATCACGCGGTCCGGTCATTGCGACTCCTTTTCGAGGCCGAACTTCTCAATCTTCTTGTAAAGGTTCGAACGCGGCATTCCAAGGGCCCGTGCCGTGTCGGTGATGTTCCAGAAATGGTCGTTCAACCGAGCCTCGATGAAGAGCTTCTCAGCCTCTTCTCGGAACTCCATGAAGGTGAGGTCGCCGGTGTCAGCCGCGAGCTGCTCGGTGTCGATCGGTGGACCGACCTCCGACGGCAACACCAGGTCCACGTCGGCCTCGGTCACTTCGGTGCCGGTTGCCAGAATGAGCAGTCGTTCCACGGCGTTCCGCAGTTCACGGACGTTACCGGGCCAACGGCGGCGCTGGAGGCGACGCAGCGCATCGCCACTGAAGGGTTTTGGGGTCATCCCAGGCCCGCTCCCCACGACCGCCACGAAATGCGACACGAGCGCGGGGATGTCTTCAGCCCGCTCCCGCAACGGTGGGACATGCACCGGCATCACATTCAGTCGGAAGTAGAGGTCCTCCCGAAACCGCCCCTCACGGATCTCATCCGAGAGATCGCGATTCGTTGCCGCCAGCACCCGGACATCCACGGGGATGGTCTTGGCTTCGCCCACCCGAACGATGACACCTTCCTGCAAGGCACGTAGAATCTTCGCCTGCGCGTGGAGTGCGAGGTCGCCGATCTCATCGAGGAAGAGCGTGCCGCCGTTCGCCGCCTCGAACTTCCCCGCCTGATCCGAGACAGCGCCGGTAAAAGAGCCCTTCTTGTGTCCGAAGAGTTCGCTCTCGACCAGTTCACTCGGAATCGCCGCGCAATTGACTTCGACAAACGCCTGCGCGGAGCGTGGGGACGCCTCGTGGATAGCGCGCGCCACGAGCTCCTTGCCGCTGCCGTTCTCACCGGTAATGAGGACCCTGGCATCGGTCGGCGCCACGCGCGTGACGAGCTCGCGGATCCGCTCCAGCGCAGCACTACGTCCGACCATCGCGAACCGCGCGTCGGTGGCTTTGGCCAGCCCCTCACGGAGGCGGATGTTCTCGCCTTCCAAGCGACGATGCTCGAGGGCCCGCTCGACCGTCACCAGCAGACGGTCCGAATCGAGCGGCTTCTCCAAAAAGTCGAAGGCACCCTGCTTCACTGCCTGGACCGCGGTCGCGATGGAGGCGTGTCCCGAAATCATCACGACGCGTACCATCGGGTCCTGCAGGCGCAACTGCGCCAGCGTGTCGAGCCCGTCGATCCCCTGCATCTTCACGTCGAGGAGGATGACGTCGAACGGATCGGCCCGATGCGTGGACAAGGCCTCGCCACCGGACGCCGCAACAGCGACCGCATAGCCCTCATAGCCGAGGACCTGGGCGAGAATATCACGAATCGACTGCTCGTCATCGACGACCAGAATGCGGCCGGTCATGGTGGAGACCCCCCGCGATAGATCGCGACGCCGGTTGGTCGGACTCGGAAGGATGCGACCCCGCGCGGCATCGCGATCTGGAGTCGCCCATCAGTCGGTCGCCCGGTCGCCTTCGCAATCAGGCGAGCACTGATGTCACTCGGGACGGGAAGTCCGCGCACCATCACGCGATCGAGGTGCCATTCGGCGATTCCGGGCCGCCCGGGTGTGAGCGTCCCGGTCGCGATGACCTCTTCATAGGGTTCAGGAGTCATCGGCAGCATGGCGAGGACTCGTTCGGGAAGCTTGGTTGAATTCACCATCGTCCGGATCCGAACGGTACGATCGCCGAGCTCCACCGCAATCGAATCCAGGGGATCCCGGGGAAGGAAGGACGCGCCGACAGTGATGAGGGACGCCATCTCGTCGGCCGAGAGGAGAATGGAGTCCTGCTGACTCCGAAGCAACGAATCGATCTTGAGGAGCGCGGAGGCCTCGGCTTCCGCAGACGGATGCCCCGTCCGCCGGGCCTTGGCCATGGGATCCACCACGTCCTTCCCCCACCGGAAGATCTCGTCGTGGTAGAGCCACCCCACCCCGAGGAGGAGGAGGAGCAGGAAGAGCGAGACGATCCGTCCGAGGCAGCGCATCCCGTGAAGCTAATTCCGCCCACCCTCTCCCGCGTGTGGGGTGGGGTAGTTACCCTCGGGGATGGCTGACGGCGACGCACTCGAGATCACCCCCTTCCTCGCGATCCCGCGGGAGGAGTTGCTGGTGCGCGCGTCCCGGAGCAGCGGCCCGGGCGGGCAGCACGTGAACACCTCCTCCACCCGCATCGAAATCGTCTGGAATGTGCTGGAATCGCCGTCCCTGACGGAATGGCAACGCGAGGGGCTCCTCCAGCGCCTGGGGACCAAGGTGGACTCGAAGGGGAACATTCGGGTCGTCTCACAGGCCGGTCGGAGTCAGCTGCAGAACAAGGAGATCGCCATGGCTCGGCTCGCGGAACGGGTGGCCGCCGCGCTCATCGAGCCGAAGAAGCGTCGCGCCACCAAGCCCACCAAAGGGTCGAAGATCCGTCGGGTCGAAGCCAAGAAGCGGCGGGGGGCGCTCAAGCGCGATCGCCGGCGCCCGGTCGACGAATAACCGAGCACCAGCCGCGGAGTGCGTGTCTATCGCACCCGGATCGGTACAAGATCCTGATAGTCGAAGGAGAAGTCTGCCAACGCCGACACGGCGCGCAGAGCCATCCGCTCCGGCACTCCATCCCGTCCGACCGTGAAGGTGACGACGGCATCCGGTGCCACGCGATCTCGGAAATGCGCCACCCAGACGTCGCCCCGATAGTGCTGCAAGTCGGCGGTCATGCGCGGAGAATGTTGCCAGGTCAACACCAGCTTCCCGCCGCTCTCGACCACGTTCAGGTTGCCGTACCAGGAATCACGGTACGTGCCAGCCATTTGGGCGTTGCTTGCCGACGGGCGAACGGAGTGATCGATCGCCTTGATCATCTGCTCCACCGAATCATTGGCGGCCTTCACCGTGCGCGTGCGCTGGGCGCGATAGGACGCAATCCAGTCGAAACCGGTCGTGCCGAGCATCGCGTCGGCGAGTGTCCATGTCAGGGCACCAATGATCGGTTCCTGATTGTTGGTCAGGACGATGATCCCGATCCGTTCCGCCGGGAAGAGCGCGATCTGGGTGATCATCCCGTTGAGCCCTCCGGTATGTCCGACGGTCTTTCGTCCGCGAAACTCCTTCACCGTAAAGCCGAGCGCGTAGCCGGCGTAGTTGGTGACCAGCGGCGCGAACTCCGGCGCCGGCGGATTGATTGGCGTCGGCGTCTGGATGGTCCAGAGCGCGCGCGTGGTGCTCGGCTTCCAGAGCGCCGTTCCGCTGTTGACGCGACCGGAATCGAGTTGTGCCGCCACCCACTTGGCCAAGTCCGTGATCGTGGACTGGATGGACGCTGCCGGTCCGATGTTGTCGATCGAATCGGGGATGACGACCTGCGGCTTGCCGTTGAAGTCATGATCGATATGCGGTGAGGCGTCGTTGCCATTTGCGCCGCGCTCCGCGAGGGTCGCCACGGTGCGCGTCATCCCCAATGGACGGATGATACGCCGCGTGACGAACGCCTCCCACGACTCTCCGGTCACCGCAGGAATCAGTTCCCCTGCCACGGCAAACATGATGTTGTTGTACTCATAGGTGCTGCGGAACGAACTGTTCGGTGCGAGCCCAGCGATTTTGCGGACGATGCTGTCGCGCGGCAAGTCACTCAGCCATGCCATCAGATCGCCACCACCAAGACCGAGTCCGCTCCGATGGGTGATCAGGTCGCGCACGCGCATTTCGCGCGTGACCCAGGGATCGCTGACGCGGAACCACGGCATGTAGGTGATGACGCGCTCGTTCCAGTCGAGCTTCCCCTCCTCAACCAACATGGCCAGCGCGGTGGTGGTGAACGCCTTGGTGTTGGACGCGATACCGAATCGTGTATCCGGCGTCACCGCGACATTCTCGCCCAACGTTCGGACACCATAGCCCTTGGCGTACACCAACTTCCCGTCCTTGACGATCCCGATCGCCACCCCAGGGACGTGGAACTCGGCGCGCGCCCGCTCAACGGCCGCATCCACCTCGGCCGCCTTGAACGAGGCGGGCAACTGACCAACCGCAGGGAATGCCACGGCCAGCATGAGTGGTCCGAACAGCGTGGATCGCTTCATTGTCCCACCCCCAAATCATTCCAGTGCAGGAGCGCATTGAACCCGAGGGAGTAGGTCCCCTGGGTTTGCCAGCGCCAGAACGGACGAATCGCGAACATCACGACGTGCCCCTTGCCAATCGTGGCGTCGACGAGCTGCGCCCGATTGGCGAGCAACTCGCCGTTCTGCAGCGTGCCGGAGAGGAGCATCTGGTCCGCCTTCGCCGGGAAGGCCATGACGACGCGGGCCTTCGCGGAAGAATCGACGACGACCCCCGGCACTCCGGCCGCGCCACCGCCACCGCGTCCCCCGAAGCCACCCGCACCACCTCCGCCGCCACGACCGCCGCGGCCCCCAGCGGCATCAGCCGCGGTATCTGCGACCGTAGGCAGAGCACCATACGCGAGGCCGGACCCCGCGGGATCCCACCCGGAGAGTGGCAGGGGGAAGGCCATCGGCGTAATCGTCCCGCCGCGACCCGCGCTCGACGCCGGACCATCCGTCAGCGTGACTGCCGGAAGATTCCCAACGTTGAGCAGTGGTGTCTGATTGAAGTACACGGGTACCTCGGCATGCTCATAGCCGTAGGTGAGCGGCGACTTCCGGTCGGCGATCACCCCACGCATCACGGAGCCACGGGCGAAGAGCGTCGCCGAGGACTCCACCTTCACGGCGGGGAGGAAGCCGGCGCTCGGGAAGAGCGAGGCGGTTCCCCCTTCAGTGACCAAGGTCCCGCCATCACGAACGAATTCGTAGAGTGCCTTCATCCCCTCGGCACCGAGACCGCCGCGAATGTCGCTAGAGGAATCGGGATAACCGATATGCGGGAATTCCTTCGTCGCCCGGTATGGCAGCGGCTTGCTGTCGGCGGCAATCGCGGCACCCATCCCCGTCCCGCCGTGGGGATAGAGAATGACATCGTACTTGGCCCGGAGGTTTCCGGCACGTGCCATCGGCTCGCCGAAGTAGTCGTAGGGGACGCCGTAGTGGTCGAGCGCCGCGCGCACCCATCCCTCGTCTTGGGTCCGTGTCCACGAGTGGATATACCCGATCCTCGGCACGTCGAGATCATGCATCGCAACCTTCGGCAGCGCCGCGATCGCAACACCTTCGAGCCCAAGCTCACGCAAGAGTGGCTCGAGCTGTCCCCGATTGGCATTGGGGATCAGGAAAGCACCGACATCAAAGCGACGACCGCCAGCATCAAACGCCGCATCGGCCGCGCGCATCGGGGTCTTCGCCAGCCGGAAGCGGAGCGACACAAGCGCATTGTCCCGCGACGCGGGCACCACGACCACCGTGCCGCTGCCCGAAATGCCGCCCCGTGCGCGTACGTCCGCGGTGACCGGCTTCATCGGACCCGCCAACAACGCGGCGTCTCCCACCGGCGTGATCGTCATGTTGCGCATCAGCGGGAAGGTCCAGCCCGTGTCATCGTATGGCGACGGGTTGGCCACCGGAAAGTTCTGCAGCGAGAAATACATGTCGGCGATGGTGCGATACGGCTGATCGCCGCGGACGATCCAATCCCCTGCCGCCACCTGGACATGCCCCGCCGTGAACGGCGCCGTGGCCACATGGAACTCCAATCCCTGTCGGCGCAGATCGTTGACCGCCTCGGCGGCATTGGCGCCGGCATGCTGACCCGCGGGGACGACCCACCCCTTGATCTCGCCACTCTTCCCCTTCTCCACCGCGCGCTTGTTCTTGAGCCAGTAGTTCTCGAGGAACGTAGACCGATCCTTCGCCATCATCGCCAGCGAGAAGAGAATGCCGGACTGCTGGATGTTGACGTTGGCACGCGGCCCCCAGTTGATGCTCGGGAGCGGCGGATTGGGACGGAACCACTCGCGCGACGTCGTGCTGGCACCGGCCCTGGCCGCGTAGTTGTCGGGACCATAGCTCTGCACTTCGTAGAACCGACCGATGGCATTGTGCGCATGGGCGATGAAGAACATGTAGTTCGGGGTCCAGCCATCATAAAAGCCGTAGGTCCAGACGCCGGGCACGCCACGCTTGGTCATCTCCATCACGTCATGCTTGGCGAGCAGCCACCATTCATCCACCGTGATGGCGTCGACCGCGTCGTTGTAGGGGCCGGTGCCCGTGGAGGAGTAGAGATAGGTCGAGGCCTCATGCAGATCGTGGAGCACCGTCGGCGTCCACTCGAGAAAGGTCTTGGTCGTGTGCTGCGTCAGGGCGAGGAACTGCCCCATGCCGTCACGATTGTTGTCGTGCTGCACGTACTTGCCCCAGTACATCAAGGGAATGCTGCCGTCCGCGCCGGCCTGCTTGTTGTAGTAGTAGGTGTCCACCATCTTCTCGCGCCCATCGACTTCCAGGACCGGCGTGATGAAGGTGATCACATTGTTCCGGATGTTGCGGATAAACGGCGTCTCCTCCACGACGAGCCGGTAGGCCAACTCCATCAGCGTCTCGGGGCCACCGCGCTCGGGGGAATGCATCCCGCTCGTGAGCCAGTAGATCGGCTTCGCCGTGCCGAGGAGCTCCTGGGCTCGTGCCTCGGAGGTCTTCCGCGGATCGGTGAGCTCCTTCAGCATCCCCTGGTAGCGATCGAGTTGCGCGATCGTGGCGCTGTCCGCAATCGCCAGCACCACGATGTCCCGCCCCTCTTCCGTCTTGCCAATCGTCCAGTACTTGGCACGAGGCGAGCTGGCCGCAATGGCGGCGAGATAGCGATGGATATCCTTGGCGTAGGTCAGCTCACCGGGCGTGCCGACGATCCTGCCGAGAAACTTGAGCGGCGTCGGGACCGTCGCGGAGGCGGGCAGGTGGTCCACGAGCTCGGTGGAGATCCGTGCGTCGGTGAGGTATTCCTTGATCTTGGCGGTATACTCGATATCCACCGCCTGCGGTGGACCCTGCGCCACAATGTCAGTGGTCCCCGGGAGCAACACCAGCAATGGGAATACCGCCACGCGGCACGCCGCGAGCAGAGTACGCGACATCCTGCCTCCATCGTCTGAACTGGAAATACCGGGAGTCTCCCGGTAACACCAATGAATACGACGGGACGGCAGGCGACACCAGAGCAGATGCAACGCGCCGCCCAAACTGCACACCTCACGTCTGGAAGTGACGATGTCCATTCCCCGTAGCCTGCTGGTGACCACGCTCCTTCTGCTCCCCTGCCCCGCGGCCGCACAAGGCGCGCGGCGGCCGGACCCGATTGCCGTCCAACGACTGCTTGAGGCCGAAGACGCGCGCGGGACGGGACGTGATGGGGTTCGCCCGATCATGGAAGCCCTCTCCAGTCGCGACCCCGTCCTGCGCCGCCTCGCCGTCCGCGCCGCCGGTCGGTTGCAGCGCCCCGAACTCGGCAAGGCATTGGTTCCCTTCCTGACTGATGCAGACGTCGGCGTCCGTCGAGAAGCCGCCAACGGCATTGCGCAGAGCCTCAATCGCGTCCAGCGAGGGAATGGCGGCCCAGATACCACGGACATTTCCGTCGCGGCGGCGCGAACCGCGCTGGCGGCGCAGATTGCACTCGAGCGGGATCCAACGGTGATTGGGGCGCTCGCGAATTCCCTCGGCCGGCTCCCCTACGGCGGCAGCGTGGAAGCGCGTGATGCGGAGGCGGCAATACTTGCGTCGGTCCGAGGGGTCGCCGATCGGGAGTTGATCCAGGGGCTCTATCGCCTGGCGATGACTCGACGGATCACCGGCTCGTTGACGCACGGCGCCGTCCTCACGCTCCGGCATGCCGTCGGTGCGTCCCCCGAGGCGCCGGTACGTCGGTTGGCGATAGTGACGCTTGCGCTCACCGCGGCGCTGGACAGCACAGCCGTGGTGACGGCGCTCGCCGACCGCGACGACCAGGTCCGCCGCCATGGCCTCGAGGGCGTCGCCATTCTCTCGCCGGTGCAGCGTAACGCCGCTATTTCGGCAGGCCTGCGCGATCCGAGCAGCGTCGTGCGGATTGCCGCCATTGCTGCGGTGCGCGCTGTGAGCCGCACGCCGCGGTGTGCCCCGATTCTCTCCTTTCTCGACGACCCAACTCCGATGGTAACGGTAGCTGCCGCCAATGCACTCGGGTCGCCGTGCGCAGATTCGATCGCAGCGTTCGGGGCACTGGAGCGAGTGATCACCGTCGCGCCGAGCACCGGAGCGCTCGATCATCGCTGGCAGCGTGGCGCCAGTGCGCTGCAGTCGCTCGCGAAGGTTGCTCCGACACGTGCACAGCTCCATCTGGCGCGATATGCGGCATCGGCCCGGGTCGGCGAACGGATCACTGCAGCGACGGTGGCGGGCACGTTGAACGATCAGCCCACACTACGCCGCCTCGCGACCGACCCCGACCACAACGTGCAGGAAGCCGCGGTCACGGCGCTCTCACGCACCGCGAAACACGCCGCCGATTCCGTGTACGTCGCCGTGCTCTCATCGCGCGGCTATCAGGCGGTCCTCGCCGCGGCGACAGCGCTCGCCGGCACGACTCGCGACGACGCCCTCGAGGCCACTATCGCGGCGCTCCGACGGATCACGACGGACCAAAAGGAAACGTCACGCGATCCCCGCATGATGTTGCTCAGCAGGATCGGCGAGTTGGGGAACGCCACGCACGCAGGACTCCTGAGCAGCTACCTCTCTGACTTCGACAGCACGGTGGCGTACGCCACCGCGGAGATTCTCACGCGCTGGGGCGGCACGACGGTACGTGCTACCCCTCGCCCGCTCCCCATTCGGCCAGAGCCGCTCGCCGACATCCTCCTCGGCCCGGAAGTTCAGCTTCTGGTCACGATGGCACCGTCCAGTGGGGGCGGACGATTCGTGATTCGCCTCAACACGGTCGAGGCACCTGCGACCGCCGCTCGGTTGATGCGGCTGGCACGTGAAGGGTTCTACAACGGCAAGATCATCCAACGGGTTGAGCCGAACTTCGTGACGCAGGGCGGCGGGCCGGATGGATCAGAGTACGTGGGTGACGGGCCCTTCATGCGCGACGAACTTGGCCTCCTTTCCCACTTCCGCGGCACCATCGGCATCTCCTCGCGTGGTCGTGACACTGGCGATGCTCAGCTCTTCTTGAATCTGGTGGACAATCCGCGCCTCGATCATGAGTACACGGTGGCTGGCGACGTGATTCGTGGTCTCGATGTGGCCGAAGGAATCATGGCAGGCGACATCATTGGCTCCGTCGAGGTGGATGGCGTCGGTCGGCCGCAGGTGAACATCAATCCGTCTCGGCTCGATAGGTCCAATCCAATCGAGTCGATCGAGCAGACGTCGCACGGGACTGCGTCGCCGGTGCGCGTGATCGCGGCATTCGATGGCCTTGGCGTCGGTTTCGTCGGGCCGCAGGGGAGCGCGACGCTCCGGAATCCTTCCGATAATTCGCTGGCGGTGGGCCCCGATCACATCGTGCAGATCGTCAACTCTCGCATGGCAATCTTCACCAAAGCTGGGAAGCGGTTCGGTGAGACGGGCCAAGTGCTCTACGGTCCGGTCGAAACGCGGAACCTCTTTCGCGGTTTCGGCGGTCTCTGTGAGCAGCGCAACACCGGCGACGCGGTGGCGCGCTTCGACCAGCTTGCCAATCGGTGGCTAATTGTCATGCCGATCTTCTCGCGTGGTCCGGTGCGCCCCGACGACATCGCGGCCCGAAAGGATGGGGGCGCGGGACTCAGCGTAATCGGGCGGCCGGGGCAGCCGGGTGGCGCCGTACCGCTCTTTCTTCCGGAACTGGCAGCACCGAACGCACCTCCCGCGCCCCCCGCAGCACGCCCCACGGCACCGCGTGACAGTGGGCAGTACGCCATGTGCTATGCGGTGAGCACGTCAGACGATCCGATGGGGAGCTACTACCGCTACGAGTTTGTCCGACCGCTCTTTCCGGACTACCCTCGCCCCGCCGTCTGGCCCGATGCCTGGTACCTCCCCTCCTCCACCGGCGACGACGTCATCGAGAAGCACACTTGCGCCGTGGACCGCGCCCGCATGCTGCGCGGTGAGCCAGCCACGGAACAGTGTATCGTCGTGCCCGACGTGAACTTCCTCAACAACGTGGATCTCGATGGCACGCAACTCCCGCCGAAGGGCGCACCGAACATCGTGCTCGCGGCCGGCGGCACCCAACTGAAGGGTGTGCTGCACGATGACGGGATCTACGCCTGGCAATTTCATGTCGATTGGGATGATCCTTCGAAGACGCGGCTCACCGGACCGGAGAAGATCGCGGTCGCGCCGTACGACTATCTCTGCGGCGGGCAGCTGACCACCTGCGTCCCCCAACCAGGCGTGGAACGGCGCCTCGACTCGCAGGGCGACAAATTGATGGCGCGCGTCGTCTATCGTCGCATCGGAAAGCAGGAGTCGATCGTCGCGACGCACTCCATCGCGACCGCCGCTGGTGCCGGCGGCGTGCGCTGGTACGAGTTCCGCGTCGGCCGTGATCGTGCCGTCACGCTTTACCAACAGGGCACCTATGCACCCGACAGCCATTACCGCTGGCTCCCCTCCCCCGCGATCGATCGGCTCGGCAATATCGGCATCGGCTACTCCTTCGGCAGCGCGACGGAGTTCGCGGGCCAACGCTTCGCGGCGCGCCGCGCGAAGGATCCGCTTGGCGTGCTCGCGCTCGCAGAACGCATCCTCGTGGATGGCGAGGCGGCGCAGACCAATACGCTGCGTTGGGAGGACTACACCCAAACCGCGATCGACCCCGTGGATGATTGCACCATCTGGTATGTGGGCGATTACTACCGAAGTGGCGCGACGAGCTACTCGAGTCGGATCGGGGCCGTGCGGTTGCCAGGGTGCAAGTAGACGGAGAACGGAGAACAGAGAACAGAGAACAGAGAACGTCGCCCGACTGGAGTATCGTCTCTCGTTCCCTGTTCCCTGGTCCCTGTAATCCTCCTGCAATCGTGTCGCTGCCAAGGCGCCATGTTCTGTGCCCAGGATTGTCATGCCGCTGGAAACCTCGCGCCACCTTCCCTCGCGATACTGATCTCCGTACCAGCAGGTGTCCTCACCTCCGGAGGTCTCATGTTCGGCACACTCATCTCTTCACGGCCTGCCAGTGAACGCACCCTGGCGCAGACCACGATCTCGGTGACGCTGCACGCCGCCCTCATTCTCGGCGCCATCCACGTGACCGAGGGCGCAGCGGCAGTCGTGACGCGTCATCTTACGGACACGACAGCACTCTTCATTCGTCCGCTCGACCCACCGCGCGTCATCACGGAGCCGTCGCACACACCCCCGGACGCTACCATACAGGCGCCTCCGGGGTTCCTGACCATCACCCCGCCGAACAGCATTCCCACCGGTATTCCTCCCGTAGACCTCGGCGAGAACTTCGACCCGTCTCGCTTCACCGGGATCGGCGCCGAAAACGGGGCGCCGCCCTGGGGCGTGTCGCCGGGAGGGAGCGGAGATTCAGTCGTGAGTGCGCAGAGCTTTACCCAGGAGATGGTGGACGAGCCGGTGCAGTATCTCGGCGGCGGTGATCCCGTCTTCCCACCGACCCTTCGTGCAGCTGGTATCGCGGGACGCGTGACGATGCAATTCGTCGTGGATCCGAGCGGTCGGGTGGAGCCCGGGTCAGTAGAGATTGTCTCGAGCACGTCAGTGGGATTCGAGGCCGCGGCACGCGAGGCGATACTCCGGGCCCGCTTCACGCCTGCGAAGATCCGAGGCCGAGCGGTGCGGCAGTTGGTACGGCAGGGGATGGTGTTTGAAATCGGATGACGGAAGACGATGAGTCGCCAGTCGTAGGTCGGAGGGGCGAGGCATGCCTCGCCCCTCCGCAGACCGGCCGGCCGATTCGCCTTTATGCGACCATCGGATCCACCACTTCAATCCCCTGGAACCGATGGAAATCGGTGTCGCGTGTCACGATGCGTGTCACACCATGCTCACGCATCAGCGCGACGGTCCGGACGTCGTGGAGGATGTTGCCGGAGAGCAGCGGGACTTCTTCGAGGAGCTGGCGAAGTGTGTGGCCATGCTCGGCGGTCGGCGTGAGCATGCGCAGGCCACCACCCGCAGTGAGCGCCGCGAGCCAATCATATGCTTCCATTGCAGAGAGTTGGCGCCGCAGGACTCGTCGGTGCGTCACGACGCGCATGAATTCGTAGCATATCCCCCAGGTGAGGCACCACGGCGCGGCTCCCGCCCGCCATGACTCAACCAGCGGACGCACGACGGCGTGCGCCTCCGCGTCGGCATCGACCGCATAGATGAGCACATTGGTGTCGACGACGAACATCTAGCCGTTCTGCTCCATGGCATCGTGGAGGGCGTCACGATTGGCGACATCCACCAGCGCGCCGCCGAGGTGGTAGACCGGCAGCGGAGGCAGCTCCCGCGGGGCTGGCGGCGGTGCCAGGAGCTGGCGCAGCGCGGTCTCCACAATCGCGGACATGGTCGTCCGCTGCCGGGCGGCCTCTCGCTTCAGCCGGCGCATCACTTGATCGTCGATATTTAGCGTGGTCTTCATATGGGTAACCATATCATTAATATGGTAATACGGCAAGGAGCTCCTGTTTGCTGTTCGCAGCTCACAGTTCGCCGTCATTCCCGACCCCGATCCAGCACTCGATACTGGATCGCCTCCGCCACCTGCCCGGCCGTGACTTGATCGCTCCCGGCGAGATCCGCCAACGTTCGCGCCAGTTTCAACACCCGGTGATACGCGCGCGCCGAGAGTCCGAGTCGCTCGATCGCGCCCTTGAGCACGGTCTCGGTGGCGGCGGCGAGCGTCACGTAGCGCGCCAACTCGCGCGGACCCATGTGCGCATTCGCAAAGACGCCGCGACTCCGCTTGAAGCGTTCTCGCTGCCGCTCGCGCGCCGCCTCGACC
>JAHECN010000022.1 GCA_024641735.1 Gemmatimonadota bacterium | reverse complement strand
GGGCAGTTCGGCGAGGTCTATCTGCGCGTGGAACCTCTGCCTCGCGGAGCCGGATTCGACTTTGTGGACGAGGTGAAGGGCGGCGTGATTCCCCGCGTCTTCATTCCGGCGGTGGAGAAGGGTGTGCGTTCGGTCTTGGAGTCAGGTTACGTAGCTGGATACCCGCTGCAGGACCTCCGTGTCACGGTGTACGATGGCAAGACACACGCGGTGGACTCCAAGGAGGTCGCGTTCGTGTCCGCTGGACGGAAGGCGTTTCTGGATGCATTGGCCAAGGCACGGCCGATGGTGCTCGAGCCGATCATGGACCTCGTCGTCACCGTGTCGGATAGCCACATCGGAGATGTCACCGGGGAGCTGAGCGCGCGTCGAGCGCAGATCCGTGCCACCGACATGCTGCGACTGGGACAGGGCCAGGTCCGGGCGATGGCGCCACTGTCTGAACTGGAAGGCTTCGCCGTGCGGCTCAAGTCGATGACATCAGGCGAGGGGTCGTACACGCTCGACTTCGACCATTATGAGCCCGCGCCCATGCCATTGCAGCAGCGATTGATGGCGGAGCATCGGCCGCAAGCAGAGGAGGACTGACCAGCCCCGGTCCCTCGCCCCCGTTCCGTGGTTGCTGTCTGTGACAAAGGCCGGCCCCCGCACTGCGGGAGTCGGCCTTCGGTATTGCCCCTCCTGGGATCGAACCAGGACTCTTCTGATCCAGAGTCAGACGTGTTGCCAGTTACACCAAGGGGCAGTGCTTGGACCGGCGAAATTAGCCAAAATGCCCCGCGGATGCAATCACCCGGACGCCAAACGGGGCAGCCCGCTAACGCTGACCGCCCCGTGGCAGAGATCCGGCACATGTGGCCAGAGATCTCTAGGCCGCGTCCGCCACGGTGGCTGCCGTGATACTCGGCAGCCCGTCAAACCACCCCTTCAACGCCTCAACCGCCTCGCCATCGAGATGCCGCTTCGCCACGAGTGTATCGAGCACTCCGGTCACCTGCGCCACCGGCATCCCCGCCCGATAGGGACGGTCCGCCGAAATCGCTTCGGCCACATCCGCGACCGCGAGGATCCGTGCCAACCGGCCAATCTCCTCACCCTGGAGCCCAAGATGATACCCCGACCCGTCGATCCGCTCGTGGTGCGCGGCGGCGGTCGCGGCGAACTGCCGGAAGCGGCTCACCCGCTTGAGGATCTCGAGCGTGAAGCGGGTGTGCTGCCGCATCGTCTCGAATTCCACTTCGGTGAGCGCGCTCGGCTTGTCGAGGATCGTGTTGCTGACGCCGAGCTTGCCGATATCGTGCAAGAGCGCGGCGCGGTTCAGGCTGCGCAGCTCGCGGGCATCCAGTCCCATCGCCTCGCCAGTCCGTACCGCGATCGTTGCCACATTTTCGGAGTGCGTCGCCGTATAGGGGCTCTTGGCGTCAATCACCCGCGCGAACGCTTCGGCCACCGAATCGAGTTGCGTCTCGTCCAGCCGGATCACCAGGTCTTCCGGCTCACGCAGGTGCAGCGCAGCCAATGTGTCCGCGTGCCGGAGCGAGCCCCAGAACGCCGCGTCCATCTGGAAGGCGTCAAGGCAATCAACCAGCACTGGATCGAACCAGCGACCACGACGCGCATGCGCCATCTCATAGGCCGCCCGTGTATCAAACGCGGTCGCAAAGACTTCGACGGTCTGGGCCAGCCCTGCAATCCGCGAGAGCATCGGGATCCCCGAACCGCGCATCCCGGTTGGGAGGCCATTGCCATCCCAGTGCTCGTCGAGCCCGTGAATCCCTTCCGGAACTCCGCGGGGGAGGTGCAGCATCCGGGCGATATCCGCCCCGCGCTCACAGCGCGTCTGGATGACTTCCGCCTCGGTCTCTTCCTTCCGGAGCCCGATCATCAGGGTGCGCCACGCCTTGGCCAGCTTGGACTTGCCCGGTACGGACGATTCGAAGACGTATTTGGCCGAATCAGCGACGGAGGTCCAGTCGGTCAGCTTGTAGGCGTGCTTGACCAGCCGGTCATCCGCCCCGAAGAGCGAGGAGAGCCGGGCGGAGTTGGAGGAACAGCCGAGATCCTTGAGCAACAGGGTATAGAAGAGCGCCGAACGCTGCTCACTGGAGAGGCCGAGGTGGTCAGCAATCCGCATCCCAATAAGGGTGCTGCGGACGGCGTGACCCATCGGCTGCCCTTCGGTGATATCCAGCGCAAACGACAGTGCCCCAACGACTTCCGAGAGCCGGACCCCATCAGGGGCCGGTTCCTCGCGAAGTGCCCGAACCGAGGTCCCCTTGGTCGCCCGCGAGTCCGGCAGAATCTGCGGGGGCGACGTAGTAGCACCCGCCTGCCCCCCGCCCTGTCCGTCCGAAGACGGGCCAGAACGTGGGACAGCGGGCGCTTGAGCCCCACCCCAGCGCGGCGTGGCGGGGAGGTGGAGGGACGAGGCGGTCCGGGTCAGGTCGTGCAAACGAGGCGACATGACCCACGAGGAAGGCAAAAAGAATGCCCGATCCGGAAATCCGGATCGGGCGAGTGGAGCTGAGGGGGCTCGAACCCCTGACCTCTGCAATGCGAATGCAGCGCTCTCCCAGCTGAGCTACAGCCCCGTGTCGGGAGCGGGAAAGTAGGGGAGAGCCGGTGGGACGGCAAGGGAACGGGCCGTCAGCCTTCCCCTTCAGGGTACGGCACATCCACCACCAACCCATCCTTCGCGATCTGCGTCGCCGGAAAGAGCCGTTGCGCCTCAGCCAGCAGCTCCGGCGCCTCCCGACTGTACCGCGCTGAGATATGCGTCAGGGCCAGCTGCCGCACACCGGCGTCGCGCGCCAACTCGGCGGCTTCGCGCGCCGTGCTGTGCCGGGTCTCGATGGCGCGCTCTTTCTCGTCGTCGCCGAAGGTGGCCTCATGGATGAGCAGGTCCGCGCCGGCGGCGAGGGTCATGACGCTGTTGCATGGTGCCGTGTCGCCAGAGTAGACAACCCGGCGGCCGGAACGCGGCGGCCCCACCAGCTCCGCCGGATCCACCTCACGTCCTTCTGTGGTCGTGACCCGCTCGCCGCGATGGATCTTTCCCCACAGCGGTCCTTCCGGGATCCCGAGCGCGCGGGCGCAATCAGGATCAAATCGCCCCAGCCGCTCCTTCTCGATCAACGCATACGCCAGACAGGCACCTTTGTGTTCGGCCGCGCCGACTTCGAGGACATACTCTCCGCGATCGAGCACGTCGCCCGGATTCAGTTCGTGAATCTCGACCGGGAACTTGGTCCGCTCCATACCGAGCGTCACCAATTCCCCCAACGTCCGCTCCGCACCACGCGGGCCCCAGAGCCGGATCGGCGCGGTGCGTGCCATCAGCCCCATCGTCCGCAACAGCCCAGGAATTCCGAGGATGTGGTCAGCGTGATAGTGCGAAATGAACAGATCCTCGAGCGTGAAGCCGGTGCCGTAGCGCATCATCTGCCGCTGCGTCCCCTCGCCACAATCGAACAGCAACACTTCTCCCTCGCGCTGGATCGCGAGCGACGAGACGCCACGCGCCACCGAGGGTGTCGCGGCACCGGTGCCGAGGAAAGTGACCTGAATCATCGGGCTCGCGAGTGGACGAGACGGAGGAACTCTTCGCGCGTGCTCGCGTCGGAGAGAAAGGCCCCGCGCATCGCCGACGTGATCGTACTGCTCCCCTGCTTCTCGACGCCACGCATCATCATGCAGAGGTGATGCGCCTCGATCACGATGCCGACGCCGCGGGGCGCGAGTTCCTCCACGAGCGCATCCGCCACCTGATCCGTCATCCGCTCCTGTACCTGCAGTCGCCTGGCGAAGACATCGATCACGCGCGCCATCTTCGACAGGCCGACGATCCGGCTCCCAGGGATATAGGCCACGTGCGCCTTCCCGAAGAAGGGCAACATGTGGTGCTCGCACATCGAATAGAACTCGATATCACGGACCAACACCATATTGTGGTGGGTCTCCTGGAAGAGAGCGTCCCCGATCACCTTGGACGCGCTCTGCTGGTACCCCTGCGTCATGAAACGGAGCGCCTTCTCGACTCGTTCCGGAGTCTTCTGGAGCCCATCGCGATCCGGGTCTTCCCCGATGGCAATCAGGATGTCACGGATACTCTGCTGGATATCGGCCACACACACTCCATGGGTACGGGCAACGAACAGGGCGGCCCCACCGGAGCCGCCCCAAGAATAACCGAGAGTGTCGGGGGCCGTGGCCCCGTGCGCTAGAAGACCCGGATCGTGATCCCCAGCTTCCCCGGATTCTTCTTGATCTCGTCGATCAGCTCCGAGGTCGCCTTCATGGTCCGCCGCAGGTCGGAATAGAGGAGGGTGTCGGTCATCAGCTTGCCGAAGGTGCCCTCGCCACGGTCGATCCGTGCCAGCATCGCGTCCACCCGCTTCGAAGTCTCCGCCAAACGATCCGTCAGATTGCTGGTGGACTTCATCGTTGAGTCGAGGCGTGCCTGCAAGGCGGCCGCATCTACCGCAGCCAGGGTCGAGTCGAGACGGGCGGAGGTGCTCTGCAGCGCCCGCATGGTGGCACCCAGCTCGGCCGTCGGACCCGACTTCGCATCACTGTAATAGTTGAGCAGTTTCTGACTCGCCGCCAACGTGCGCCGCAGCTCCACCACCATCGACGTATCGAGCATGCGGTTCAGCGACGTCATGGTGACCGCCGCCTGATCCGCCAGCGACGCGCCCTTGTCGAAGAGCCCTGTCTCCAGACTCCCCTCGATTGTGCCACCACGCGCCAAGGCCTCCCCCTGTCCCGGATCGAGATTGATCACGGCGTCGCCGAGCATGCCCACGGAGCCGATCGTCGCGCTGGCCGAGGCGGTTGGCGTGATCGGGACGGAGAAGGTGATCCCCACGCGCACCTTGCCGACCGACTCGAAGACGATGTCCTCGACTCGCCCCACCGTCGCGCCGGAGACCCGGACCGGCGCCCCTTCCTTCAGGTTGCCGACGTCAGCGAACATGACGTGCAGTTCCGGGGAGCTCAGGGTCTTGCCACGCAACCAGAGCGTCCCGGCGAAGAAGGCGGCAAGCGCCACCAACACCAGCGCTCCGACAGTCGCTTCCTTGTGATAGGAGTGCATCAGTCGCTCACAGTCGAAAGGGGCTCGAGGTCAAAGTCGCGCTCGAGGAAAGCACGGACTTCGGGATTCGAGGATTCACGAAATTCTGCAGGCGTCCCCACGGCGACAACCTTGCCACCGGTCAGCAGCGCGATTCGATCCGCCGTCCGAAACGCACCTCGCACGTCGTGGGTCACCATGATGGACGTGACACCGAGTTCCGTGTCGAGTCGCTTGATCAGCGCATCGATGATGTCCGAATTGACGGGATCCAACCCAGAAGTCGGTTCATCGTAGAGCAGGTACTTCGGCTTGCCGGCAATCGCGCGCGCGATGCCAACCCGCTTCCGCATGCCGCCCGAAAGCTCCGACGGCATCTTCTCCATGGTCTCAGGCACCAGGTTTACCAGACGGAGACACTCCTCGACCCGTGCGCGCGCTGTCTCCTCGTTGTTGAACTCCTCGGGCTTCGTCAGTCCGAGACGAATGTTCTCGAAGACGTTCATCGAGTCGAAGAGCGCGCCGTTCTGGAAGACATAGCCGATCGTACTGCGCAACGCCGAGAGCGCCTTGCGGTCCAGCGTTGCCACGGCCTGCCCATCCACGATCACCTCACCGAAGTCGGGCCGGATCAAACCAATAATGTGCTTCAGCAGCACGCTCTTCCCGGTTCCCGAGGGTCCAAGCAATGCCAGCGTCTCCCCTTCCTCGACGGTGAGGTTCACGCCATCGAGGATGACTTGGGCGCCGAAGCGCTTGGCAAGATCACGAATCTCAATCATTCAGTTCAACAGCATCTTGGCGAGAACCGTGTCGAGCAGGAGGATCACGACGGAAGAGGTCACCACGGCCCCCGTGGTCGAACGCCCCACTCCTTCGGCGCCCTGCTGTGTCGTGAAGCCGCGATAGCAGGAAATCAGGCCGATGGCGCCCGCGAAGAAGAACGCCTTGATCACCGAGTAATAGGCATCGAACGGTCGCCAATAGATCCGTGCGCCATACGCAAAGTCCTGATCGGAGATCGGCAGCGCCTGCTTCGCCGCGAGCCATCCCGCCAGCACGCCGACGACGTCTGCGATGATGACCAGCAGCGGAATCATCAACAGACAGGCGAGCACTCGCGGGATGAGCAAGTGTGAGGACGGCGCCCGCCCGAGCGACTCCAGTGCGTCGATCTGCTCGGTGACGCGCATCGTCCCGAGTTCCGCCGCGTAGCGCGCGCCGATGCGGCCCGCGAGGATCAACCCGACCAACACCGGACCGAGTTCGAGGACGATCGACTCCGTCACCAGCGACCCGACCACGTAGATCGGAATGTTGCCGGTGAACTGATACCCTGCCTGGAGCGCGGTCACCGCGCCGGCAAAGGAGGAAATCAGCAACACGATGAAGAGCGAGCCGACACCGAGCTTCCAGCACTCATCCAAGGTCCGTGGTGCCCAGACGCGCCACTCCACCAGCCCGCGACCCATCTCCGCGACGAGCTGCGCAAAGCGCCCGACGGCCGCCAAGGCGTCGAGCACGACACGTCCCGTGCGATGCTGAAGCTGCGTCGCGAGCGAACTCAGACGACCGATCCCATCTGCTGACGATTCATCATTCCCCTTATCTTGTCCTTCGGTGAACCCCAAGTCCATCCCCGACCCGAAGTCGCAGCGCCTGCGCTTCAAACGCCGCTTGGTGAAGTGGTTCCGTCAGCACGGCCGGGATCTCCCCTGGCGCCAGACGCGCGACCCGTATCAGGTCCTCGTCTCTGAGATCATGCTGCAGCAAACCCAAGTCATCCGTGTCGAAGGATACTGGCATCGCTTCCTGAAGCGCTTTCCCACGCTCCCGGACCTCGCCGCGGCTCGACCCTCTCGTGTCCGCGAAGCGTGGGCCGGACTCGGCTATTATCGTCGCGCCGCCAACCTCCATGCCCTCGCGCGCACGGTGGTGACGGACCACGACGGGGAATTGCCACAAGACCCGGCCACCCTCCGTGCCCTACCCGGCGTCGGTCGCTATACCGCCGGTGCCGTCGCGTCCTTTGCGTGGGAGGCTGCTGAACCTGCCGTCGACACCAATGTCGCCCGCGTGCTCCGGCGCGCCTTCCACCCCAAACTCCCCTCAGGTGCCGCCGGCGAGAAGCTGCTCTGGGCGACCGCCAAAGCGCTCGTCCCCCGGCGGGGTCCCTCCGCGTGGGCAACCAATCAGGCGCTCATGGAACTCGGCGCGCTGATCTGCACGGCGCGGGTCGCACGGTGCGGTGCCTGCCCCGTCCAGAACGCTTGCATCACCGGCCTCGCTCACCCCGCCGGCATCTCCCGCAGCAACTCGACGACCCGATCGAGGTCCCGCGGGAAGTTGTAGATGTGCGTGCTCAGGCGGATATACTCGAGCCCTCCTTCGCTGATCCGTCGCGTCCGGATCATGCGACTGTTCAGGTAGCCTTGCATCGCCTCGGCACTTCGCCCCGCATAGCGGAACGCGACCATCGCGCTCCGAAACTCGGGGCGACTCGGCGACACCACTTCGACCCCCGGCACCTCGCGGAGCATCGCGTCCAATCGCGTCGCCAGACTCCGCGTCCGCTCTTCGATCGCCTTGGAGCCGATGGCTTGGTGAAACGCAATCGCGGCGCCGAGGCCCGCCAGCACCGACTCGCCCATCGTTCCGACATGTTCAAAGCGACTCGTCCCGGGGCTGTTCCAGTTGCCCGACGCGACCAGCGGCCACGTCGTCCCAATCCGATCAGGCCGAACCACCAACAGTCCCGTGCCCTTCGGTGCGAGGAGCCACTTGTGCGGTGAGCTGGCGTAGAAGTCCGCGTCGAGTTCCTGGAGGTTCATCTCGAACAGTCCAGGCGGATGTGCACCATCAATCACGGTGATGATCCCATGCTCGCGCGCCATCCGCACCAGCGCCTGCACCGGCTGGATCAGCCCCGTGGTGAAGTGAACGTGCGAGATCGAGAACACCCTGGTACGCGGAGTCACCTGGGCCATCCAGGCCGCAGCCATGTCCGCCTCGCGCGTCGGATCGAGGATCGGTGCAAAGGTCCGATAGACGACGCCACGGCGCGCCGCGAGCATCTCCCAGCAACACTTCCCGCCGATATGCTCGTGCGTGGTCGACACCACTTCATCGCCAGCGGCCAAGTCGAGTCCGGCCGCCACCGTGCTCATCGCCTCCGTCGTGTTGCGAAGGATTGCGACGGATCCTGGCCACGCCCCGAGGAAGCGCTCGAGTTGCGTGTGGAGGCCCGGCCCATCGATATGGGGTTGCGTCAGCATCCGCTCAAACCCGCGCAAGTACTGAATGGTTGCTTCGAGCACAGGCAGGGGGCACGACCCATACGTCCCGGTGTTCAAGTGCGATCCGGTGATCACGAACTCCTGCCCGATCCGCTCCCACGCCGCCTCGTCGTCCGGCGCCGGATTGAAGGGCAACGGCGTCTTGGCTGCGGTCGGCGCCTTGGCGTGTGCCAGCCCCCCAAATCCCGGAAGGGCCGCAGCCAGCATCACGAGTTCGCGCCGGGAAAGGCTCATCCGATCCGATACATCGCACCGGCGAACAGCGCGAGGACCGCGAGCACCGCCCCGAGCAATCCGGTGCTTGCGAGGCGCCGGCGCGCGGCATCGAAGGCCGCAGCACTGTCACCATGCGGTTCGAGGCGGCCGAGTTTTCCGGCAGCCGGCATCGCGCCGAGGAGCGTGACGAGCCCGCCCAACAAACCGGTCAGCTGCATCATTCCCAACCATGCCCCCACCGAGACGGACATCCCGTTGTACATCCTGAGCGTCAGGATCAACCCTGACACGAGCGTCACGATGGTACCGGGTCCGACCAGCCACCGATACAGCGCGGCCTGCACGTCGGCGACGCCACCCCACAGCGATCGGTCCAGTCGGCGCAGCACCGACTCGGCGAGGATCACGCCCACTCCGCCGCCAATCCACGCGACAAACGCCACATAGTGTACCACACGCCAGAACCCGCTCATCCGATCTCCTCCAATACGTTCATCGTTTCGCGATATCCCAATTCGGCATAGTGCGGGATCCGCTCCATCGCAAAGGTCGCCCCACGATCCGACGTCGGGCGGATCCACACCAAGGGTGGGACCTCAAGGCCAACCGGCCAGGCCGCGCGCATCAACTCGACATTTCGCGCCATCAGCCACCCAATCGCGGTATCCGTTGCCGCCACAAACGGAGGTGGCACCTTGACCGCCTCCCCCTGTTCATCGAACCCCGGACCCACATGCACCGCGATCACCATGTCGCAAGGAATCCCAAGCGCACGGTGGATCGGTACCACCGCATGGAGGCCACCATCGTAGTAATTCCGCCCGCCGATCGGATACGGCGCAAACCAGGGCGGCAACGTGGCCGCCGCTACCACGGCATCCACCAGTGGCACGATGGTGCCCCCCGTGCCGAAGGCCACCTCTGCCCCACTCTGGACGTCGACGGCAGTCACCGTGCACGGCGTCGAAAGCTCCGCAAAGGTGTGGACCGGAAGAAACTCCGCGATGGCGCGGCGGAATGGCTCCGGCTTCAGCAGCGCCTTGGCCCAGATCCCCTTCAGCAGCGCGAACCGGTCCATCGCGAGGACGTCATCGCGCTTCACTGTGGCGAAGCGCTCGAGGAGCGCGTCAGGCGCCTCGCCAGTGGCCAACGCGGCCGCGATCACTGCGCCCATTGATGTGCCGATCCAGTGCACCACCTCGATGCCGTGCTCCCGGAACGCGCGCGCCGCACCAAGATGCGCGGCGCCTTTGGCGCCGCCCCCACTCAACACGACCACGGCGCGGCGAGGCGTCACGGGTGCGCATGCTCCTTTCGATAGCGTTCGGCGTCCGCGTAGCGGAGATGTTCCTCTTCAGTCTCCGGAATCAGTCGCGGCACTCGGCGAGGACGGCCGTACTCATCGATCGAGACGAACACGACATGTGCCGTATGGGTGTTTCGCGTCTCCCCGGTACTCGGATTCTCCGACGTCACTTCGACCGTGATGTCCATCGACGAATTGCCGACGAAATCCACCGTCGCCCGGCAGGTCACCAGCGCGCCCACCGGAATCCGCTCGCGGAAGTCCACCCGGTGAATTGATGCCGTCACTGCGCGTCCTCCGGCATGCCGAATCGCCGCGATCGCCGCCGCCTGATCCACCATCGCCATCAAGTTCCCGCCGAAGAGATCGCCGAGCAGATTGGACATGTGCGGCATGACCATCGTGGAAATTTCTCCACGAGAGTACGACATCGGGCGGGATTCGGGGGAAGACAATGTCGGGATGCTCCTCAGAGTGTCGTGAGTCGTTGGTCGTGAGTCGTGAGAGGGGTCAGGCGCGCTGGGGTCTGCCGAACTCCCTCACGACCGACGACTCACGACTCGCTTCTCAATAATCCACCGGCCGCAAATAGTACTCTCCAATCGCCGTATGACTCACCATCGCCACGCTCGGCAATTTCCGCTTCCAATGCGTCGAGTCCAATCGTTTGCGCACCAGCGCAACCTCTTCCACGGTGTACCCCGCGGCGAGGATCGTCGATTCCGAATGGCTCTGCAGCACCATGTCCAGAATCCCGTCAGCCCGCGCGTAGCTGATGCCGAAATCCGACTCGTCCGTCTGCCCGGCGACGAGATCTGCCGTGGCCGGCTTGTCGACGATCACGTCGGGGACACCCAGGTGCCGAGCGAGTGTCCAGACCTGCGTCTTGAAGAGATCGCCGATCGGGTTGACCGGCGGCGCATCGTCCGCGTGCCAGGTGAAGTACCCCAGCAGCCGTTCGCTCTTGTTGCCGGTCCCGAGCGGCAGAGCCTGCATCGCAGCCGAAAGGTCGAAGAGCGTCAACATGCGCACGCGTGCCATCACGTTGCCAAGCCGTGCGGGAGAGGGCGTGTTGCCACAGGCAGTAGCGTAGCCATCGACCGCGCCGGTGATGTCGACCGTCTGCTCGGCGATGCCCAGCGCGTCAATCACGAGTTGCGCGTGCTCGAGCGACGCGGCGCTCGAGCTCTTGTACGGCATCCGAATCGCCGTGACGGCTTCAGGACCGAACGCCTCAGCGGCCAGGAACGCGACCACAGCGGAGTCCACGCCACCCGACAACCCCAGGATCACCCGTTCATACTTCCGGCGCCGGCGCACTTCGTCGCGCAGAAACTCGACGAGCCAGCGGGTCGTGAGGACGGGATCAATGGCGAGCAAGTCGTGAGTCGTTGGTCGCGAGTCGCGAGAGGGGAACGCGGAAGAGACTGGTGTGGCCTCTCTTGACTCACGACTCACGACTCGCGCCTTGTCCCTCCCTGCCCGTTGCAACGATTCCACCAGGTGCGGCAGACGCGCTTCCAGATCTGCGAGCATCGGTGCCGCGGCACGCACGCGCGAGAGCTCGGAGAGTGACACCGTCGCCTGAATGGTCGCGTCCTCGAAGAGCGGTGCCCGCGCGATCACGTTGCCAGCCGGTCCAGTGAGCAGCGACCCGCCAGGAAACGCCTTCCCGCCTTCGAACCCGACCAGCTGCGCCAGCGCCACATAGATCCCGTGCTCACCCGCGATATCCCGTGCGAGTCGCTCCCACCGCCCCATCGACGCCGGCTGCCCGGGATGAATGGAGTCGGGGGTCAGACCGCGCGCAGGGGAGGCCGCCACGATCGCGAGAAACTGTGCGCCGTCCACTGCCGCGATCGTCGACGCGATCGAGTGCCAGGCATCCTCGCAGACCAGCATTGCCGCACGACCGAATCGGGTGTCGAACGCCTCGATCGAACGCCCCGCGTCGATGAAGCGCTCCTCGTCGAAGACGCCATACGTCGGCAGGAACACCTTGCGGTGCACGTGACGGATGCCGGCATCCTCGCCGCCAAGCGCAGCCCACAGCGCGGAGTTATGCAGGCGATCCGCGCCACGCTCGTAGAATCCGAGGCAAACCTCGATTGGCGGTGCCCCGGCTCGCCCGTGCCGGATCACCAGTTCGGCGAAGAGTTCCTCCGCCGACATCGCGTGCTCGTGCACGCCCCCTTCGAGGAAGTAGCCCGTGAGAATGGTCTCGGGAAGCACCAGCACCGAGGGAGGCTCGGGCGCGACAGCGACGGCGCGAAAAAGCGCCTCAATGCGATCCAGGTTGGGACCGGGGGCCCCTTTGGTCGGGCGGAATTGCGCCAGTGCCACGGTCATTGCGGACATCCCCGAAATCTAGCGGGTCCGGGGGCTGGGAGGGGCTGATATATTCGTCCCTCACGAACATGCCCTGACCCGGAGCAAGCTGATGTCCCTCCTTGAGTCCATTGCCGGCGCCACCAACGCCGCGGTTCCTCTCCCCTGGCTTGCGACGGCTGGCCAGCCGTCGGCCGAGCAGTTTGCCGCCGCGCGCGAGGCCGGCGTGAAGGTCGTCATCGACCTCCGTGACCCGATGGAGCCGCGCCCGTTCGACGAGGCCGCGACGCTGGCCGCCCTCGACATGGAATACATCAACGTGCCCGTCGTCTCGGGTGCGCTGAGCGATGCCGTAATGGAGCAGGTCCTCGCTGCGGTGCGCGCCCACGCAGGGGAGCCGGTCATACTCCACTGCGCCAGCGCCAACCGGGTCGGTGGCGCACTGATTCCCTATTTCATCGCGGATGAAGGCATGGACGAGCAGGCGGCGGTAGATGCCGCCATGGCGATCGGCCTGCGAAGCGCCGAGTTCATGGAGTGGGGCCTCGACTACGCGCGGCGCCAAGGCTGAAGCCCTGCTGGCTCCCAGACACAGAAAACCTCGGGTGCGTCCTGCCACCCGAGGTTTTTGCTGTCCGATCGCGAGGGTCAGCTTCCGCCGGGACGGCGGGCCCGACTGCTCGACGATGACCCTGACGAGCTGGAGCTCCCGGTGCTGCTCCCTGAGCTGGCCGGCGGTGAACTCGGCGGCGGCGCCGACCGCGTCACCGGCTCACTCCGCTGCGCGGGCGGATCTGCCCGGCGTGGGGCCTCGGTACGGCTCGACTGCGGCGGCGCGCGGTAAACCGGCTGGTTCCGCTCCGGAGGCGCATTCCGCGCCGAGCTCTTCTCGACCGGGGCCCGACCCTGTGAGGCGTCAGGACGTGGGCGGAACGGCTCCCGGAAGACCGGCTGCGGCTCACTCCGCCGCACCGGCGTCATCTGGTCATCGGGACGTCCCACGGCTGGGCGACCGACCTGTGGCCGCTCGTCCTGAGTCCGTCCGACCTGCGGAACGACCATCGGCCGCTCAACTTGGCCCCGGTCCATCGAAGGCAACGTCACCGGAACCGGCGCGGCGATGTCGTCCGGTCGCCGCGACCGGGCCCGAGACTCACTGCTCCCCGCACTCGAGGCCGGCGTCGTCGAAGTGACTGGCCGCCCCGCAGACGACGGTGTGGTCGGCTGGCTGACCCGCTCCGGACGCCGAGTATCTGCGGCCGGTGTCTGACGCGTCGGCTCCTCGGTCCGGCCGCGGGCACGTCCGTCGTTCGGTACTCGTGCACTGGTCGTCCGCTCGTCGGGACGAACCGCACTGGTCAAGACCGGTGCAAGGCTTGGGACCACACTCCGTGGGCGAGCCCGGAACCCGTAGGCGGTGTTCGGGGGAACCTGCGGCCGCGGCAGATTGATCACCGTGATCGGCCGGTATTGCCCTGGATACTGCCAGGTGTTGTAGCCGTAGTCGTAGCCATAACCGTAAGGGCTGTAGCGGTACGGGAAATTGTCGTAGTACCAAGGATCCCACCACGGATCATACCGCGAGTACGCACCCCACCCCGTGTTGATGCCGAGATAGATGCTGGTCCCCGCGCGCCGACCGCTATAGCCGTAGCCGTAGCCACAGCCGAGACACGACCAGTACGGATCATAGAAAGGATCGCGGGCGTACGTGGCAGGCAGTGGCGCGATCCCGCCGCCACCCGAGACATAGGCGATTTCGCCCTCGACCCGATAGCCTTTGACGTCGTAGGTGAAGTACCCGTTGGACGCCATCCGCTTCACGATGTCGGTCAGTTCGGCCTCGGCGTCCGCGTCCCAGGCGCTCAGCCGAACCCGCGAATAATCCCAGTGATTCCCGGTCGCAAAGGCACGCAGATCGAGTGGCTCAGCTGAGAGCGCAGCGTAGACCATCCCGTTCCCGCTGCGGTCGTCCGCGCGGAATGCCTCACGCGCCCCACGGCCACGGAGCTCGTACTGCTTGCCGCCACGGACGAAGGGATCGAGATCGGGATCCAGCGGGAACAGCACCCGCACGTATCCGTCCCCATCCACGCGAAAGACGATCAAGTACCCGTCAGAGGTCGACTCGAACTTCACCCGGACCGGGTCGCCCGCAGAGTACTTGCTGCGGTTCAGCGAGAGCCAGAATTCAACGGGCTCCGCCAGCGGAGCCGGTGAGACCGGTCCGTTGATGGCGGGAGTGGAAAGCGCGAGGGTGGCGATGAGTGCGAGCATGGAATCCTCCGAACGAGCAACGGAACCGGGTCAAAACACACCCGGTATATGCTACCAGTTCCGTGCCAGAGGTAAGTCCTTTGTTGTCAATAGCTTAGAAATCACCTGAGAATGGCGATGTCACTCAGAGAGGACAGGTCGCCCAGCTGGTGAGACACTCCTCAGGGCAAGGACGTCTCTCGACCGCCATTCCAGCGATGCCAGTACATCCGCATTTCCGTGATGAGCTCGCCGTCGGTCTCGGCGAAGATGGCGCCCCGAGCATCCACCCACTGCCCCGTCTTCCGGCGACGGAAGCGGAGCGTGAACTCCGTCGAGAACCAGGGACCGGCCACAAAGATCTCGCCAGTCTGGAAGGTCACTTCGGACTGGGCGTAGGGGATGTCACTGAACCATTCCCGCACGGCGACACTCCCGGTGAGCGCCGGGGTGAAAGGCGTTTCGATGAAGACAATGTTGTCGTGGAAGACCGACATCATGTGCTCGATCCGACCCTTGGTCCAGCCGGTGGCAAGGAGGTCGGTCAGCTTGCGACCGAGGGCGCGGATATCAGGGGTACCGTCAGGAGTCATGGTGGACATTCCTCAAAGCTACAACAGGACTTCGCAAGTAGATTCCCCCCGACCCAAAATGGAGCGTCCGCATGGACCCGATGGAACGCGAGGCCGTGGTTGCTGCACTCGAAGCGAACCTGCGCCACATCGAGCGGATCGTCGCGAGGACGGACGAGATCGCCGCCATCGCCCGTTCCGCTCCAGGGCGCTGGTCCCCCCTCGAGACCCTCGAACACTTGGCGGTCGTCGAGCGAGGCGTGCATAAGGCCATCACCCAGGCGGCGGGGAGCGGCCCGACCGAGCTCCGGACCCGCCAACACGACGCGCTGATCATCGGGCTCGCCACGTTTCCGCGCAAGGTGAAGGCACCAGAGCCGGTGACCCCCAGTGGCCGCTTCGGTCCCATCGGGGAGACGCTGCAAGTGTTTCGGGAACGACGGACCATTACCCTCGATCTGGCTCGTGCCCTCGATGTGGCGTGGGACTCCCACCATTCGCCGCATCCGATTTTCGGGCCGCTGGATATTGGCCAGTGGCTGCTCTTGGCGGCCACGCATGGCGAGCGGCATGCCTTGCAGATGAGTGAGGGCTGACGGCCCGCTGCAGATCGACGACTAGCGCACGGTGACCCAGCGCTCGAAGAACCCCAAGCCACTATCCGCCACGACGGCACCGGCGGCGCGCCCAACAACCGACCACGCGCCACGCATCTGCAGGAAGACGCGGCCCCCACCATTGGGGGGCTGCGTGGCGTGCACATCGAGAATGCGCACTCGCACCTGCAATGAATCGTCACGCCGCGTGGCGACGATCAGCAGCGAGTCGGGCGCTGTCACCCCCGGAAACGACCTCACCGATCGCGCACCGACGCCACGCACCTCGCGAAACCGGTAGACCTGCTCCACGCCGAGTGTATCAAGGAGCGCCATGAAGAATGGGGCACTCCCGCGAACCGCCGGGGCCGCACCCTGCCGCACACCGCCATACAGCAGCGCGTGGGTCGCGCCTTGCGCGACCCCCCATTCCCAAGTGACCTCGCGCCAGCTCCCCCAATTGTGGTCATGGTAAGCCCCGATGTCGCGCACCACTCGGCAACCGGACGCGGTGCAGAGTTCGCCGTCGGCCCGCGCGGTCACCGCCGGCACCACGTACCCGGAGCGGAACTCGCCACCGTTCAGCTCGACCGCGGGGAACTGTCGATGCCGGTCCGGCCGCAGCGTGATCCGGAAGCTCGCGGCTCCGGCACTGCCGCGGAGCTCGTAGACGCCGTCGCGCTGCGTCATCGTATTGGCCCCGATCATCACGTCGGCGCGTGTCGTGTCGAAGCGGACCTTGGCGCCTGGCACCTCGGTCACGAAGCGTTCGTGTGCGCCATCGGGGCGGCGCCTCGTCACGAGCAGCTGACCGCCCCAGCGCGTACCGTTTACGTCGCCACCCACGAGAAAGGTGATGTACCACCACTCCTCGGGGCTCACGACCAGATTGACATAGTGCCACTCGGCCCAGGTCGAGTCGTTCCCGCTCGGTCGATGGAAATGATCCAGCTCATCGAAGTACGCTTGGGCCGTCGGCTGCAGCCAGGCCACATCCTGTGGAGCATCCTGCCATGCCCCCGAGACGACCTCGTTCGCGCTGCCGACCCGACGCATCGCGTCGGGCAGTTCGCCTCCGGCACGAACCGTCCAGGTGGAATCCTTGACGTGGAGCAGGATCCACTTCTGCTCGAGCACTGGTGCCACGACGGCAACGGTCGCCCGATGTCGCGCGCCACCGATCAGCTCGCGCGTGACGAAGCGGGCGCGATCGATGCCGAAGTAGAGCCCCGTCATCCCGCCGGTTCGCATGGCCTCGAGGTCGATCCCCTCCGGCAGGACTGTCAGATCACCACCGCCAACCAGCGCGACGTCGCGCGACTGCTCCAGCATCGCCGTTCCGACCGAGAGCAGCACGATCATCACCGCTACCCCGATCGCATACCCGCCCAGCAGCACCACGGCACGGCCGGGGCGCACCAGCAGATGGCGAACGGCCAAGGTCCAGCGCATCAGTCGACGATCCTCCCGTCGAGCATCCGCACCACCCGACTCGCCTCACTGGTCACTCGCTCATCATGCGTCACGACCACCAGGGTGGTGCCGTCGGCGTGGAGCCGTCGGAAGAGCGCCAGGATCTCGCGCCCGGTGGCCGCGTCGAGTTCTCCGGTGGGTTCGTCCGCGAGAAGGATTGCCGGGCGATTCGCGAGTGCGCGCGCAATCGCGACGCGCTGCATTTCGCCGCCCGACAGTTGGGTCGGTCGATGCCCCGAGCGATCCGCGAGCCCGACGTATGCCAGCAGTTCGGCTGCGCGCGCCCGTCGTGCGTCCGGCGCCACTCCCATCTCGGCCATCGGCAACTCGACATTCTCGCGCGCGGTCAGCACCGGGAGCAGGTGGAAACGCTGGAAGACGAAGCCGATGCGTTCCAACCGCAGCCGAGTGAGCGCCCGGTCCGGCAAGGCGCTGAGCGAGGCACCCAGAATGGCCACCGAACCGCTGCTGGGGAGATCCAGTCCACCGAGGAGGGTGAGCAAGGTCGACTTCCCACTCCCGGAGGGACCAACGATGGCGACGTATTCGCCTTCCTCCACCTGCAGCGAGACGCCTCGCAGGGCGGTGACCTCGCTGCCCTCGAGCGCGTGACGTCGTTCGAGGTCGCGGGCATCCAGCACGATCGTCATGGAGCGTCACTCCGAAGGGCAGCGGCAATGGGGGTCGACGCAGCGCGCCACGCCGAGGGCAATCCGGCAAGCACACCGGTCAGGAGTAGCGTCGCCGCCGCGATGGCCAGTGGCGCTGGCTCTGCCACGAAGAAGGAAATCGCCGCAGGGAGGCCAGGAAAGGAGGTCAGAATCGCATCAAGCCAGCGGGCTGTCCCGAGACCAAGAACCATCCCTGCGGCACCGCCCAGCACACTCAACAACAGTCCCTGCACGAGTACCTGCCGCGCGATGTTCATTCGGGCGACGCCGATGGCACGCAGCGTGGCGATTTCGCCGCTGCGTTCGTTCACCGTGATCGCCAGCAAGGTGCCGACCAGCAGCACGGTCACCACCAGCGAGATCGAGCCGAGGATCAAGGAGAGTTGCCGGAAATAGGTCAGCCGCAAGCGGAACTGGGCCACAAGATCGTCGATGCTGTTGACGGCGACGTCCGCGTGCGCCGCACGGAGCCGGGCAGTCACCGCCGTGAGGTCACTCGCCTCATCGATGCGCACCATCAGCACCGATGCACGATCGGTCAGGTCGGGACCACCAAGGCGTTGCGCGGCAGCGAGCGCAACGGCCACCGAGGGTTGCTCGCGGGCGTCGTAGAGAAAGCGCACGATGCCGCGAACCAGGACACGGCGCTCGGCGCCGGCATTCGCCATCTGCGGGTCGAGCCGACCGCGCAGGGAAACGGTGTCGCCGACGGCCGCACCGAGCCGCGTTGCGGCCGGTACGCTGAGGAGGATGCCGACGGTGTCTGTTGCCGTGAGGTCGCGGCCTGATTCCAGTGTGTAGATCCCCTGCGATGTCGGGGTCACACCGTACGTGACCAGCGACGCGGCGATGGCCCCATGGGCTCCCTGCATTGTGCTCCCAAGGACTGGCGCGACCTCCCTGACGGCCGGGTCGCGGCGCAAGGCTACCGTAAGGGCGGTCACATCGCCGAGTGTCGCCTCGGTGTCGAACGGCAGCGTACCGAGCGGCGAGATGCGCAGCTGGTAGCCACGGCTTCGGAGCAACTCGCCGAACGAACGTTCAATGCCCCCACTCAACATCACCATGTCGAGCAGCAACGCAGCTGCAACGGCCACCCCGAGCAACGACAGCGCGCTGCGCGTCGGGTGCCGGAGTAGGTCGCGGATGGCCCATCGCCACGTCATCATCCAGCGCGCCCCCACAGAACCAAGGGTGGCAGACGCACCAGACGCCACGCGGCGAGTGCGCCGGCACCGAGGCCGAGCACCAACCCGAGCAGCGCGGCCTCGACAATCGTCCGCCACGTCAGGAGCGAGAAGATCAGTGTCGTGGCAAAGGTCTGCTGGTAGAAGGCGTTCACCGCTGCACTCGTGAGGGCGGCAATGCCGATGCCGAGCACGCCACCGACCGCCGCGATCACGCCGGCCTCGAGCAGGAGCGCAATGAAGACGGTCCGGCGCGATATCCCGATGAAGCGAAGCATGGCGACATCCTGCCGACGCGCGTCAACCTTCAGCAGCATCAGGCAGAGGAGGAAGATGGCTGAGGCGAGCACGGAGATGATGGCGATGGCGCGATGAAAGCGCGAGACCACCAGGAAGGTGGTCGAGGAACTCGCCGCGAGGGCGGCGGTTCCGTGCAGCTCGTAGCCGAAGGCCGTCCGGTCCAGCAGCGCGCGGGCCGAATCCGGATCGACGCCCGGCTGGAGCAGGATGGCCGCGCGATCGATCCGATCCGGCTGGCCGAGCAGCTCGGCGAGATCGGCCAGATGGAAGCGAACGCGATATTCCTTGCGGAGGATCGTGGCCGGATCGGCGCGTGGTTCGATGATCGCGGCGACAACGGCAGGACGGCGGGGACCACCGTTCGGACTCGCGACCGAGAGCGTATCGCCGACCGCGAGACCGCTCGCCTCGGCCAGGCGCTGTTCGATGGCGATCCCGATCCGTTGCGCCTTGGCGTGACCGGGCCAGAGGACCGTGATCAGAACGACGCAGGAGGCGAGGCGGCGAAGCATGATGACAAGGTACCCGCTCCGTGCCGCAGAATTCAGGCCGCTACCAGCCGAGGGGGAGCTTCCTGCCAACCGTGGAATCCTCGGTTGATCTGAGATTGGGGCACGACACGAGAAGCGTTGCCGCCTCGATCCCAACCCTACCGTGTGCTGATTTCCTGCCAGCGCGCGATGACCGGGGTCACAATCCGCTCGGTCATCCCCCAGAGCAAGCCGTCGTCCAGGTGGTAGCCCTGAACGGAGCGTGGTGCGCCCGCCACCGAGATCAGCGATTCGCGGAAGGCGCCCGGCATCAGGAATTCGTGAAAGGGAACCCACCTAGCGCCAGCGACCTCACCACTCAGCCCAGGAGGAACTGCCTCCCGGAGACGGAACACGAATGGGCGCACCACGATGGGAGGGAGGACCGGCGTCACGGGCGCCAGATCGTCCAGCACCGCTTGGTGCCAGCTCCGTTCGAGGCGCAACCCAGTTTCCTCGACCGTTTCGCGGATGGCAGTGTGCAGAAGGTCCTGGTCTGAAGCCTCCTGTCGCCCGCCCGGCAGGGCGAGATGCCCGGACCAGGGATCTCCGAGGCGCTCGGCGCGTCGAATGACAAGCAACTGATCAGGATTCGGAGCGAGGAGGAGCGCCACCGCGGCAAATGGACGCTCAGGCAGATCGGCCTCAATGGGGGGGCGGGACGCCAACTCCGCGATCAGACGGTCGAGCATCGTCACGTGGCGCATTCGCGGGCGAAGCAGGGCATCGTCACTCCAAGTGACGCGACAAGAACCGCGTCGTGGCGTTGAACACTTCATCCATCGCCTCGGATGTTCCCTTCCAAGGATGCGCCGTCCCGAAGGTATGATCCGCGCCCTCCACCAGCAGTTGCTGCGTCAACGCCTCCTGGGCATGCATTGCCAGCGTGCGTGCCTCATCGACCGGCACGGTTCCATCCGCGGTCCCGTGCACTTGCAACCAAGGCTGTGCGAGTGTCCGTACCGCCTCTGGAATGGAGAGGCGGCCATGCTCATGCGCCAGACAATCCTCCACCACCGTGTAGTGCAATGGCAGATGGATGCGGAGCCGCTGATGCAGAATCTTGATGGTGCCGTGTTCCTTCCAGACAGCCAACTCTTCATCCGAATGCCGCCGCACCTGGCCAATCGCGGACCAACTCACGACGGCTCCAACAGCAGGCGTCTCTCGCGCGAGCAGCAATGCCATGCCACCGCCGCGCGAATGTCCCACGAGTCCGATCGAACTCGGTGGTGCCACGCCGAGGCGTCCCTGCTGCAACGCCGCGATGACGACGCCGAGATCATCGAGTTCCTTCGAGTAGGTGTTGGAGGCAAAGCGCTCGAGGAGGGTGAAGTCTCCGGCCGAATCGACTCCCGACCCGCTGACCGAAGCCGTGATGGCCACGAAGCCTGACCGCGCCAACTGTTCGGCGTACACCGGGAGAAACGCGTAGTCCTTGAATCCTTTGAATCCGTGCAGCAACAAGACGGCAGGCTGGGCGAGGTCGCGCGAGGCCGCACGCACGTCGACGAGAATCTCGCCGAGTGCGCCGGGGAGGGTATGCGACGTGCGCGTTGGTGTCGCCATCAGGACACCGCCGGGTCGAGAATCGTCAGCGTGCGGACATCCGCGTCGAGCAGCGCGCGGACACCGATCGGCAGCGTCCATTGTGCCGCGATGTGACCGATCGGAAGTCCCATCACGACGGGCACGCCGAGCGCGCCAAAGTAGGTATGGAGGACGTCATCCAACCCGAGCCCACCGTCGACCGTTGCGCGGGAGCAGTCGGTGAACTGCCCGATCGCAACCCCTGCCAATCCATCGAGCGCCCCCGCGAGCCGCAGGTGCGCAAGCATCCGATCGATGCGGTAGAGGTCTTCATTGACGTCCTCCAGAAAGAGGATCGCGCCGTGCAAGTCGGGCGCGAACCTGGTACCCAGCAGCGATTGCAGCAGCGTGAGATTGCCACCGATCAACGGCCCGACGGCACGTCCACCGGCCAGCGACACCACTCGCCCATCGACGGGCAACAGCACGTCATGCGGTGGCGGTGGAAACTCGAGCGTTCCGGCAGCCTCGCTCCGCGTCAACACCGCCTCGAAGGCGCGCTGCGCCAAGGCCGGCATCGGCTCGCGGGCGACTGGCCCGTGAAACGACACGACGCCTGTTTCCCGCCAGAGGGCGAGCAGGAGCACGGTGATGTCCGAAAAGCCGATGACGGCCTTGGGGGCACGGGCAAATCCTGCGAAGTCGACACCCGCGACGATGCGATTCATCCCATCGCCGCCGCGGAGACACCAGACGGCGTCGTATTGCGGATCCGTGAGTGCGGCATTGAGGTCGGTGAGGCGTTCGGTGTCGCGGCCCGCGAGATAGCCATGGGCCCGGTCCGCATGCGGCATCACCACCGGCACGAAGCCGAGTGCACGGCACAGGGCTTCGGCGCGGGTGCGGTCATCGCGCTCCAACACCGGCCCGGACGGCGCGACCAGTGCGATTCGCGATCCGGGCGTGAGCCGCGGCGGAAGATTCGACTTCTGTTGCATTCGGGCTCCGATTACGATTGGGGCACTCTTACAGGAGACGACGCCTGCGCTCGTCCCATCCGACTCAGCTCGCTGCGGCAAAAGCAGTATCCGACGCTCGGGAGGCGATGATCCCGGAATGGGCCGACTGGCTCGCCGGCCGTCCGGGATCCGATGCCATCCCCCGTGCGCTCCTTGAGCGGCAATTCGACCTGATGCTCGGCATCATGATCGAAATGCTAGGGCCCCTGCGCCGGGAAGCCAAGCCGCTCTGGAATCAGATCACCGAGCACTTTGGTCGAACAGCTGCCACCCGCGGCCTCGCCGCCGGCGAGGTGGTCGAGGAACTGCAGCACCTGCGCCTCCTCCTGATTCGGCACACCGGGGCTCAGATCGCCGCGATGCGGCCCCGTCGCGCGATGGTCATCTTCCTGCGTCTCAACGCCATCATCGATCGCGCCGTGACGCAGGCCGTGGTTGGGTACACCGACGCCCTGGTCGCGTCGCTCCTGATGACGGACCGTGACGGCACGACATTGACGGAGCCGAACCACGAGGAGACGATCACCACCCTCGAGGGGTTCGAAGTGGAGCTCGCAGCGATCGTCGCGCGCCGCTAGGAGGTGGCGATGGAATCCTCCTGGCTCCCAGGCCTGCTCTGGGCCCTTCCCTTCGTCGGCATTCTGCCCTTGATGCGCCGGAAGCCGAATGTCGCGGATGCGCCGCCGACCGACGGCATCCCGCTTTCAATCGTGATCCCGGCACGCAATGAATCCGCCACCATCGCAAACGTCCTGCAGTCGGTGTTGGCGACGACCTACACGCCGCTCGAGGTGATCGTCGTCGACGATCGTTCGACGGATGACACCGCCATCCTGGTCGAGGCCCTCGCGACTCATGACTCGCGACTCCGACTCATTCGCGGCGAGGAACTGCCCGCGGGGTGGATGGGAAAGCCGTGGGCCTGTCACCAGGGTGCCACGGCCGCGACGGGACGCTACCTCCTCTTCACCGACGCCGACACGACGCACGCTCCAACCCTTCCCGCGCATGCCGTCGGTGCGATGGAACAGGATGGTCCAGACTTGTTGACGCTGACGACGCGGCAGGAATGTCTGACCTTTTGGGAACGTATCGTGATGCCGCAAATCCTGGTGCTGCTCGGCATCCGCTACCCGCCTGCACTGATCAATCGCGCCACACGCCCGGACCAGCTGGTCGCCAATGGACAATACATCATGCTCCGCCGCGAAGCCTATGACGCGGTCGGTGGCCATCGCGCCGTGCAGGGGGAGATTGTCGAGGATCTCGCGCTCGCGCAGATCTTTCTCCGCGCAGGGCTGCGGGTGCGGATGATGTTTGGCGAGACGCTCATCTCCACGCGGATGTATCGCTCCCTCGGCGAGATGATCGAAGGATGGTCGAAGAACCTCTATCTCGGGGCACGACAGTCGATGGGTGACTTCCCGGTCCGGCGCGCGCTGGCGCCACTTTTAGTGGCGCTTGCCTTCGTCTTCTGGCTGGTGCCGTGGATCGTCCTGGCCACGGGAGTGTGGACCGAGGCCGCGCTCACCGCGATTGGCTGCTCCCTGGTCTTCTGGGCGCTCCTCCCGCTGGCGATGCGGATCTCTCCCTGGTATGCCCTCGGCTACCCACTTGGGGCCCTCACGGCGCTCCTGATCGCCCTCCGTTCCATCTGGCGGGGAGGCCGTCGGCTGGAGTGGCGGGGACGACGCTACCAAGTCGGCTAGGCGCTCCGCTGTACCTCGAGTGGCTCCCGAATCGTCTCCCTGAGTACTCTTCACGCTTCACGCTCGGAACACCCGAGCTTCCCTGACGCCGAGGCTGGCCATGCTGCCGTTGTTGCTCACGCTCCTTGTTGCTTCTCCTGCCACGACGGCGCCGGCAGATTCCTTTCGGTATCGCCTGGTGACCAAGTCCGTTCAGGAAATCGACGCCGCCGCGCTGGGCGGGGGCGTCCAGTCGGCGGAGATCACCACAACCGCACTCGTCACCGTCGTGATGACCGACAGCGCAGGCGGACAGGTCGCTCACATTACGGTCGACTCCGCGGGCATGGACGGCGGCGAAATGATGGCGATGCTCGGCCCCGAGATGACGACGATTCCGCCGGGTGTCTTCTTCCACTTCTTTGTGAAGGATGGGAAGATCGCGAGTGACGCGACACCGTCGGTCATGTCCGTGCCGGTGATGAACTTGATCGGCCCGATCAGCATGCTCTTCGTGAACCCGCGCCCGACCGCAAAGCTCGGCGAGCTCTGGACTGACACCCTTGCCGTGGACACGACGATGGCGGAGGGCGCCAGCAAGGCGACCACGATCACCAAGTGGAAGTACTCTGCTGCCGAGAAGGGTGGGCGGGTGCTCGATGGAGAGATGACGGGCACGGTAACGGTGGACTCGCCGATGGGTCAGATGTCCGGGACCTCCTCCGGCACGCAGCAACTGGTGACCCGTGCCCGAGGCCCGATTGTCCGGGTGAAGAACACCACTATCAGCGACATGGTGTTGGCGATGGGTGCGGCTACGATGAACATCAAGGGCACGGCCACCATCACGGTTGAACCGATACCCTGACACCACCTCGCCTCTGCGACCGATCGCCGTCGAGCATTGCTCGGCGGCGATTTGCGTTTCGGGAATGGCTGCCGGGGTAATTCCTGACCCCACCGAGGGCCGGCTGGGGTGAGCGTCCCCGCATGGATGCCAATCAGGTTGCCCGACACCACGCCGCACTCATCCAACAGCTGGGTGGCGCGGCGTGTGTTCTCCCGGTCCCCGCCCTCGATGCGGGGATGTACGAAGTCGGGGAACTCAGCGGCCTGCCGTGCTGGAGTGGGATCGGTACCGGGTCTGAAACGCGGCGCATCGCGCGCGGGCTGGCGCGGCGCGGGGCACTCGGTCTGCTGATCACGGAGCACCCGGCCGGTGGTTCACGGCACTTCGCCGTGACACTCGACCCCGTGCGCGTGGTCGCGGTTCCAATCGATGTCCACGGCGCCCTGCCGCTTCGTCGGCTCACGCAATCGCTGGATCGCGATTTCGGTGAGCCACTGCTGGCGCGCGCGGTCGCGATGGCGACGGCGCTCGATGTCGATGCATCGGGACGGGCGACCTTTGCCGCGCTTCGCA
>JAHECN010000142.1 GCA_024641735.1 Gemmatimonadota bacterium | reverse complement strand
GCTTCCTCCCAATCCGAGAAGAGCGCTTCGAGCTGCTGGCTCGTCGCTGGGCCGGCGGCATGGCGCGGAAGCTTGAGCGGAATCTCGTCCCCGCCGCGCGCCACCCAGATCTCATGCGCCATCACGGCCCACGCCTGCGCCAGGTTCAGTGAGCTGTAGTCCGGGTTGGCCGAGATGGTCACCAACTCGGCGCAGCGATCGAGTTCTTCGTTCTGGAGCCCATGGGCCTCTCGGCCCGCCAGGACCCCGACCCGTCCGACTTCGGAACGTGCCACGAGTTGCGCCGCAGCGTCGCGCGGGCGGAGCGTGGTCCGCTTGGCGGTCCGCTCCCTCCCGGTCAGCGCCACCACATGGGTGAGGTCGGAAAAGGCCTCATCGAGGGTGTCGTGGACAGTCATCCGGTCGAGCAGATCGGCGGTATTGTGGGCAACGCCCTCGATGCGGTAGTGGTCGATCGGGCACTCCGGCTGCACCAGCCGAATGTCGGTAATGCCAAAGTTCTTCGCGATCCGAACACAGGAGGCGAGGTTCACCAGATCCTGAATGGCGACCAGGATCAGGACGGGCGGTTCACCGCGAAGTGGAAGCGTCATCCGCGGAGCGTCACCCCGGCAGCCGACTCGGCCACTCGGAACGGTTCCATGTAGTCTGCCGACTCGCCAAGCTTGGCGCGAAGCGTGTGGAACACCGCATGGGCGGCCGTCAGGGTCGGCGCATCGATCCCGAGCTCTCCGGCGAGCGCGGCGGCGATCCCCGCGTCCTTCTCGAGGAGGGCGAGTCGGAAGAGCGGCGGGAAGGTGCCGGTCAGGACCCGCTCGGGGAACAGCACCTCGCTCACAAACGATCGGCCGCTGGAGACGTTGAGGACTTCGGCCGCGACGCGGGGCGAGATCCCGGCCTTGGTCACCATCGTCATCGCCTCGCTCAAGGCGAGGATGTGCACGGCGAGCAACACGTTGTTCGCCGCCTTCATCGCGTGGCCGGCGCCGACCGGGCCCATGTGGATGACCTTCCCCGCGAACGGCGCCACGACCTCGCTGGCCCGCGCGACATCCTCGGCGCTGCCGCCACACATGACGGAGAGTGTGCCGGCCGCCGCCATCGGCGGTCCGCCGCTGACGGGCGCATCCACGAAGGCGATGCCATGCTCCGCCAACCGTGCCGCGATGGCGCGTGACGTCTCGGGGTCACCCGAGGTGCAGTCCACCACAATGCTGCCCGCGGCGAGTCCCGCAAGCAGCCCGTCGGGGCCGTCGAGCAGCGCCGCGACTTCGGCAGAGGTCGGGAGGCAGGTGATGATGGCGTCCATGCCGACGGCCAATTCTCTCGGGGTGGCGGCGACACGGACACCAGGATGGGCCGCCCCGAAGGCCTCGGCGCGCGCGTGGGTCCGGTTCCAGACGGCGAGACCGGGCCGGGCGGCGCAGCGCGCAGCCATCGGCGTTCCGAGGGCTCCCAATCCGGCGAATGCGACCTTCATTGACGACTCCCTGATGCAAGACAGGTAGAATCTAGGGGATGTCCACCCGGATCATGCACTGTGATCTCGATGCGTTCTTTGTCGAGGTCTGCCGCCGCCACGACCCTGCACTTGAGGGCGTCGATCTCCTCATTGTCGGGGGTCGGCGCGAGTCGCGCGGCGTGGTGCAATCCGCGTCGTACGGCGCGAGGGCATTTGGCGTCCGGAGCGGGATACCAATTGCCGAGGCTGCCCGCCGTTGCCCCGGGGCGACGTTCGTGAAGGGAGAATTCCCGTGGTACCGCGAGGCGTCGCGAGCCGTGCGTGCCGTCCTCGAGCGACATGCCCCGATGGTCGTCATGACCGGGATGGACGAAGGGTACCTCGACTTCACCGGCACTGACCTACTGCACCCGGTCTCCCTGATGGATCTCGCCACCGCCATTCGGATCGACGTGCACCGCGAGGCTGGGCTTGATTGCTCGATCGGGATTGGGCCCAACCGGATGATCGCGAAGGTGGCGAGTGACTACGCCAAGCCACGCGGCATCTGCGAGGTGCGGCCAGGATGGGAGCGTGGCTTCTTGGCAGGATTGCCGCTCAAAGCGATCCCAGGGATCGGGCCGAAGACGGCGGCACGGCTCGCGGCACGCGGGTTGACCGATGTGGCCGACGTGCACGCCATGCCAGCGGAGGCACTGGCCGCGCTGATCGGTCGCGAGGAGGCAATCGCACTGCGGCGCCGTGCGGATGGCCGCGGAAGTGTGATGCTGCGCGCCTCGGGTCCGCCAAAATCGGTGTCTCGTGAAACAACCTTTTCCCATGATGTCCGCGAGTCCGCCACACTCGACCGCACGCTGCACGCGCTCGTCGCGCGCGTCGCCGCGCAGCTGCGGGACGAGGAGCTCCATGCCGGAGCGGTCGTGCTCAAGTTGCGCCACGGAAACTTCACGACCGTCACGCGTCGCACGACGCTGGGCTCACCGACGGCGCTCGACGCCGAGCTCCTGAGCGCTGCCCGTGGGTTGCTCGCCCCAGCCTTCGCTGCGGCCCGTTCGCAGGGACAGGCGATCCGGCTCCTCGGCATTGGTGCCGCTGCGCTCGGGACCGCAGAGGCACCCGACCTGTTCGAATCAGAGCAACGGCTGAAGGCTCAGGGTGTCACACGGGCAATGGACGCCGTGCGCGCCAAGTTTGGGGCGGAGGCGCTCAAGAGCGGTGGGGTCGTCGATCCTCGGGCCGCCCGCACCAAGTCGGCGGGGGACGCCGACTAGATTTCTCCGCAGACCATCTACATGGAGCACGCCATGGCCACCGCAGAAGGCCGCACCATCCCGTTTGTTGGCCCTGAGGCGATTGACGTTGCCGTCCTCGAGACCTTTCCGTACCAAGGTCCCGATCAGGTGATCGAGACGGTCACGGACGAGTTCTCCGCGGTCTGCCCCTTCAGTGGGTTGCCGGATATTGCCACGCTCACGTTGACCTACGTGCCGAGCGACAGCTGCATTGAGCTCAAGAGCCTTAAGTACTACGTGATGAGCTACCGCAATGTCGGCATCTTTCAGGAACACGCGACTGCCAGGTTGGCGGAAGACCTTCAGGGTGTCTTGAAGGCGAAGACCCTCACGGTGACCACCAAGTACAATGTCCGGGGTGGCTTCCTGACGACCTGCTCGGTCAGGTTGCCGAAGGCGCCCTGACCGATTTGCCAATCCCGGGGGCAAGAGGCATAGTTGGTGGATCCCCCGTTTCGACGAGTTGAGCGACCCATTTCCCCAATCCGGAGATAGACCCGTATGCGTATCCCTCTCCTGTGTACCCTGCTTGTGGCTGCCTGCGCCGGCGCCGAAAAGGCCCCCGAGGTACCCGAGGGCCCCGTGGCCCTGACCGCAGCCGATTTCACAGGCACCTGGTCCGGTGAGACGAAGGCCGGGGGCACCGACTCGGTCATCGCCACGTGGACCATCACCTCGGCCGATGGGGTGCAGGGGACCCTGACCAGCACCACCGCCGCAGAGCCGGTGGCCTACACGACGGTGTTTGACGCAGACAGCCTCATCGCGACGTCGGGTGCCTACTCCGATCCGGTGTTCGGAGCCGACCCGATCATGTGGGTCTCGGTCGGTCGACTGGAGAGTGCCGGGGTCATGGTCGGGACTGTCAAGATCATGTTGGCCGCGAACCCGGACTCCGTTCTTGCCAATTCCACCTGGCGCTCAACCAAGAATCCCTGAGCCAGTGTCAGAAGGGCGGCCCGCCTCATTGAGGCGGGCCGCCCTTCTGCCATTCGGTCCGCACGATTATTGCTTGGGGTGAACCCGTCATGGCACTCACCCCAGAGTTTCTTTCCCTCCAGGAAACACTCCTCGGCCGCTACTCGCTGGAACGCGAGTTGGGTCGTGGGGGGATGGGCACGGTCTATCTCGCCCGTGACGTCAAGCTGGACCGCCCCGTCGCGATCAAGTTCCTGCGTGCCGATCTGGCCGCGGAGCCGGTCTCCCGCGCTCGCTTTCTGAACGAGGCCCGGACGGCTGCCAGGCTGGCCCACCCCAACATCGTGCCAATCTTCTCGGTCGATCCGGACGGGACCAGGCCATTCATCGTCATGGCGGTGATCGACGGGGAGACTCTTGGCGCACGGCTTCGCCGTCGGGGTGCGCTCCCCCCGGAGGAAACCGAGCGCCTGCTGCGCGAGACCGCCTGGGCCCTCGGCTACGCGCACGCGCAGGGGATCATTCACCGCGACATCACGCTCGAGAACATTCTGATCGAGCGCGGGAGTGGCCGGATCCTGCTCGGCGATTTCGGGCTGGCCACCGTGCGTGAGGCAGTGGACGATCAACTGATGTTCGGGACCCCAGGATACCTGGCCCCCGAGATTATTCGCGGTGAACCGGCGCTTCCCGCCAGCGACTTCTACGCGCTTGGCGTCGTGGCGTATCACGCGCTTGCTGGACGCGCGCCGTTCGCGGCCGACACCACCGGGGCGTTGCTCGCGAAGCACATGGTGCAAGCTCCACCACCGCTGGCGCCACTGGCACGCAGTGCGTCGCGGCGGTTGGTGCACGCGATCGAATCGTGTTTGGAGAAGGATGCGGACGCGCGTCCCTCCGACGCGGCAGAACTGCTCGGATTGTTGGAGCGGGCACCGGAGCCGGTGGCAATCGCGCCGGCGCTGCGTCAGTGGTTTACTCGGTGGGAACGGATTCGGCCGATCTACGCCCTGGCCACGCCGATTCTCGCATTGCAGACCTGGCTCCTGATCTGGGGATACCTCCGGTATGACGAGACGGGATTCCTCGTTGCCGCCGCGATCACGGCTTCCCTGACGGTCACAGCGGTCCCGGTGTTCGTGCATCTGGGCTTCGAGGCGCTCGCGCTCCGCGCGCTTCGCCGAGTGGGTTTCGGCATCGCCGATATTCGTGCCGCTTATCCGCATTGGCATGACACGCTCGTCCGCGAACGTCGCAAGGAAGGGATCCCTCCCCTTCCGGGCCGAGTCGTGTTGGACCTCACGGTGATCTTTGGCGCGGTCCTGCTCTTCACACTCGCGTTCGTTCGCCCGAACTTGCAGTTGTGGTACGACACCAGTCAGGAAGCGACCTATGTGGCGAACATACTCCTCGACTTGATGAGCACCCTGTACTTGGCGACGCTGACGGGGATCGGGATCGGGTTCGCCTCGCCAGGATTCCGATTGGCGCCTGCCGGACGATTCCGGCGCCTAGTCCAAGCGTTCTGGAACTCTCGTTTCGCGGCCGGGATCACGGCATTGGCCTCGCTCGGGCAACAGCAGCGCATCGCAGCGTCCTCCACACTCCATCGCAATACGGAGCTCGTGCTCGGCTTGGCGATCGACGACCTCTGGCACGCCATTCCTGTCGCGCTGCACGAAGGCCTCGGTGACGTGCCGGCACTAGGGCACACACTGCAGCGGAGTGCCGTGGAATTGCGCGACCTCGCGGAGCGGCTGCGCGAAAGCGAGCAGGACACCCGACACGATGCCGCAGAGCAACATCGGCTGCTCGCGACGCGCGAGGCGGTCGAAGCGCGACACCGCGAAACGGTTGGCGCGCTGGAGCGCCTGCGCCTGCAGCTCCTCCGACTCGTCGCCTCGCGGGAACAAAGTCAGGACCTGACGAACCACCTGACCGTCGCGCGCGAACTGGAACTTTCCCTGCTGCACGATATCGAGGCGCACACGGAAATCCGACGCCTGCTCGGTCGTTCCGTCAGCCAGCCGCCCATCGGGTCGACTCCGACGCCGACGCCCGCATGAGCCAGCAGACCGACGACGCGGCGCGCTTCGCGGAGCTCCAGGATGCGCTCGCCGGGACCTGGTCGATCGAGCGTGAACTTGGCCGAGGCGGGATGGGCACCGTCTATCTCGCCCGCGAGGTAGCGCTTGACCGGCCGGTGGCGCTGAAGGTGCTCCACCCGGAACTTGCAGCGGACCCTCAGCAGCACGCCCGCTTCGTGCATGAGGCGCGAACCGGGGCGAAGCTTTCGCATCCGCATATCGTGCCGATCTACGCGGTCGAGGAACAGGGCGACCTCGTCTTTTTTGTGATGGGCCTGGTCGACGGCGAATCGCTGGGCGAGCGGCTCCGTCGAGAGGGACCATTCCGAGCCGATGACGCGGAGCGCATGCTCCGTGAAGTGGCATGGGCGCTGTCGTATGCCCACGCGATGGGGATTGTGCACTGCGACGTGACGATCGAGAACATCTTGGTCGAGCGTCAGACTGGGCGCGTCGTGCTGGCCGACTTTGGCATCGCCGCGGCCATCGACCGCGAGGGCGACGCGCCACTCGTGGGGACTCCAGCGTACTTGGCGCCGGAGGTTATTCAAGGTGCCCAGGCGACTCCGAAGAGCGACCTCTACGGACTTGGCGTAGTGGGTTGGACGATGCTTGCCGGACGGACTCCGTTCAGCGACGACGACATCCCGGCGCTCTTGTTGAAGCACCTCACGGCGCCACTCCCACCACTCCTCCGCGCCGCCCCCGGCACCCCGTCACGGCTCATTCGCGCCCTGGAGGCTGCGCTGGAAAAGGACCCCGCCAACCGCCCAGAGAGCGCGGACCACTGGCTCGACATCCTG
>JAHECN010000141.1 GCA_024641735.1 Gemmatimonadota bacterium | reverse complement strand
TTGATGACGGGCGCGGACGCCCTCAAGCAGCGCCCATTCGCCGTGGACGTTCCGGGCGCCAACAACGGCAAGGGACGCGTCATCCTGTTTGCCAACAATCCGATCTACCGGTGGCAGAATCACGGGGAATTCAGCATGGTGTTCAACGCGATCATCAATTGGAATGACGTGCCGTAAAGAGGGACGAGGGGAAGGTGCCGCAGGCCTACCATACCAAGGAGCGTTTATGTCCGAAGTCCCCCGCCCCGCCCGCCAAGCACCCTTCCCGGTGCTGCTCGGCATCGGTGCTTTCGCCAATTTCTTTGACACGTTGGGGATCGGTTCGTTTGCGACCACCACGGCCGCGCTTCGGCTGGGGCACTTCACTGAGGACGAGATGATCCCAGGCACCTTGAATGTCGGGCACTCCCTCCCGACGATTCTTGAGGCGACACTCTTCCTCATCGCGCTCGGGGGTTTGGTGGATATTCCGACCATCACCTCCATGGTCATCGCCGGTGCCATTGGCGCCTGGTACGGCGCCGGAATCGTGGCACATTGGCCGCGCCGGACCATCCAGCGTGCCATGGCCATCGCACTCATCGTGACCGCCAGCTTCATGGCACTGCGCATGTTGATGTCCCTCTCGCTGAGCGAAGGGACGATCGGGCTCTCGGGGATGGCGCTGGCGATCGGTGTCGTCGCCAGTCTGGTGATCGGCTCGCTCACCAGCCTCGGCATTGGCAACTACGCGCCGACGATGGCGGTCACCTATCTGCTCGGGATGAATCAGCGCGCGGTCTTCCCGATCATGGCCACCGCGGCCGCCGTCCTCCTGCCAGCAGCGGCATACCGATTCTGGCATTCCGGCCGCTTTGATCGGCGCGCCGCCAAGGGCTTCGCGATCGGTGGCATTCCTGGGGTCTTGGTTGCCGTCTATATCGTGAAGGAGTTGCCACTCGACACGGTGCGCTGGGTGGTGGTCGCCGTGCTCCTTTACACCTCGGTCACGCTCTGGCTCTCGGCCCGGCGCGAGTCGGCCTGAGAGACCGCGGCGGACGCAATGCCTCGCAGCATTCCGCCAAACACCAATTGATGCATCGGGAAGAGCAGATACCAGTACGCCCTTCCCCAGAGCCCCAGCGGATCGAACATCGCCGTCTGCCGAATGGTGGACGTCGTCGCATCCCCGGTCACCTCGAACTCCAGCCACGCGCGACCGGGCAACTTCATCTCCGCGGCCAAGCGTAGCCGGGCGGGCTCGAGCAGCTCGACCCGCCAGAAATCGAGCGCATCGCCCACGCGGAGCGACGTGGGCGAGCGTCTTCCCCGCCGCATCCCGACGCCGCCGACCAGCAGATCCAGAAAGCCCCGCATCTGCCAGAGCCAATTCCACCCATACCAACCGGTTTCGCCCCCAATCCGGAGTATTGGTGCGAAGGCTTCGGCCCTCGCCACTGCGACATTCACGGTGCGAGAATCGACCAGTCGCGATCCAAACGAGACGCCACCCCAGGTCGGAGACTGCCCTCCGGAGGAGAGTGCGTCCGACCACCGCGTGGTGGCGAAGTCATGGTCCTCATTGGCGATCGCGCTGCGAATGGCTTCCTCGACTCCCATCGGGCGGACGTCAAAGCGATCCAATGCCGCGGTGTCATGCACCACGCTGCTATGCACAATGCTCTCGATGAGCTTCCGACCAATGCGGGCATAGAGCGGCGTGATCAGCCCCAGCCAGAGTGAGGAGATATAGGGCGTGAGAAAGGGGACGGGGATCATCCGCAGCGCAATGCCACGCTGCCGCGCGTACGCGCGCATCAGATCCGCGTAGGAGACCTGGTCGGCACCGCCGATTTCGTAGACCTGATACTGCGCGGTCGGAAGGTCGAGCGCCGCGACGAGATACTCCAAGACATCGTTGATGGCGATCGGCTGCGCCGGGACGGAAACCCACTTGGGCGCAACCATGATCGGCAATCGTTCGACCAACGCACGAATCAACTCGAAGGAGAGGCTGCCGGACCCGATGATGACCGAGGCGCGAAACTCGAGCGTCGGCACACCTGAGCTCCGCAACACCTCTCCGACCGCCTGTCGGCTTCGGAGGTGGGCGGAGAGTTCATCTTCGGTGTGCCCCAGTCCGCCCAGATAGATGATGCGGCGCACACCGGCGCGTCGGGCCGCGTCCGCAAAGTTCCGGGCAGCCTCTTGTTCGGCCGCTTCGAACTCCCCGGTGGAGCCCATCGAGTGGATGAGATAGTAGGCCGTCTCGATATCATCGAAGGCCGGTCCCAGCGTATCCGGCGCGAGCACGTCTCCCTGCACGATCTCGGTCGCCGCATTCCCGCGCGACTGGAACTCATCCGGCCGCCGGACCAGACAGCGGACGCGGTATCCTTGTGCTTCGAGAACCCCGAGTAGTCGGCCTCCGACGTACCCGGTGGCTCCCGTGAGGAGGATCCTCGTGTTCGACGTCTCGGTCATGGGGTGCCCGGTGGCGAGGTGCCTGTGACTCCGAGAATGGCACCGGAGAGGGTTATCGGACGATCCGGATGCCGAGCGCCAGCCCACCGGCCGAGGTTGGCACAAGGAGGGGCCTGACGGTCCGCTGACGCATCGGTCCGTTGTGATCACGCGCCGCATCCGCCGCACCGAGGACCGCCCACACCGTGGATCCGGCAAAGGTCAGGACCCACGCCGTGCACTTCCAGTTGCAGTCACTGTCCGCGGTCGTATCCGTGCCGCCTCCGGCAGTTGTGGCCATCCCGATCAGGGATACGAACCGAAGCGCGTTTGGGAGGTAGCCACGCAGCGGAGCACCAGCATACACATATCCCACAAATGGCAAACTGGCCTCCAGGAGCCCTGCCACCAGCGGACTGCGTGATCCACCGACATACACCGTATCGGTTCGAGTCGTCGGTGCCTGGGCCGGTGCGCGCGACGGCGCACCGAGCAGGAGCAAGAGCACCCCGATGAACACTCGCGTCATGGGCGACTCCATGTTGAATGTTGCGCGGATATGTTCAGCGACCACCATCAAGGTGCGACACGGAGTCCGAGGACCCATCTACCACTCGGCATCGGCGCCCAATAGGCCGAGACCCTGGGCTGCGCCGCACTGGAATTGTAGGCGTTGGCCGTCCGAACGGCACCAATCGTCGCCCAGATGGTGGCAGCCACCAGCGTGGCCTGGAACACCTTGCACTCGTTCTCGCACACGTCGTTGAGAATGACATCCCCACTGCGCACCATTCCCACCACCGAGAGAACCCGGGCAAGGTTTGGGAGGAGGCCTCGTTTCCAATCGTGGGCGTAGGCGAAGCCGGCGGTCGGGATCATGAACTCCAGTATCCCGGCCGTCGTCGGACTCACGCGGGATTGGACGTACACCGTATCGACTTTGATCGGTGTCGCTTGTGCAACCACTGGCGCTGCGAACAGCAAGCTCACAATAGCAACCTTGCTACACCCGAAGCGTGCCATGAAACCCTCTCCCCGCGAAGTAGGACTGTGCTCCATTGTGGTAAACAAAGACTCGACCACATCGGAAATCGCCAAAGATTGCCCCACCACGTTTGCGGATCTCGGGCGGTGTCTTCAGCCGGCTCGGGGTACACCTCGTAACTTGGCCCTCGGCTGCGCCGCACGCCGTGCGCCTGCAATGCATGCTCCCGGAGGTGTCAGGTCAACGACCCCGATGGCTTCAAGCTCGGCGTGTCGACCCCGCTCCGCTCAGGGGCTGATCGGCGCATCCACCAACAGCGCCTGCTCCACGTCGGCGCGAATCGCTTCCGGCGTGTCGGTGGGTCCAAAACGCTTTAGCACGGTGCCATGACGTCCCACCAGAAACTTGGTGAAGTTCCATTTGATGGCTTCCGTGCCAAGGAGCCCCGGTTGTTCGGCTTTGAGATGACGATACAAGGGGTGTGCGGCGTCGCCATTCACATCGATCTTCGCGAACATCGGGAAGCGCACGTCGTACTGCAGGGTGCAGAAGGCCGCGATCTCCTCCGCGCTGCCCGGCTCCTGCGACCCGAACTGGTTGCAGGGGAAGCCGAGCACTGCCATCCCCCGGGCCCCGAGCTCACGGTGCAAGGTCTCCAGCCCCGCAAGCTGCGGGGTGAGGCCGCACTTGCTCGCGGTGTTCACGATCAGCAGCACCTGGCCCCGATAGGGGGCTAGCGTCTGCTCGGTGCCATCAAGGCGTCGGACGGGGATGTCATAGAGAGTCGTCATCCCCCAATATCGGAGGGTGGGGTCGTCCCGCGAAGGGGTGAGGCGCGGTAGCTACGGATGTAGTCCACCTCCAAGCGGAACGCGCCGTCCTGACCATCCACCATGTAGAGGCCCACGCCCCGGATGCGCGCCAAGTCAATCGGTGAAGCGTTCACGGCCTGCCCAAAGATGGTGCTGCGGAGTGTGCTGAAGGGCACGCGGACCACGGTCCATTCCGCCGAGGTCGGGAACGAGGCCCGGCGCGAGACGTTTCGCCCGTAGGTCCGCAACCCGTCGTCGAGCTCGACCTCGAACCGGCGGCCATTACCGCGCACTCGGAGTTCCAGCCCGAGTTCCCCGGTCAGGTCAACGTCCCGTCGAGCCCGCACCGAGGTGAAGCCGCCACCCTGCGTGACGAGCGTGCCCGTGAAGCGAAGGGTGCCCTCCGCGATGGCCACGAATCCTGCAGAGCGTCCGCCCATCACACCGTCATTGACGACGTCCCACATTGCCTCGTCGGCGCGGTCGAATTCAAAGAGCGTGACCGACATCGGTATCGTAACCCCCAGAGACGTCGGGGTGGCCTGCTTGGCGAAGCCGAGCAGGAGCAGTAGGGACAGGAGCCACAGAAAGGGCGCGCGCGGCAGGCGCCACGTCGACGGGCGGCTGGGCAGGGCGTGGGGGTCGGTCATCGGCGTTCACCTTTGGGTGCAGGGCACTCAGCGGCCATCCAATGCCTTGGACCGCAAGACTGCGAAAGAAGTTCCTGAGCGGCTGATCGGTCAAGGCACTTGGGGGCATGAGGGCAAAGAACGTAGCCGCGGATCATGCTTCCAACGCCGCGAAGTCGGCACCACAGAGTGCCTTCACATTCCGACTGACTTTGGTGACATCCCAATTCCACCATTCCAATTGCTGGAACCTGCGGATTGTCAGCTCGTCGAACCGATGCCTCAGGACCGTCCCTGGATTCCCTCCCACGATGGCGTATGGTGGCACATCCCGGGTGACCACGGTGGCGGCCGCGATTATGGCGCCATTGCCGATCGTGATCCCTGGCATGATGACAGCCCCATATCCGATCCAGACATCATGCCCAACGGTCGTGTCGCCTTTCGTGGGCCACTGCGCGGGCATCGCGGCCTCCCATCCCGAGCCAAAGATGGGAAAGGGATAGGTCGTCATCCAGTCGGTCGGGTGATTGCCGCCATTCATGATGAATTTCACCTCGGCCGCGATGGAACAGTACCGGCCAATCACCAGGCGATCCCCGATGAAGTCAAAGTGGTAGAGCACGTTGGACTCGAAGTGCTCCGGCCCACGAGGATCGTCGTAGTAGGTGTAGTCCCCGACCTCGATATTCGGTCGCGTAACGAATGGCCGAAGGAACCCCGTGCGGGTGACTCCCGGGATCGGATACTTGGTATCTGGCAATGGGCCAACACCACTCATAAGGGGAATCTCCGCGGGTAAAGGGGGGCTCGCCTGCTCGCGCTCCTGCGCCTCGATCAAACGAGGGTGGAGACGCTGCTGTCATGGGATTGGTCCGGCCGAGAATGAGCTGACTTCAACACGTACGGAAAGAGCTGTGATTTGGTTTTACGGTCGCACTAACGAGCCTTGGACCGATCAGCGCATGGTTGACTCCAAGAGAATTCCGGCGTAACCTCCTTCACTAGACCGATCGGTCTAATACCGACAAATCCGCAAGCGAGGGGGCACCACCATGCGAGTCGCAAAAGACGACGTAGACGTCCGCTTGGACATTCCTGGCGCAGTAATCCGGCAGCGCACCGGTTTCGGCGATGTCCGTGGATTCGACACGATCAGCGGCGAGTACTTCACGCTGTCCGCCGGCGTCGACACCACCCCGCTCTTCCAAGGTTTGGAGGGGAATTTGTGCCAGTGCCCCCATTGGGGCTTCGTCGTGCGGGGCCGGCTCACCACCACTGATGCACACGGCGCCCAGGAGACGGTCAGCGCGAATGACTTGTTCCATTGGCCGGCTGGCCACAACGTCAAGGTCGAGGAGGACGCAGAACTCGTCATGTTCAGCCCGCAACGAGAGCACAGCTTGGTCATCGACCACATGATCCAGATGGTAAAGGGATGACACCGTGCCGGGGCGGCTCCACGCGCTGAGGCGCTTCATTCAACCACGACACCGATGACGCATTCCACCAAACAGCGGCTGCTCGATGCCGGCCAAATCATGCTCCTGAAGCATGGCTACCACGATCTGGGAATCCAGGCCGTGCTGGAGGCCACGCAGATCCCGAAGGGTTCCTTTTACCATCATTTCCAGGACAAGGAAGACTTCGGACTTCAGGTCATCGACCAGTACATGGGGCAGGTGCACGCGGGTCTCGACGCGTGCCTCGGAG
>JAHECN010000140.1 GCA_024641735.1 Gemmatimonadota bacterium | reverse complement strand
GGAGGCGGCACTCGCCGCCTACCGCGTCGGCCAGGTGGACTACATGACGTTGGTCGAGAGTCAGATGACCGTAAACCGCTACGAAATCGCACTGGTCCGAATCACGGCCCAGTATCACCAGGCCGTGGCACGGATTGACGCCCTGCTGGGCGTCGGGGGAGGAGAGTAATGCGGACTCAGACGTGGACCGCCCTCGTGGCGGCGAGCCTGATGCTAACGAGCTGCGCCAAGTCGGCCGAAGAGCCGGCGATGACGGACATGACGCCGGCGGAGCATGCCAAGATGCTGGCGGGTGGCACCCAAGGAACGGTGGATACCGCCGGCGTGATGGTACGCCAACCCGTGCATCTCACCGCCGAGCAGGAACGCGCCCTCGGCGTGGTCTACGCGACCGTCGGCCGGGAATCACTGGAAAAGAATGTGCGGACCGTCGGCACCATTCAGGCACCGGAACCGAACATCGTCGACATGACGACCAAGATCGAAGGCTTCGTGGAAAAGCTCTTCGTCAATACGACCGGTGCCCCGGTGCGTCGTGGGCAGCCGTTGCTCGCTCTCTACTCGCCGATGCTGGTCGCCGCCCAACAGGAGTTTTTGACGGCGCGCCGTCTGGTAGCCGCGCTGAATCCGAGCGCAGGGGAAGCGTGGCAGGGCGCAGAGGCCACGCTCGACGCGGCACGCCGACGCCTCTCCTATTGGGATGTCTCGGATGCCCAGATCGCCGAGCTGGAACGGTCTGGCGTGGTAACCAAGACATTGACGCTCGCTTCCCCAGCCAATGGCATCATCCTCGAGAAGAACGTGGTTGAGGGGCAGCGCGTCATGCCAGGCGAGCGGCTCTACCAGATCGCCGATCTCTCCGAGGTCTGGGTGGAGGGAGAGGTCTTCGAGCAGGACCTCGCACTCGTGAAGGTCGGGATGCAGGTGCACATCGAGGTGGCTGCTCGCCCGGGCGAACACATCATGGGGCGGGTGAGCTTCATCTATCCGACAGTCGATCCGACGAGTCGGACCAATCGTGTCCGGCTGAGTGTGCCGAACCCCGCACGCGTCCTGAAGCCGGGCATGTTCGCGACGATCTTCTTCGATGCGAACCTCGGTCGCGACATCATCGTGGTGCCGCGTGCGGCGGTCGTGGTCACGGGCACCCGGAACATCGTGTTTGTCCGTGACGCGGATGGAATGCTGCAGCCCCGCGAAGTGGTACTCGGCGCACGGGCAGGCGACCGCGTCCATGTTCTCAGTGGATTGACGGAAGGCGAGACGATTGTCACGTCTGCCAATTTCCTGGTGGACGCCGAGTCACGCCTGGGCGGCGGAGCGGGTGCAATGCCCGGCATGCAACACACCGAGCCGGGGGGCACCAAGGTGCCTCCTGCCAAGACGCCGACACCGAGTCCGCAGGAGCACGATCATGATTGACGCGCTCATTGGCTGGTCGATCCGCAATCGCGTTCTGGTCCTCCTCGCCACGGCCGGGTTGGTGGTGGGCGGCATCTGGGCGATCAGTACGACCCCGCTCGATGCCATCCCGGATCTGTCGGATGTGCAGGTGATCGTGCAGACCGACTTCTCGGAGCAGGCGCCACAGATCGTCGAGGACCAGATCACCTATCCGATCACCTCGGAGATGCTGAAGGTGCCGGGTGCGCGCGTCGTGCGCGGTTACTCGTTCTTCGGGCTCTCACTCGTCTACGTGATCTTCGAGGACGGCACCGACATCTACTGGGCGCGTTCCCGCGTGTTGGAGTATCTGAACGGGATCCGTCGTCAGTTGCCCAATGGTGTAGAGCCCTCCCTTGGTCCGGATGCGACCGGGGTGGGCTGGGTCTTCGAGTACACGCTCGAGTCTGATTCGCTTGACCTGGCACAGCTGAGAAGCATCCAAGACTGGAATGTCCGGTTCCAGTTGACCTCCGTGCCCGGCGTCTCCGAGGTCGCATCGCTCGGCGGATTCGTCAAGCAGTACCAAGTGGAGGTCGATCCGGAACGGCTGCGCGCCTTCGGGATTCCAGTGACGCGCGTCGCGGCGGCCATCGGCGACCACAACGCCGATATCGGCGCCCGCGTCCTCGAAATGGGCGGGCGCGAATACATGATCCGCGGCCTCGGCTATCTCGAGGGAATCGCGGATATCGAAAACGTTTCGGTCGGCGTGTCAGCCAATGGGACACCGATTCGTGTCGCAGACGTCGCCACGGTGCAAGTCGGTCCGGCCCCGCGACGCGGCGCCGCCGACCTGAATGGCAAGGGAGAGGTAGTGGCCGGTGTGGTCGTGATGCGCTTCGGGTCCGACGCGCTCAGCACCATCGAGGCCGTCAAGGCGCGATTGAAGTTGATCGAGGCGTCCCTGCCCGCAGGCGTACGGCTGCGGGTCGCGTACGATCGGAGTGATCTGATTCATCGCGCCATTGACACCCTGACAGGCAAGCTGCTGGAGGAATCGCTGCTCGTCGCGGCGATCATGATCCTCTTCCTGCTGCACATGCGTTCCGCGCTCGTGGCGATTGTGGTGCTGCCGGTCGGGATCCTGATTTCCTTCCTCGTGATGCGCCTCCTCGGGATCAGTGCCAACATCATGAGTCTCGGTGGTATCGCGATCGCGATCGGCGTGATGGTCGATGGCTCGGTCGTCATGGTCGAGAACATGCACAAGCACCTCGAACGCGCCGCACCGGAGACGTCACGCTGGCAGATCGCCTTGGAGAGTGCGCGACAAGTCGGGCCCCCGTTGTTTTACTCGTTGCTCATCATCATGGTCTCCTTCCTGCCGGTCTTCTCGCTCACGGCGCAGGAGGGACGTCTTTTCAAGCCGCTCGCCTTCACGAAGACGTTTGCGATGGGGGCGGCAGCGTTCCTGTCGGTCACCCTCGTTCCGGTCCTGATGGGGTACCTGATTCGGGGAAAGATCCGCGCAGAAAGCCACAACCCGTTGAACCGCCTGCTGCAGGCGGGATACCGGCCGATCATTGCCTTCACATTGCGCCGTCCGTGGGCCATCGTAGTCGGGAGCCTGCTAATTCTCGGAGCGACGATTTGGCCGTGGCGTCAGTTGGGCAGCGAGTTCATGCCGGTACTGCACGAAGGCTCGGTGCTCTTCATGCCGACGACGGTGCCCGGGGTGTCGATCGCGCAGGCGAACGAGATCATGCGGAAGCAGGACAGCATCCTCGCCTCCTTCCCCGAGGTCGAACGGGTGCTCGGCAAAGTCGGCCGCGCCAATACCGCGACCGACCCCGCACCGCTCGACATGTACGAGACCACCATCACCCTGAAGCCCGAATCGGAGTGGCGCCCCGGACTGACCTATGACGGGCTGCTGGCCGAGATGGACAGTGCCGTTCGCCTGCCTGGGGTCACCAATGCCTGGACGATGCCGATCAAGGGGCGCATCGACATGCTCGCCACCGGAGTTCGGACGGCGGTTGGCGTGAAGATCTTTGGTCCGGATCTGGACACGCTGCAAATGCTCGGCGAACGCGTGGAGCGCATCATTCAGGATGTGCCGGGTACGCGAAGCGCCTTCGCGGAGCGCGGCGTCTCAGGGTATTACGTCGATATTGACATCAATCGCGCCGAGGCGGCGCGCTATGGGCTCAACGTGGGAGAGATCCATGACGCCATCATGGCGACGGTGGGTGGCGTGGATGCGTCGAGCACAGTGGAAGGACGCGAGCGCTACACGGTCAACGTCCGCTATCCGCGCGAACTCCGCGATGATGTGCAGAAGCTCCGTGAGGTGATCCTCCCGACCATGAGCGGGGCGCAAATCCCGCTCGGACAGGTAGCCTCGGTGGCCGTGCATCAGGGGCCGATGGCCGTGAAGACCGAGAACGCCTTCCCGGTCACCACGGTCTTCGTCGACATCGACGGCTCGGATGTCGGTGGCTACGTGCGTGCCGCGCAGCAAGCCGTGGGCACTGGTCTCACGCTCCCTGCGGGGTACACGCTGCAGTGGAGCGGTCAGTACGAGTTCATGCAGCGCGTTGGGGAGACCTTGAAAGTGGTGGTGCCGTTGACGCTGGGCATCATCTTTCTGCTGCTCTATCTCAATTTCCGCGGCGTGACGGAATCGCTGATGGTCATGCTGTCGGTGCCATTCGCCCTGGTGGGTGGGGTCTGGTATCTCTGGTTTGCGGGCTACAACACCAGCGTCGCGGTCTGGGTTGGATTCATTGCCCTCGCAGGCGTGGCAGCGGAAACGGGTGTGGTGATGCTGATCTATTTGGACGAGGCGTTCCATCGTGCCGGTGCCGAGGGGCGGATGCGGAACGGCGCTGATGTGGCGGACGCCGTCCAAGAAGGAGCCGTCGATCGACTGCGGCCGAAAATGATGACCGTCGTGGCCACCACGCTCGGGCTCGCCCCGATTCTGTGGAGCACCGGTACCGGTGCGGATGTCATGAAGCGGATCGCAGCGCCGATGGTGGGCGGCATGATCAGCTCCACCATTCTGACTCTGGTCGTGATCCCGGCGATCTATCTGATCTGGCGGCGCGGCCAGGTGGCGCGCCAGTCGGGAAGTGCAGAGGCCGTCCACGCGCCCTGATGGCGAGCGGCAATGTTAGGATTCGTTTGTGGAGCGACGCTGACCAGGGCGAACGATCATGTGGGAGAATAGGTGGAGCATGGTTTCATGACGGATGTGGGTGATGTGAAGTCTGGCCTTGGCCCCGTCATCCTTGATGGTCGCCGTCTGGCCCATGCCCGCGCCCCGGAGCTCGCCGCGCGGGCCGCAGCGGTCACCACGCGCCTCGGCCGCCGGCCCCGTCTCGGCCTGCTGGCGTTTCCTGACGCCGACGGCACGCCGCCCTGGGCGGACCGAAAGGTCCGCGCCGGTGCCGCCGCAGGGGTCGAGGTGGTGCCGCTCATTCCTCCGCCGGGAATGGACACGAATGCCGCAAAGCGGGCGTTTGCATTTCTGCTGGCCGACGGTCCCCACGACGCGATCTTCCTCGAGTTTCCGTTCCCACCGAACATCGATGGCGATGCACTGGCCGCATTGATTCCGGATGTGCTCGACGTCGACACAATGACGATCGGGCGTATCGCGGAGTTCTATGCCAACCCGAACGCGCTGCCACCACTGACCGTGACGGCAGCACTCGAACTGCTCGATGCCTTCGGCGTCGCGATCACGGGGCGGACAGGCGTCGTCGTTGGTGCGACAACGCCGTTCACTGAGATGTTCGCGGAGGCGCTCGCCCGACGAGGGGGAGTCATGGAACCGGTGATCGAACCGTCCGATCCCGATCTGCCGGAGCACCTGCGCCAGGCAGGCCTTGTCGTCGTGGCGGTAGCGCAGTCCGGAGTCGTCGCCAGCACGATGCTGCCGTCGGGGTGTGTCGTGATCGACGTCGGCTATTTCAACGTGGACGGACTCGGTGACGTGGATCTTCGGGGTGGCATCACGCACTTGGGTGCGCTTGCGCCTGTGCCCGGGGCCATTGGGCCGATGACGGTGTCGATGCTGATTGAGCGGACGATCGCCTTCGCGGAGCGCCACGCGCCGTAGGCGACCCCTGCCGAGCCTGGGGGTGACTGAAACTGGGCAGGTTCTGGCGAGATGCCCGCCCCCGGGGCGTTAACATTCAGGCGAACTCCTCGTCCCCTCCACGGAGCACTCCGTGGGGTGCGGCGATCCAGCCGATTGGCGCATCATGGAGGAGGGCGATTCCGTCCGAATCCCGAACCAACCGCCCCGGATGCGCGTACCACCTCTGATGATTCGCCTTGCCGATGACCCTCGCTGAGGGACTTCTGTGATCTGCCTCCACCCTGACGCCGACATTCCGATGCTCTCCTCGCCCCGCATGCCAGCAGTCGTTCGCCGCGCCGGCTTCACGCTGATCGAAATTCTGGTCGTGATCGTGGTGATCGCCATTCTCGCCACGATGGTCGCGCCAAACATCTTCCAGCACGTCGGTGCCGCGAAGTCCGCCACCGCGACGTCCCAAATCGAGATGATGGGGACGGCATTGGATGCCTACCGTCTCGACAACGGACATTACCCGACGACCCAGCAAGGTCTCGATGCCTTGTGGCAGGTGCCGAGTGTGGATGCGCCGATGAATTGGCGCGGGCCGTATTTGCGGAAGGCGATCCCGCTCGATCCGTGGAACAACGCCTACATCTACCTCTCGCCAGGGGATGCCAATCCGGGTGGCTATGACTTGGTGAGCCTCGGGGCGGATGGGCGGCCTGGTGGCACCGGGGAAGACGCCGACATCAATAGCTGGCAGTAGCAGAGACCACACACCAGATGCCGACCTATACCTACCGCGCAGTCGATGGCGCGGGGAAGCGCACACGCGGGGAATCCGTCGCCGCATCGGTTGCCCTGGCAACGCGTGCGTTGGAGGAGCGTGGGCTGCTGGTGCTCGACGTCGCGGAGGCGCCGAGCGGGACGTCGGGGCCGAGCGGCGGGGCGGGGGCGCGTCGTGACGTCCTGGAAGTAACGCGCGCCCTCGGCTCGCTACTCCCGGTCGGGATGCCACTCGCGCAGGCGCTGCAGGCCGCCTCTGGCGTGACGTCCGGTGCGGTCGTCCGTGCGGCAATCCTGGACGTGCGGGAACGGGTGGAGCGCGGCGACACGCTGT
>JAHECN010000139.1 GCA_024641735.1 Gemmatimonadota bacterium | reverse complement strand
ACATTCACCCAAGGTGCGGAGTTCGAATCGGGACGCCTCTCGGTCGTCGAAATTCCGGTTGGCGAAACCGTCTCGTGGGAAAGCGCACCCAACCGTGTCCTGCAACGCCGTGCCGCGATGCGTGCTGTCTACGTCGCCATCAACACGACGCGTGGCCCCCTCACCGATGTCCGCGTCCGCCAGGCACTGAATCATGCCGTCAACATGCCGGCCATCCTCGATCGCGTCATGCACGGACGAGGCGTCCTCGCGGCCGGCAGTATTCCACCAGGACTTGATGGCTACGACTCGACACGCGTGCGCTATGCCTTCGATCAGCCGCGTGCCAAGGCACTGCTCGCGGAGGCGGGATACGCCGACGGCTTCACGCTGCAACTCTGGCGCTCGCCGCGTGCCGAGTTCGCACGGATCGCCCAGGCCATTCAAGCCGACCTCGGACGCGTCGGCATCACGGTCGAGATCGTGGAGCGCGACGCCTCCACCGCACGAGCCGCGGCGCGTGCGGGAGAAGCCGACCTCTTCCTCGCCGACTGGTGGGCCGACTATCCGGATGGTGAGAACTTCACGTTTCCGCTCTTCCACTCCGCCAACGCAGGCACCGGCGGCAACTATGCCTTCCTGAAGGTGCCGCGCCTCGACACCCTGCTCGAACGCGCCCGCAGTACGCCCGACTCCGCCGCCAAGGTGACCCTGCTGCGAGAGATCGACGCGGAGGTCTTCGCGATGGCCCCGTGGCTCTTCGCGTGGTTCCCGACCGATCTCTGGGCACGCCAGCCGAACATCGCAGGATGGAGTTACCCGGTGGTCTTCACCGGACAACGCTGGACCAGCGTGCGAGAGGAACCGTGATCCGCTATACCCTGCTCCGGATCGCCCTGCTCGTCCCGACGCTGCTCGGCGTGCTCGCGGTGACCTTCGCCCTGCTCTATCTCGCGCCCGGTGACCCGGTCGCGGCCATCGTCGGGGAACGCGCTGACGCCGCCGCCGTCGCCCGCGCGCGCACCGAGCTCCGCCTCGACGACCCCATCCACATCCGCTTCGGTCGCTATGTCGCCGGCGTCGCGCGGGGCGACCTCGGTCGGAGCTACATCACCCGCCGACCAATCGTGAAGGAACTCCGGCAGCGCTTCCCAGCGACCCTCACGCTGGCCGTCTCCGCGATGCTGATCGCCATCACCCTCGGCCTCGCCGCGGGGATCTGGGGCGCGATGCATCCCGGCTCCTGGGGCGATCGCCTGGCGACGCTCGGCGCCTACCTCGGCATCTCGTTTCCGGTGTATTGGGTCGGGCTGCTGCTGATCCTCGCCTTTGCCGTGACCTTTCGATGGTTTCCACCCTCAGGGTACGGCGGCGCCCTCTTCCTCGTCCTGCCGGCCATCACGCTGGGCATGCGCTCCGTCGCATTCCTGGCCCGGATGACGCGCTCGGCGATGCGAGAAGTCCTCACCAGTGATCTGGTCCGAACGGCACGCGCCAAGGGTCTCCCGACCCGCACCGTGATCCTGCGCCATGCCCTCGGCAATGCCCTGCTTCCGATCATCACGGTGGTTGGACTCGACTTCGGGTCCTACCTTACGGGGTCGATCCTCACCGAGACGATCTTCTCCTGGCCGGGCGTCGGGCGCTACATCCTGACGGCGATCGACAAGCGCGACCTCCCGGCGATTCAAGGCGGTATTCTCTTTCTGTCGTTCGTGTTCGTGATGGTGAACCTGCTCACCGACCTTTTGTACGCCGCCGTTGACCCTCGAGTCGCTCATGACCGCACCTAGCCGACTGCTCCTCCTTGCCCTCGTGCTCGCCGCCGCACCAGCGCCAGCGCAATCGCTCAAGCGCCGCGTCGATGCGCGTCTCGACGCGCCGGGATTGGATCGGCACTTGTGGGGCATTGCGGTCACGGACCTGAAGGGGAACACGCTCTACTCGCGCAACGCGGATCGGATGTTCATCCCGGCCAGCAACGTCAAGCTGGTGGTTGGCGCCGTCGCGACCGCGCTGCTCGATCCGAACTTCACGGTGGCCACCTCGCTGTACGGCACCGGACCCGTCGTGGATGGTGTGCTGCAAGGCGACCTCGTCCTTTATGGACGGGGCGATCCGACCCTTTCGCGCCGGTGCTATGACGCGGACGAGACACTCCCCGGGGTCTGTGATCGCGACCCGACTGCCAAGCTGGTCGACCTCGCAAGGCAACTCCGGGCGCGCGGCGTCAAGGTGATCGCCGGCGAGCTCATCGGCGACGGCTCCTACTTCGAGCCACAGCTGGTGCACCCTGCCTGGGAGAGCTACGACCTGAATTGGTGGTACGCCGCGCCCGTCTCGGGGCTCGGATTCAATGACAACTCGGTCGACTTTCGGATCGTCGCCGGAGACAGCGCCGGAGATCAGCCGCGCATCACCATGAGCCCCGACGTCGGGATCGGTCGCCTCGACGTCCGCGCCGAGACGGGGCCGAAGGGGAGTCGGAACACCTTCGATGTGCTCCGCAGCGCGGACGGCATGGGATGGACCGCCGCAGGGCGGATCCCGGCGGAGTCTGCTCCACGGACGGAGTATGGTGCGGTCGCGGATCCGAATCGGTTCACCGCACTCGCCCTCCGTCGCGAACTCAGTGCCGAAGGGATCATCATCCGTGGCTCGACGCGCTCAACTACCGACTCGCTGGCCTATCGGCATGCACGCACCGCACCGGCGCTGGCGGAGGTACGCTCCCGGCCGGTGTCTGACTGGATCTTCCCGATCCTCAATTCCTCCCAGAACTGGTTCGCCGAGATGTTGTTGAAGCAGTTGGGGAAGCAATTCGGGACGTCCGGTTCGTGGGACGAGGGACTCAGGGTCACGCGGCGCTTCCTGGTCGACTCGATGCAGATCGACTCCACGCAAATTGCGCTGGAGGATGGCTCCGGTCTCGCCGCCAACAACCTGATGTCGCCTCAAGCCTTCACCACGCTCCTCGCATGGATTCGTCGGCACCCCAACTACGACACCTTCGCCAGTGCCCTCCCGCAGAGTGGTGCCGCGGGTTCCTTGCGCCGCCGCTTCGTGGGGACGCCGCTGGAAGGGCGTGTCCGTGCGAAAAGCGGCACGATCTCGCGCGTCAACACGCTGAGCGGCTACGTGGAACGGAGCGACGGCCAAGTCCTGATCTTCTCGATCCAGGCGAACCACCACACCATCGGAAGCACGCGCATGGTGGCAGCGATTGACAGTATCGTGGTGGAACTGGGGAAGCCGGGACGGAAGTAGGAGAAGTCACGAGTCACGAGTCGTGAGTCGGGTGGAAAGGCCCACCCGATTATCGTTCCCGCCATGCCAGATACCCTGCTCCCGCGCATCGCCATCGTCGGCGCCGGCCCGTCCGGCTTTTATGCCGCCGAGGCCCTCCAGAAGGCGATGCCCGGCATCCGGATCGACCTGTTTGACCGCTTGCCCACCCCGTTCGGTCTGGTCCGCGGGGGTGTCGCGCCGGATCACCCCAAGATCAAATCCGTCACCAAGGTCTTCGATCGCATTGCCGCACAGCCCGGGTTCCGCTTTCTCGGCCACGTCGAGCTGGGCAGCGACATCACGGTCGAAGAGTTGCGCGCCAACTATGAGGCCCTGATCTGCACTGTTGGCGCACGGACCGATCGTGCGTTGGGGATTCCCGGTGAAGCGCTGCCCGGAAGCCACGCGGCGACGGAATTCGTCGGCTGGTACAATGGGCATCCAGACTACGTGCACCAGTCGTTCGACTTGACGCGCGAGTCGGTGGCGGTGATCGGGATCGGCAACGTGGCGATGGACGTGACGCGCATTCTTGCCAAATCTCCTGCGGTGCTCGCCGAAACGGATTTGGCAGCGCATGCACTGGAGGGGCTCCGCGGTTCTGCCATTCGGGACATTCATGTCATCGCGCGGCGCGGCGTGATCCAGGCGGCCTGCACCACGGTGGAGCTCCGCGAATTGGGTGAACTCGACGGCGTGGATGTGATTGTGGCGCCGGAAGACATCGTGCTCGACGAGGCGAGTGCTGCCATGCTCGCCACGGGTGACGACCGCACGGCCGAGAAGAACTACGCCGTCTTTCAGGATTGGGCGGCGCGCACCCCAACCGGCGCGACCAAACGGATTCACTTTCATTTCGCGACCTCTCCGGTGGCCCTCACAGGAAGTGACCGTGTGGAGGCGATCGAGGTCGAGCGGAATCGTCTCGAGGATGATGGCAAGGGTGGCGTCCGTGCGGCTCCGACGGGGGAGCGTCGGCAGATTCCTGCCGGTCTCGTTTTCCGATCGGTCGGGTACCGCGGCGTCGCACTTGCCGGACTCCCCTTCGATGACCGTCGCGGCATCATTCCGAATGTCAGTGGGCGCGTCGTGACGGAACCGGGGAGCGACGCCACCCTGCGTGGTGTGTATGTCGCGGGCTGGATCAAGCGCGGCCCGCAGGGCGTCATTGGCACCAACAAGGCGTGTGCCGCTGACACGGTCGCAGCCCTCCTGGACGATTATGCGGCGAAGCGGCTCCAGCGCGCGGAGGGTGCGCCCGAGGCGGTCGACCAACTGCTGGCGAGCCGCGGGGTCCGTGTCTCGGATTGGCAGGGATGGCAGCGCCTGGACGCCGAGGAAGTGGCGCGCGGCGCGGCCGCCGGGCGGCCACGCGAGAAGATCACCTCAGTGGATGAGATGCTGCATCTCGTCGGGGTATAATCCACCATGTCCTTCAAGATCTATACACGGACCGGCGACAGCGGCGACACTGGGCTCTTCGGGGGAGGACGCGTCCCGAAGGATCATCCGCGTGTTGCGGCCTACGGTGACGTCGACGAACTGAACTCCGTGCTTGGTGTGGTGCGTGCGACCGCTCCCACGGAATTCCACGACGCACTGCTGGAGACGATCCAGCGCGACCTCTTCTCCATTGGCGGCCATCTCGCGACGCCCGATCCCGACAAGGTCCGCGCGGCGCTGGCAAAAGCCGAGCTCTCGCCCTCGCGCATCACGCTGTTTGAAGAGACAATGGACGGCGCAGATGCCGAACTCGAACCGCTCAAGGCGTTCATTCTCCCGGGCGGCTCCGCGAAGGCTGCCGCATTGCATCTGGCACGAACAGTGTGCCGCCGCACCGAACGCAGCATCGTCCACCTCGCCGCGACCGACGAAGTCCCCGAACTCTTCATCATCTATATCAATCGGCTCTCGGACCTGCTCTTCACCCTCGCGCGCGTCGCCAATCATCGAGCCGGCGTCGGAGACGTGACCTGGTAGCCACCGTCACGGTACGGCATGCGAACGGGAGCTACCCGGTCGCGATCGGCGCGGGCGCCTATGGACAGGTGCGGACGCTGCTCGAGACCGAGTTTCCGTCACGGCAGCCCGTGATCATCGCCGACGCCACTGTGGCCGCGGCCCTGCCCTCGCCGCTTCCCGATGCGGTCCAGCTCACCTTCCGTGGCGGCGAGGGATCGAAGACGCGGGACGAGTGGCTCCGCCTCACCGATGCCCTGCTCGAGCGCTCCTTTGACCGGAACACGATCATCATCGCGTTTGGTGGCGGCGTCACCACCGACCTTGCCGGGTTCGTGGCAGCGACCTACTTGCGTGGGGTGCCATGGATCGCGGTTCCGACGACGACGTTGGCGATGATCGATGCCTCGGTTGGCGGCAAGACCGGCGTCAATACTCCCGCGGGCAAGAATCTCGTCGGTGCGTTCCATCCTCCGGCCGCAGTCTGCTGCGACCCGATGCTGCTCCGAACGCTCCCCGATCGCGCCTATCGCGAAGGGCTGGCCGAAGCGGTCAAACACGGGTTGATCCTCGACGCCGAGTATGGTCGCTGGATCGCCAGCCACCGGGACGCCGTGGCGCGACGTGATCCCGCCACGCTGACCACGCTCATCGAGCGTTCGGTCGGGATCAAGGCCGATGTAGTCGAGCAGGACGAACGCGAGGGTGGACGCCGAGCGATCCTGAACGCCGGGCACACCATTGCCCACGCCCTGGAACAGGTGAGCGGCTACACCCTCCCCCATGGCGAGGCGGTGGCGATCGGACTCGTGCTGGAGACCCGCTTGGGTGAAGCGATGGGAGTCACGGCTCCGGGAACATCGAACCGCGCCGCGGAATGGCTTCGTGCGGTTGGGCTTCCGGTCGCTCCACCGGCGAATGTCCGCGCGGAACCGATCCTCCTCGCCATGCACGCGGACAAGAAGAACCGCGGCGGGGAGATCCACGCGGCGCTCATCGCGGAACCGGGTGTTCCGGCACGCGATGGCGAGGGCTGGACGCATCCGATCGACCTGTCACTGCTGGCCACGCTGCTCCGCTAGCTGCTTTCCCCACAAATCCAGTTTGCCCACACTTGCCGCACCCCCAACCGCGGCAACGACTTGTCGCGTTCATGCACATCGATGTGGAGAGATCGGATGTGGAGGATGTGTATGAAACGGCTAACTGCAAGCTATCTAAGTTGTTGTCGTGTCGACATTTACGGACACTGTCCAAGCTCTTGACAGCCGTCCGGAAGTGATGATCTTGCGTGGGTAATCCCAACACAACCCAGCCGTGCAACCGCTCCCTGCCCCCTCGCCGGACAGCTCATCTATGCCACGTCGCTCTGCGTCAGCATCATCACGCGTTCGCATCCCTTTGATGG
>JAHECN010000138.1 GCA_024641735.1 Gemmatimonadota bacterium | reverse complement strand
GTGACCACTGACCTCCCGCTCGACGGACTCCTCTCCCCCGCCGAGCAGCGATTCGAACTCTGGCGAGGCCGTGCGGGCTTCGTGCTGGCACCGCTCGCGGCGATCGGGGTCGCACTGCTCGACCTGCCATCGCTCTCGCCGGAGGCCCATCGGCTCGCCGCGGTGATGGCGGCCGTCGTGCTGCTGTGGATCACCGAGTCGATTCCGATGCCTGTCACTGCGCTGGTCGGTGCGGCGGCGTGTGTCGTGCTGCGTGTCGCGCCAGCGAAGGCAGTCTTCGCGCCATTCGCGGATCCGCTGATGTTTCTCTTCATCGGCTCATTCATTCTTTCCCAGGCAGTGTTCCAGCACGGACTCGACCGCCGAGTCGCGTTCTCGGTCCTCTCGCGGCAATGGGTGGGAGCAAGCCCGACCCGATTGCTGCTTGCCTTCGGTCTGATCACGGTGTTGGTCTCGGGCTGGATGTCCAACACCGCGACGACGGCGATGATGTTCGGGATCGGGATGTCGATCTTGCGCGTGCTGTACTTGCGGCAGCAGGCGGGAGAGGTGCGCCTGGATCCGAGGTGGGCCGCTGGCCTCATGCTGATGACTTCATTCGGCGCCTCGATCGGTGGACTGGCGACGCCGGTCGGGACGCCACCCAACGTGATCGGGATCGGCTTCATTCGGAGTGAGCTCGGGGTGCAGATCCCGTTCTTCACCTGGATGATGCTCGGCGTGCCGGTGGTGATCGTGCTGTTCATCGCGCTCTTCTTCATCCTGCGGGCACAGTCGCCGGCTGGGGTGGCTCGCCTGCCCGGCGGCGACACCATCGCCCGGGAGGGTCAGGGGGCGCTGGGGCCTTGGCGTCCGGGCGAGCGCTCGGCCGTGGTCGCGTTCGGCGTCACGGTGGTGCTCTGGATTCTCCCCGGGATTCTCGCCATCGCGCTCGGGGAACAACATCCGACCACACTGGCGGTGCAGGCCTCGCTCCCGGAGGGCGTCGCGGCCCTCCTCGGCGCGACCCTGCTCTTCCTGCTTCCAGGCGAGCCGGGGCGGCGTGCGCTGACGTGGCAGGAGGCGGCACGGATCGATTGGGGGGTGGTCCTCCTCTATGGCGGCGGGTTCGCGCTGGGGACGCTGGGCTTTCAGACGGGCTTGGCAAAGGCGATTGGAGTCGGCGTGACGGGGTGGATTCCCAATGCCGGTCCCACCGGACTGCTGGTGATGGGGACCGTGGTGGCAGTGCTTCTTTCTGAAACGACCTCGAACACGGCCTCAGCCAACATGGTGGTACCGGTGGTCATTGCAATCGCCCAGTCTGCTGGGGTGGATCCGCTGCTCCCTGCGCTCGGTGCGACGCTGGGTGCCTCGCTCGGCTTCATGCTCCCTGTGTCCACTCCCTGCAACGCGATCGTCTATGGCAGTGGCGTCATTCCGCTGTCGCGAATGATGCGCGCCGGCTTCTTGCTCGATGTCATCGGCGTCGTGGTGGTGGTCGTCGTGGTCTCGTTCCTTGGTCCCTTCCTCCGCTGATTGACTTGATTCGGCCCCCTGTCTGGGGTAGCCTCCTGAGATCCCACAGGGAGACCGATAGTGAGTGACATGGCCCACCGCCCGAGCACCCAGGAGTGTCCATGAGCTACAAAGCGGGCAACCCGATTCTCGCGATTGTGTTGGCATTGCTCGTGGGCGGTGCGATCGTGGTCCTCCTCGAGTTCCTCTCCACCCAGATGGTTGCCCTGCCGCCGGGAGTTGACCCAACCAATCCCGTGCACATTCGTGACGCCCTCGAGGCCGGCCAGATTCCGATGCTCGGCATGGCACTCGTGCTTGGAGGGTGGTTGCTTGGTGCCTATTCCGGTGGGCGGGTGGCACTCCGGGTGGGGAAGCGCCAGGAGGTGGTGGTCGCCTTCGCGCTGATCTTCACAGGCTTCGTCCTCTGGTACCTGTACACCGTGCCGAGCCCGCTCTGGATGTGGATCGGCGGTGCCTTCGCGGTACCGCTGGTGGCCATCGGCGCTGCCGGGACGCATATCGTCATTCGGTACTAAAGGCCCCCAACCCCTCGGCCAGCGTTCGTCCCCCTCCCCTCGTATTCCGCCGTTGCGGAGTGCATCTTGGGGCATCCCACTTTCCCGGTACCGACTCAACGATGCGACATCTTCGCGTGATCATCGTGGCATGGCTGCTGACAGCCGTCGGCGCCAGCAGTGGCTGGTTCCTAGGTGCGCTCGCCGGCCGGCAGGCAGCCTTCCTGCTCTCCACGGTTGCGGGGACATTCTCCGTCCTGTACGCCATCTCCTTCCTGATTGATCGGCGCTGGTTCCGTGAGGAGCGTCGACGCGGCGGGACGATCGGCGGCCTCATCGGACTCGCCATCGCCGGTCCCTTGGTGTTGATGACGACAGCCACTCCGCTGCTCGGGGTCGCCTCCCTCAGCATGGTCGGTTTTTGTGTGTTGATCGGTGCCGGGGGTGGGGCGCTGGAATGAAGTGCTTCGCGCTGCTGTGCATCATCCCCTGCATGCTTGGAGCCCAGGGGAGTTCCCCGGAGCGACCGCGGGCCCGTGAGCTCGGGATTGCGCCGGGGATTTTTCGTCCCGGGCCGCAAAACGCCATCACCGATGTCGCCGGCGTCCTGGTCGGGCAGACCACCGTGCACGACGGCGATTCCGTACACACCGGGGTGACCGCCATCCTGCCCCACGGCGGCAACCTCTTCCAGGAGCGTGTGCCAGCAGCGCTTCACGTCGGTAACGGATTCGGCAAGTTGCTCGGCGTGACGCAGCTACGCGAATTGGGAGAATTGGAAACCCCGATATTGCTCACCTGCACGCTCTGTGTGTGGCAGGCGGCGGATGCGATGGTTGCGTGGCAGCTCGCGTTGCCCGGGATGTCAGGCGTGCGTTCCATCAATCCCGTGGTCGGAGAAACGAACGACGGCGGACTGAACGCCATCCGCAGTCGTCCGATTCGTCCGGCGCACGTCGTGTCGGCGCTCTCGTCGGCGACGTCCGGTCCGGTGGCAGAAGGCACCGTGGGTGCCGGGACCGGGACGATCGCCTTCGGGTGGAAGGGAGGGATCGGGACATCTTCGCGACTGCTCCCCGCCTCGTTGGGGGGATTCACCGTCGGGGTACTGGTTCAGAGCAACTTTGGCGGCGTGCTGCAGATCCTTGGCGCTCCGGTCGGCAAATCGCTCGGCCAGTATTCCTATCGACGGCAACTGATGTCCGAGCGCGGGGACGGTTCGATCATGATTGTCGTCGCGACCGACGCGCCACTCTCCGAACGGCAACTCGAACGCCTCGCCGCACGCGCGATGTTCGGCCTGGCGCGCACGGGATCCGATGCCTCGAACGGGTCCGGCGACTATGCGATCGCCTTCTCGACCGCTGCCACCGTCCGTCGCCGAGCGGGTGAAACCCGGCCACGCGAGTTGCAGGCACTGCAAGACGATGCGGTTTCGCCGCTCTTCCAGGCCGTCATCGAAGCGACGGAAGAGGCGATCTACAATTCGCTCCTCCGTGCGACGACGGTGACAAGCCGAGGGAGAACGGTCGAGGCGATTCCGATTGATTCCGTGCGTGCGATCCTGGCGCGATATCGTGCGGCGGAACGCGAATGAAGCGCATCGTTACCGACCGGGCACCGATGCCGGCAGGTCACTACGAGCAAGGGATCGTGCATGATGGACTCGTGTACGTGTCTGGGCAGCTCGCGATCGACCCGACCACCGGGCAGGTGATCGTCGGAGACACCGCCGCACAGGCCGAACAGACCCTGCGCAACGTCGCGGCCGTGCTCGAGGCGGCGGGGAGCGGGCTCGACCAGGTCCTCATGCTCTCAGTCTTCGTGACCGCGCGCGAAGATTGGCCGGCCGTGAATGCCGTGTGCGAGCGACTCTTTGGGGCTCACAAACCGGCGCGTGCCGTCGTGGGCGGGGCGGATCTGAAGCCGGGGTGTCGGGTGGAGATGGTGGTGACGGCTGTGGTGCGAGGGGCGAGTCGTGAGTCGTGAGTTGTGAGTCGTACGCCGTAGGGGCGAGGCATGCCTCGCCCGTCGTCGTAGCGTCATAGAGTCGTAAGGTCTCATCTTGGGGAGTTGACGATGCGTGGAGTAGTGATCGGTGCGGTGATGGTGCTCGGTGTGGCGTCGATGAGTGCGCAGACGGTGTCTCCTGCGGTGGCGAAGAATCGTGCGAATGTCGAGCGATTGCTCCGCACCTTGGCGCATGACTCCATGGAGGGGCGGGGGACCGCGACCGTTGGCGAGGAACGCGCGTCACGCTTCATCGCGGCAGAAATGCAAAAGGTCGGCCTGAAGCCGCTCGGTGATGACGGATTCTTCCAGCGCGTGCCGATGGCGATGCTGCCCTCGAATCGTCGGACCGTGCCGCCTGCGGGCTGCGTGTCGGGGACCTTCCGTCTGGCCACGGATACCACCGCAGTCGCGCTCTGGCGCTGTGCCGGGGCGAACGGCGCTCCGGAGAGTTATCGGACACCGCCGCCATCACCCGCGCGCCTGACGAGTGTGGCGTCCATGGCCGCGCTGGATTCGGTGCCGGAAGCTGCGCGCCGGATTGGCCGGAATGTGGTCGGGATGATCCCGGGCAGTGACAGCAAGCTCAAGAACGAAGTGATCCTCGTCATGGCACACTACGACCATCTGGGCATCCGCGGGCCTGGCGTCAATGGTGACTCGATCTACAATGGTGCCGACGACGATGCATCCGGTACCGTGGCTGTCCTCGAGATCGCACGTGCCCTGATGCGTGGTCCGAAGCCGAAGCGCACGGTGGTCTTCACGGCGATGACTGGTGAAGAGATGGGACTGGTGGGGACGCGCTATTTCATCGCAAACCCGTCGATCTCGCTTGACCGGGTCGTGGCCGGGTTTGAGATCGAGATGATCGGTCGCCCGGATTCCCTGGCCGGGGGATGGGGGAAGGCCTGGCTCACGGGGTATGAACGCTCGACGATGGGTGACATGCTCAAGCAGTACGGCATTCCGATCGTCCCGGATGCCCGGCCGAGCCAAAACTTCTTCCAGCGGAGCGACAACTTCGCCTTCGCGCGGATGGGGATCGTGGCGCACACGCTGTCGACATTCAATCTCCACACCGACTATCACCGCCCCTCCGATGAGGCGGACAAGATGGACTTCGGGCACATGACCGCAGTGATCGCGGCGGGTGCGGACGCGGTACGCCATCTCGCCAACGGTCCCAAACCCGAGTGGCACCCAGGTGGCAAGCCCTAGTTCTTCGTGACGGAATCACTGATCGCGCCACTCTTGCTTGCTCTCGCCGCGCTGGCCTACAGCGCGGTCGGGCACGGTGGGGCATCCGGCTATCTGGCAGTGATGGCCTTGCTGGGCACCGCGCCGGCAACGATGCGACCCACCGCCCTCGTGCTCAACATCGTGGTCGCCACGATCGGCACGGTGCAGTTTGCGCGCGCGGGACATTTCCGGTGGTCTCTGTTCTGGCCCTTTGCCGTCGCCTCCATCCCGGCAGCATTTCTCGGTGGTCGGGTGGCGCTCACCGACTCGCATTATCGCGTGGTCGTCGGGGCTGTCTTGCTGCTCTCTGCGCTGCGCTTCGTCTGGACCCTGCGTGCCGCCGACACCGATGCACAGCAGCCACGCCGTGCCATCGCCCTCTTCACCGGCGCCCTCCTCGGTTTCTTGGCCGGACTGACGGGAGTCGGGGGTGGGATCTTCCTCTCACCGCTACTCCTGATCTTCGGCTGGGCCGATCTCCGGACAACCGCTGCCACCTCCGCCGCCTTCATTCTGGTCAACTCCATCGCGGGCTTGATCGGACAACTCCCGATCGAGGGCCTCCTGCCACCCGACCTGCCGCTCTGGGTCGCGGCGGTCGTCATCGGTGGTGGCGCGGGAGCGACACTCGGCAGTCGACGCCTTCCGGTCCCGGCGCTCAGGGGAGTGCTGGCGTTGGTGCTGGTGGTGGCGGGAGTGAAACTCGTGTGGGGGTGAGGGGTAGCCGGAGAACAGAGAACAGGGAACGGGGAACAGGGAACAGGGGACGCTGGAAAGGAGACAGGGGACCCGCCAAGCGTTTCCGCCGTTCTCCGTTCTCCGTTCTCCGATTCTTTAGCAGAATCGGCCATTTCGGGATAGAATACGGGGTTCCTCCTTCTTACCCTGCGGCCCCTCTTTCCGAGGCGCCGCGGGCGCATTGCGACCGGAGAGGTACGATGGACGACCGGAGCGAGACCCAACTCCAGCCTGACCTTGAGCCCAACCTCGTCGAAGCGATCCTTCGCGAGGCCGGTCCGAGCCCAACCCAGGATGCGTTGCTCCCAATCCTGCATGCCGTGCAGGGTCAGGTCGGGCACATCTCCAAGGAGACGATTCGGTCGATCGCAGACGCCATGAACCTCAGCCGCGCCGAGGTGCAGGGCGTGGTGTCGTTCTATGATGATTTTCGGGAAGCGCCGTCGGCGAAGCACGTGATTCAGCTCTGCATGGCGGAGGCGTGCCAGGCCGTCGGATGCCGGACGCTTGCCGCGCACGCGAAGTCGCAGTTGGGAGTCGATTTTGGCGAGGCCACCCCGGATGGGGCCGTCGAGATCAAGGCGGTGTATTGCTTTGGCAATTGTGCCACGGGTCCGACGATCCGAATCGGCAACCGCGTGCACGGGCGCGTGAGTCCGGAACGATTTGATGCGCTGGTTGCACCGCTCCGTTCCGGAGGGCGCTCCGCATGACGC
>JAHECN010000137.1 GCA_024641735.1 Gemmatimonadota bacterium | reverse complement strand
ACGAAGGCCACGATCGCCTCCAATTGAGTCGCCAGAAGAGGAACGTCCGCCTCGTCCACTGCGAGTTCCGCGAGTCGTGCCACATGCCGTACGTCGTCTGCCCCGATTGTCATGCACTCTCCCAGTCGCGCTCGAGGCCCGCGAAGGCGACGAGCAATTGCTTGGTTCCGATTTCAGGATCATCGAAGGCAACGGAAACCTTGAGGTCTTTCCCACCGCCACTGAGTCCCAAGATGGCGCCGCTGCCAAAGCGACGATGGCGGACGCGCTCCCCCTTCACGTAGCGCGGGGCGTCCTGATTCTCATCCGCCACGGGGATATCCACCGGCTTCGGATCACCCCAGGCCTCGGTGCGGGTGACTCCCGCGGGCGCAGGCGCACCGCCTTTGCGCCACGACGACCCACCGGTGCTCCCACCGCGGCCCCGACCCCCGCTCCATCCACTCCCCTCACTGCGGAAGGAGGAGCCGAAGCTCCCGCCAGCCGCGAAGGAGGTCCGTTGCTCCTCGACCAGCTCGCTCGGCAATTCCTTCAGGAAGCGCGAGGGCATCCCTGGGCGCAGTTCTCCGCCGCGCCGACGGGACCGTGCCCACGTCATGAGCAGGGCGTCTCGTGCCCGCGTGATCCCGACGTAACAGAGTCGGCGTTCCTCATCGAGGCCGTCCGGTGATTCGAGCGCACGCCCCATCGGGAAGAGCCCATCCTCGACGCCGGCGATCACCACGATCGGCCACTCGAGTCCCTTCGCCGTATGCATCGTCATCAGCGTGACGCCATCCTCGCTACCCGCCGTCGTGTCCACGGCCGAGAGCAGCGCTGCCTCGCTGAGGAAGCGCTGCAGCGGCGTCCCCGGCTCCTCGTCCTCGCTCACCACTTCCGACCATTCTGCCGCACCCGCGACCATCGCCCGCACATTTTCCCATCGGTCCGCGCCGTCCGGTCCCTCGGCGGCAAGGATCTTCTCATAGTCCAGGACGCGGATCAACTCTTCCATCACCAGCACAGGCGCGGCGTTCCCGACGCGCGCGTGGACGCCCTGCACCAGCCCCGCAAATTCGGTCAGGGCGGCGCGCACGTTCGGCCGAAGGTCGGGGATCATCTCCGCCCGCTCCGCCGCAGCGAGCATCGGAATATTCCACCGTCGCGCCTGGTCCGCGAGTGCCACCAGCGAGGAATCCCCGACACCGCGTCGGGGGACCGGAATGGAGCGGATGAAGGCCTCGTCGTCGGCCGGATTGGCGATGAGCCGCAAGTAGGCCAGCAGATCCTTTACTTCGCGCCGATCGTAAAAGGAGATCGAGCCCACAATCCGATACGGCACCCCCGCGCGTCGGAGCGCCTCCTCCAGCGCACGGGATTGTGCATTGGTCCGATAGAGAATGGCGCACTCCGCGTGGAGCGCCCCGTTGCTCACTCGGCGCTGCAACTCGCGGGCGATCCACTCGCCTTCGTCACGCTCGTCAGCGGCGGCCAACACAATGATCGCCTCACCACCCGGGCGCACCGTCCGAAGCGTCTTGCCCAACCGGGACCGATTCTGTGCGATGACTGCGTTGGCGGCATCGAGGATCGGTTTGGTGGATCGATAGTTCTCCTCCAACTTCACCAACTCTGCGGTGCCGAAATCCCCTTGCAGGGCCTGCATGTTCCGTACATCGGCGCCACGCCATCCATAGATGCTCTGATCGTCGTCCCCCACCGCAAAGACGTTCCGGTGGCCGCCACCGAGATACTTGATCAGCTCATACTGGGCCTTGTTCGTATCCTGAAATTCGTCGACCAGCAGAAAGTCGAATCGATTGCGCCAACGAGTCAGCACGTCCGGATGATCGTGGAACAGGGCGAGTGGATGGAGCATCAAGTCATCGAAGTCCATCGCGTTGGCAAGCTTCAGCGCGCGTTGCATCGCGACATAGACATCGGCGGCGACCTTCACGGCCGGATCACCTGGGGCGCTCCGCTCGAAGTCCTGCGCCGTCTGCATGGCGTTCTTGGCCCCAGAGATCAGATGCTGCACCAGCTTGGGCGGATAGAGCTTGGTGGAATGGTTGCGCTCGTCCATCAACCGACGAATCAGCGACAGCTGATTGTCCATGTCATAGATCGAGAAATCCCGCGAGAATCCGATCCGGTCAGCCTCCCGCCGGAGCAGTCGGGCAGAGAGCGAGTGGAAGGTGCCGATCCAGAGCCCGGTGGGGTCGCGTTCCAACAACTCGCCAATCCGTCCCTTCATTTCCGCGGCGGCCTTGTTGGTGAAGGTCACCGCAAAGATCCGTTCCGCCGGCACCCCGTGCGTGGCAATCAGCGACGCGATGCGGGACGTCAAGACCCGCGTCTTCCCGGAGCCCGCCCCGGCCAGCACCAAGATGGGTCCCGTCAGATGTTCTGCGGCACGGCGTTGGTCCGGATTCAGTCCTCGGAGGAGATCCCTGCTCGGGATCACGAAACGGGTGTGGCAAGAGGAAAGCGCATCGTGAATATCGTTCCTTTCTCGATCGGTTCGAGTATCAGGGCGCCCTGATGGGCGTCCTCAATCACACGACGCGCGAGGGCCAGGCCGATCCCCCACCCCCCTCGCTTCGTCGTGATACCCGGTTCGAAAATGGTGCGTCGCAGTTCGCGGGGGACACCCGGGCCGTCATCAATGACGCGGAGTACGGCGTGTTCGCCGTGCACTTCTGCCGCCAAGGTGATCACCCCACCGCGGCCCTGGAGCGCATCGATCGCGTTCTTGATCAGCGATTCGAGCGCCCACTCCAGGAGCACCGGATCGCCGGCGATCACCGGGCCGGCGCTCGGCGCCTCCACGTTGAGCTGAATCGCGTTGGCGTGGCGCGGCAGACGGGGTTGAAAATAGCCGGCCACGCGTTCCGCGAGTGCGCCAAGCCCCACCGGATCGCGACGCGCCGGATTGCCGATCCGTTCGAATCGCTGGGCCACGCGCTGCAATCGCTCGGCGTCCGCGTCCAGATGCTCGGCCACCTCGTCCGGCGGCAGCCCCGCCGACCGGAGCTGTTCAATCCAGCCTTGCAGTGAGGTGAGTGGCGTCCCCATCTGGTGGGCGGCCTCACGCGCCATCGCGACCCAGAGGCGGTCCCGTTGCGCCGTCGTCGCGTTGCGGTAGGCGATCGCCGCGACCCCCACCATCACCACCAGCGTGAGCGCCTGCAGGACACCGAGCGTAAAAAGGAGTCGGGTCGCCGGGACCGGTCCGAAGTGGAGCGTGCCGAATCCTGGCGTCACAATCGGTTGGTTGATCGCGTCCAACTCCGCCACGTAGTCCTGGACCCGCGGGTCATCCAGCGGCGCCTCGAACGGGAGATTCGCCGTGGCCAAGACACGACCCATGCTGTCGGTCCGGACCAGCGGGATCCCCAGATCGCGGACGCGCGTCCCAAGTTCCAGCAATGCGGTGGCGCTCCCGGTCGGGTCGGGGTCACTCAGGCCACGAAAGACGACCGAATACATCTGGGAGGCCGTGAGCGCTTCCTGTCGGAACTGCCGCGCGACCAACAAGGACACGCCGAGCGAGAGACCGGCGAGGAGGGCCACCAGCAGCACGGCCACGCCGGGGGCGAGGCGGCTGAGGCGGCCCTTACGCGAGCGGGACGAGACGGTCGGTCCCGACATAGGGGACCAGCGCAGCGGGGAGCACCACGGAACCGTCCGCCTGCTGCCCATTTTCGAGGAGCGCAATAATGGTCCGGGGGAACGCCACCCCGGACGCGTTCAGCGTATGCACAAACTCAGGCTTGGCGCCCGGGGTCGGGCGGAACCGGATATTGGCACGACGCGCTTGGAAATCCTCGAACGTTGAAGCGCTCGAGGCTTCCAGCCAGTTGTCGACGCCTGGCGCCCAGACTTCGAGGTCGAAGGTGCAGGCGGACGCGAACCCGGTGTCTCCAGCCGCCAGCGCCAGCACCCGATACGGAATTTCCAGACGCTGCAACACCGCCTCCGCGTGCCCGGTGAGGAGTGCGTGCTCGCGGGTGCTCTCTTCGGGCCGCACCAGACGGACGAGTTCCACCTTGTCGAACTGGTGCACGCGAATGAGGCCGCGCGTGTCCTTGCCATGTGCCCCTGCTTCCCGTCGGAAGCAAGGCGTGTATGCCGTCAGCGTGATCGGCAACATGGCGCCGTCAAGAATTTCGTCCCGATACATGTTCGTGAGTGGGACTTCCGACGTCGGGATCAGAAAGAGGTCATCCACGCTGGCGTGGTAGAGGTCTTCCTCGAACTTCGGGAGTTGTCCGGTGCCCGTCAGCGACGCGCGATTGACCAGATACGGAGGCTGCACCTCGGTATAGCCATGTTCGGTCGTGTGCAGGTCGAGCATGAAGGATGCAAGGCCACGCACCAAGCGTGCCCCCATTCCCGTGAAGAGCGGGAAGCCAGACCCCGTCAGCTTCGTGCCGCGGGGGAGGTCGAAGAGTCCCAGCGCCTGCCCCAGCTCCCAGTGCGGGCGCGGCGTGAAGGCAAACTCGCGCGGCGTGCCCCAATTGCGCACCACGACGTTGTGCGCCACGCCACCCTCGGGAACGTCGGGCAGGATGGTGTTCGGGACATTGAGCAGGTGGCCCTCAAGCATCGACTCGACATCGCGCAGATCGGCTTCGAGGACGCGCACTCGCTCGCCCGACTCCTTCAGTGGGCCCAGCAGATCGTCCGCGGATTCCTTGGCGCGCTTGCGACGGGCCACTTCGTCACTCTGCAAATTGCGCTCGGCCTGCAACGCTTCCACTTCGGCGACCATGGTCCGACGCCGGGCGTCGAGTTCGATGACGCGGTCCACTTGTTCGAGGGCATGCAGATCCATGCGCCGGGCGAGCGATTCGCGAACGGCGGCGGGATCCTGGCGCAATCGGCGTAGGTCGAGCATCGGTCAGTCTACGGCGACACCGGGCTGGAGATTCCGGTATCCGCAGTTGATGTTAGCCAGCACTTTCAGGCGCACGGTCTTCAGCACGTTGTCGAAATCCAGCACCTGGAACTTGGCGTACTGGGGCACGCCCAGATAGCACGAGACACGCGAGCGCCCGGCGATGACATCTCCCACCGCGATCGGCAACGTGTCCAACTGATTCCAGCCGCCGGTCGGGGCGTTGATGATGTCATCGAACGCTGTCGTGACCTTCTGGACGGCCGGTCGAACGCTCCCGGTCCCGAGGCCGAGTGCGGCCAGCGGCAAAAGGGATGGGCCCTTCACCGGCAGGATGTCGTACACAAAGTCGAAGCTCGACGACTGGTCGGTCCGGATGGCAAGCCCGAAGATCATGTCGTAGGCCGAAGGCACGGTCAGCGGTGCCCCGTGGATCGCCCCGAGGGTGACGGTATCCACCACATTGACGTTCCCGGCATCGCCCAGGATGAGGTCGCTGCAGGCGGTACTGGTCAGGAGGGCGCAACAGAAGAGAAGGCGTCGGGTCATCGGAGAAGGTTAGACCCCTCTGCGGAGTGCGGCAACCCACGATCGTTGCTTGACTTCGGCGCCGCCGAGGTCGTAGCTTCGCGCCGTCCCTTCCCTTCTTGGAGCGCATCGTGAATTCCCCACTTCGAACCGTCCTGCAGGCTGTCGCCGAGCGCCCGGACGTGGCCGGAGCGGTGATTGTCAGCGACGAAGGCCTCGTGGTCGGCGCCGCGCTCCCCGATTCGCTGGATCAGGACGCCGTGGCCGCGCTGGCGGCGACCGCACTGCGTGCGCTGAACGCCCTCGGCGAAGCGGCGTCGGTTGGCCCGCCCGCCGAGGTCGTGATTGAGTCCTCTCAGGGGACACTCGTGCTCCATCGGCTGCCAGGTCGTGGCGTACTCCTGGTTGTGGCGGCAGACGGCGGCGACCTGGGCACCCTCCTTTATGAGCTGCGTCGGCATGGTCCGGCGCTCTCGGCGGTGATCTAATCCATGCAATGGGCCGTCTTGCTGGCCGGGGGATCGGGGACACGCTTTTGGCCGCTGTCGTCTCCCTCCTCGCCGAAACAGCTCCTGCCCTTGGCGGGCCCGCGGTCGAGCGCGGAAGAGGCGGTCGATCGGTTAGCGGGATACATCCCCCCCGAACGGATCCTGGTAGTGACGGGCCCGGCGCTGGCAGGGCCGCTCCAGGCCAAACTCCCGATCCCGAAGGCCAACTATCTGATCGAACCGCGGGCGGCGTCCACCGGACCGGCGCTCGTGTGGGCAACGATCGAGGCCGCACGGCGCGACCCAGAGGCCGAAGTCATTTCGATGCATGCCGACTGGACGATCCAGGATTCGGCCGCCTTCGTCACGACCGCCGCCACCGCACTGGAGACGGCACGTCGCCACCAGCGCCTGGTCACCGTCGGCATCGTGCCGTCACGTCCTGAGACGGGGTTCGGCTACATTGTGGCAGGCCCACGCCTCGATAGCGCCGCGCGCGCGGTGGACCGATTCCAGGAAAAGCCGGACGCGTCCACGGCACTGGACCTGATGGCAAGCGGTGCCCTCTGGAATACGGGCCTGTTTGCCTGGCGGGCAAGTGATCTGCGGCGGGAAGTGCTGCGACACACGCCGGAGATCGCGCCCTGGCTCGAGGCGCTCGATCGGGGCGATGTCGCCGCGTTCTTCGCCGGTGTCCAGGATATCTCGATTGATGTCGGCGTCTTCGAGCGCTCGGACGCGGTCGCCGTCATCCCCGGGGAGTTTGCCTGGGACGATATCGGGACGTGGGAGGCGATGGCCCGAGTCCGGACGCGGGACCGGCGCGGCAATGTCGTGCA
>JAHECN010000136.1 GCA_024641735.1 Gemmatimonadota bacterium | reverse complement strand
GATCGGCCGGCAGCTTCTCCAATGACTTCGCCACCGCGGCCGCCACGTTGTGCGGGACACTCTTCCGGAGTTTGGTGACGGGCTGTGCGTCCTCGGCGATGATCTTCATGATGATCTGCTGTGCCGAGTTGCCCATGTGCGGCGGCTCGCCACTCAGCATCTCGTAGAGCACGCTGCCCAACGAGTACACATCACTGCGCGCCGTGATCTCCTTCTCGGCGGTCGCTTGTTCCGGTGACATGTAGTGCGGCGTACCGAGCGACATACCCGTCTCGGTCATCCGGCCACCGGCCGCGGCACTCAGCGCCAACGCAATACCGAAGTCCGCCACCATCGGCCGACCATCATGCAGCAGGATGTTCTCCGGCTTGATGTCGCGGTGGACCACACCGTGGCGATGGGCGTAATCGAGGGCATCCGCAACGGACGTGGTGATCTTCACCGCCTCGTCAATGCCGAGCTGCGTCTCACGGTCGAGCTTCCCGCGGAGCGTCTCGCCATCGATGAACGGCATCGCGTACCAGAGGAATCCGTCGGACTCGCCGGAATCGAAGAGTGGCAGGATGTGCGGATGCTGCAGCGCCGCCGTGGTCGTGATCTCTTGCACGAAGCGATCGGCGCCGAGCACGGCGGCGAGTTCGGGCTTGAGCACCTTGAGCGCCACCTTGCGCTTGTGCTTGAGGTCCTCGGCGAGATAGACCGTGGCCATGCCTCCCGCGCCGAGTTCGCGCTCGATCGCATAGCGATCGGCGAGCGCTGCGGTCAGGCGCGCCACCGGGTCGGTCACATTGGGCTCCTTGGGAATCCCGAAATCTAGGTGTTTTCGGGGGAATCGGCCAACTCCCCGGCCCTTCGCGTCAGGCTCAGCGCACCTTCCCGAGCCCCGAGATCACGTGCAGGTCGCGCTTCGATTGGTCGACCGGGCAGATTACCCGCGAGCCATCCCGAGACATCGTTGGCACCCCTGTGGTTCCGAGTCCATCGCTGCAGTCGAGCGGCAACTCAAGGAGCCGTTGCTCCGGCCCACCCCCTGCCGGAACGCGAAAGAGCACCTGACCGGGGTAGTCGGTCTGACCACCCGCACGAATGAAGTAGACCCACTCCCCAATCCAGGCGGTCAGATACCACGTATTGCTCGCCAAATGACGGAGCGCACCCGTCTCGACATTGGCAATCCAGGTATCCACTTCGGACGTGACCGCCACCAGCGGCCACTGATTCCCAGCCGCGACATGTTCCCACGCAAACTCGCAACGTTCCCCGCACTGGAGCTTCACCACGCGCGTGGTACCGGCGGCCACATCGATCACCATCAGTTCATCCACAGACTGATCTGTCATCGCCGCGATGAAGCGATCATCCGGTGACCATGCCAACATCGAGGGCACTTGCGGCAAGGGGATCCTCCGCACCCGCGTAGAGGCGAGTTCTTGGAGCAAGAGCGTCACGACACCGTTTTGGCGCGTGGCCGAGGCGAGTTGCCGGCCATCGGTCGAGACCCCCTTGGACCAACGCAGGGTCGTATCGGAGCTCTGGAGGACCGATACCGAACTCCCGTCAGGTGCAATCTGGCGCGCCTCGATCCCGCCGTCGCGCTCCAGCAGTCCCAGGACATCGCCACTGGGGAGAAAAAACCCGAAGGTCCACTGCCCCGTCCCCTGCGTCACCATGCGGGATGGATTGTCATGGGCTGTCGGGGTGCCGTCCAGCGTGAATTCCCGGAGATTGAACACGTCGGAACCGGTGACAAAGACCAGTCGATCGCCGTCGGCGTTGACTGCGAGGTCCTCGGCACCAAGCCTCGGATAGACGATGCGTGGGTCACCGAGCGTCCGTCCGGCGACGGGATCAAATTCGACTCGGAGCAGATCGGCCACGCCCTCCGACAGTTTGCGGCGGAGCGTCAGCGACTTCCCGTCGCGACCCCAGCGGACCGGCAGCACCCCGCTCCATTGGGCAATCACACGCGGGGCCTCCGTGGGGGACAGCGACGCAATGCCACCGACGGTCTGGCCATCGGCGCCGCTGCCGGCGAAGGCCAGCCACTTGGCGTCGGGGGAGGCCACTACGTCCATCCGAAGGACCTTGGTGAGTCCGGGGATCGCGAAGGTGCCATCACCCGTCAACTTCGTGCCCACCACGTGGACCGCGCTCGGATCGGTCCCCAGATAGAACGTGTTGTTGGCCCCGACGACCAGCCACACCCCGGCGGACAACGCGAGGACGCGAACGCCGCTCAGCGAGATCATCTGGGGAAGCCGGAGCTCTTCGCGTGGCTCGCCGCCGAGGCGCGGCACGCTGAAGAGGCGGTTGCCGTAGGGGAATGCCGTGAGGTAGAGACGCGAGCCATCAGCGGACCACTGCAGATCTTCCAACACCGTCCCGCTTGGCGCGGCGTACAGCGTCTGCGAGCCACCGCCGTCGAGATCAAAGGCCACGACGCGTTGCTTGTCCGGTGTGAAATAGGCGACGGTGCGGTCGTCCGGCGCGAGCTCGAAGCGTCCGACGTCACCCACGAAGGAGACCTGACGTCCCGGATCCAGATGGGCCACCACGGTGTCCACAGCACTGGAATCACGATTCCGGAGGAGAAGGGCCGCCACGACCCCAACCACCGCGAGCCCTGCCAGCGCCGCCGCGATTCGGCGTCCACGCCCGCCACGCAACGGGGCAACCGTCGCCGGACGCATTCCCGCATCCAGCGCATCGGCAAACTCCCGCGCCCCACTAAACCGATCCGCGGGGATCTTGGCCAGCGCCTTGAACACGGCAGTGTCCACCGGTTCCGGAACGGTATCGCGAACAACACGAATGCGCGTCGGTCGCTCCGTCATCAACTTGGCGATCATCGCCTGCGCGGTGGCGCCCGTAACCGGCGGATCGCCGGTCAGCATTTCATAGAGCACGGCGGCGAGCGAGTACACATCACTCCGCGCATCGAGCGCGCGATCGCCGGTGGCCTGTTCCGGGCTCATGTATTGTGGTGTGCCGAGCGAGAGGCCGGTCTGGGTGAGGCGATCGCCACCCGCTTCCTTGACGGCCAGCGCAATGCCGAAGTCGGCCAGCATCGCCTCGCCTTCCTGGAACATGATGTTTTCCGGCTTGATGTCGCGATGGACCACGCCCTGCCGATGGGCGTACTCCAAGGCCGAGGCAATGTCCTTGGTGATCGCGATCGCCTCCTCGATCCCCAACTGCTTCTCGCGCTCGAGTCGGCCCCGCAGCGTCTCACCGCGCACATACGGCAAGACATAGTAGAGCAGCCCTTCCGTCGCGCCGGAATCGATCAACGTCAAGATGTGCGGGTGGTCGAGCCGTGCCGTGATCTTGATTTCGGCGAGGAAGCGATCGGCGCCGAGGACCGCACCGAGATCGGGGCGCAGCACCTTCACGGCGACGTCGCGGTCGTGCTTGAGGTCACGGGCGAGATACACCGTGGCCATGCCGCCCGCGCCGAGTTCCCGCTCGATCACGTAGCGATCGGCGAGGGCTGCGGTCAGGCGGGCCACCGGATCAGTCACATCGGTCTCCTTGGGATCCTTCCAAGTTACGCCCTTGTTGGGCGATCGGCCAGCGCCGACGGCGGCACGGGCCGACGCCAACGCGTGTCATCCTCGCGGGTGAAGGCACGCCCCTCGGCCGCGAGCAATGCCAACGCCGACTCACGAACGTACGCGCTTCCCACGGCCGCGATCACGTGACGCGGACCGGTGAGCGCACGGCCTTCCGTGCGGATGGCGGCGGCACGGGCAACGATTTCGTCGCCGACCCCGTCAATCACCACGACCGTGGAATCATATCGGAAGTACCGCGACAACTCCGCCGCCGCACGCACGATCCACCGACCGAGATGGTAGAACACGACGCCACCCACGATCGCTCCCGTGTGCCTGAGGATGGAGGTCGCCAGGAGCGGGTATCCGATGTGGGAAAGATCCCAGCAGACCGGCGTGAGACACTGCACCGCGACTCCGGTGAGCCCAAGCATATTGGTCAGCCCACTCGAGTAATCCAGCAGACGGGGGCGGCTCTCGAGGATCGCTTCTTCGGCGTCGCCACGAATCACCTCAACGCGTGCCGGCAAGACCAATTCCATGGACTCGACTCTCAGGCGTTCAGCCGGGATGACGAGGAAGGCGAGGATCACCCACGTGGCGGAAATGAATGGGAGGAGCACGACGAAGCTCGTGGGGAAGGGGCCGAGCCAGTCCTCGGGTGCGAGGAACCGGGTCAGAAGCCAGAGCGCGGAGATCGCGAGCACCAGCACGCAGGACCAGACCATGATCCTGACGCCGCGGCCGAGGAGTTCGCGACGCCACCGCGTCATCGCCCCCCGTTCATCGGTCAGCCAGCGTTGGAGCAGGGAGTCTGACTCCGTTGGTCCCGACTCGTACGCGGGCAGCGTGTGATGGCGGAGTGCCGCGACCACCTCGCTCCGTGCGAGGGCTGCAGGACCCTCCGCAGGGAGGTGCAGTCTCCGTCTCCACCGGAGGCCGACGACAAGTAGCCGGAAACCCAGCAGCACCAGCGCGACGGCGCTCAGCAGCACCAACAGCGCACGCAAAGGTGCATCCGTGGCGCCCATCTTTCCAGCGAAGAGTCGCGCGATCTGCGTGAGGAGATAGTCGTACTCGCGCAGCGTCGCTGCGCCGCTTGCGATGAACCACCCGCTTGCAACGATGTACGCGACACCAACCGTGCGGAGGGGGTTGGGAATCGACCCAGAAGGATCGAGTTCACGCGGGGCTGACGAACGGCCGGATTGCGCAGCGGCGTCAGTCACCGATTCGCTTCGTCCACGCGACGCTTCATCACCGTGGTCCAGTTGGGGATGACGCGGAGATACGGGAGGGCACGCCCTGGACTCCCCTGCACGTACACCACCCGTCCGTCCGGTGTGACTGTGAACGATTGCCCGGCAGTGTCCTTGAAGCCCGGCAGCAGGATCGTCGAGACGGCGCGGCCGAGCGGTGGTTCCGTCGAAGCCGTGACATCGAAGAAATCTGCGTGATAGCGCGTCCCATCCCAACTTGACGTCGCGAGGCGCGTCGAGGAGATCCATTGTGGCTCACTCCCGCCCGCGGTGGCGACCAGGTAGCGGCGACCATCCCGAGGAAAGGGTTCGAGCCAGATTTCGTTGATGGCACGGTTCGAGTAGGCAATCCATCGCGCGTCCGGCGAGGGCCGGATGAAAGAGACGTCGAGGCGCAGGGAGTCCATGATGGCGGGGCGGCGATCCACACGCAGCACCACGCCGCGATAATCCGCCCACGCCGTGCCGATGACACGATCGTCTGGGAGCCACGTGAAGGCCTCAAAACCGAGACGGTCCGTGAACACGCGTTCCGGACGCGTCGCCATCCCCGGGACCCCGATGAATACCGTGTCGTTGGCGGTGAAGAGCACCCGCGCACCATCGGGACTCCACACCGGCTGTCGGATTTCTTCCGATTGGGCCATGACAACCTGGCGACCGCTTGCCAGATCATAGATGCGCAACTCCTCGCCGTCGAGCGCTTCCACTACCGCCGCCAGCTGCCTTCCGTTCGGACTGAGGTTCCACCGCAAGTACGGCGCCTTTTCGACGGGAAGCGTGTCGTATCCTGCCAGCCCCGCACGCACCAGATAACCCACCGCTTCGTTCTCCCCCTCGGCGTAGACCATCGTGCCCGTCGTCGCAATCGCGTACGCGCCACCACCGGTATAGTTGCGCCTGGCGAGTCCGGTTTCCATGCGCACGGAATTCCCGACGCGGCCCGTTTTCAGGTCAACCGTGGCGGCGAGCAGGTCGCCCCCCATCGAGATGTACGTCAGGTACCGGTCGTCCACGACACGGAAGTGCGCGCCGATGACGTCACCGGAATCCTTCCCCGTCCACAACGCGGCCCCACGTACGCTGTCGCGGAGATCGACCTGCGTGGCCAACTTGTCCCCGCCCCCGCCACAAAGCAGTCTTTGGGGATCGGGCAACGGGAACGCGAGGATGCAGTAGCCGATCGACTTGGTCGTGGTCGGACCGCCCCCCGGGTCGAACCAGCGGCCCTGCTTGCCATCATTCTCGATCAACAGAATCCGACCATCCTTCAACCAGAGCAACTGAGTCGCCACACCGGTGCCATGTGCGAGTGTGGTGATCGGCCCACCCTCCAACGCGACGACTTCCAGCGAATATTCCTGTGCGCGTTGGCGCAGGAAGGCGACACGCTCTTCGTCTGGGGAGATTGCTGGCTGCAGGCCACCTTCGGTCCCGTCGATCTGATGCACCGTGGCGTCCAGCAACGACCGATACCAGAGCCGCCGGCCGCTCGTTTCTCCGGTTTCATAGACGACGAAACGCCCAGACGGAGCCAAGACGTATCCGACCGTTCCGCTGGCCGACATCGCGGCGCTGTCCGGAAGGCCAACGTCATACGCCGCAGGTCCCACTGGTGCAGCCGGACGTGTACTCATCCAGCCGAGCGCCAGCACTGCGGCGGTCGCCACGGCGAGCACGCCGAGTGAACGCCGATCCCGCACCCAGAGACCGCTCGCTGCACCCGTACCACCCACGGCGTGCCGTGCCGTCGTGAAGCCCGGGTTCGTGAGCGCGTCGGCAAAGGCCTTGGCGCTGTCGAAGCGATCCGCCGGCAACTTTTCCAACGATTTCGCCACCGCTGCCGCCACATTGCCTGGCACTGCCTTCCGCAGCTTGGTGACCAGTACTGGCTCCTCGGCGATGATCTTCATGATGATCTGCTGCGCGCTCCCGCCGAGAT
>JAHECN010000135.1 GCA_024641735.1 Gemmatimonadota bacterium | reverse complement strand
CCACGATGATACCGCCGACATCGCGCAGGCGGATCTGACGGGCGATCTCACGCGCCGCCTCCACATTGGTCCGCAGGATGGTCTTCTCGGGATCCCGCTTGCCGATATAACGCCCGGTGTTGACGTCCACCGAAACGAGTGCCTCGGTGGGCTGAATGATCAGGTATCCACCGGTCGGAAGGTCGACGCGCGGCTTGAAGAGGTCCTTGATCTCGTGTTCGATCTTGTAGGCGTCAAAGAGCGGGGTGCTATCGTCATAGAAATGCACGCGCTCAAGCAGTTCTGGGTCGATCAGATCGAGATACTGCTGGATTTCGGAGTACAGCTCCTTCGAGTCCACCCAGAGGGCATCGACCTTCGACGAGAAGACGTCGCGGATCAGGGAGCGCGTCAACGACGCCTCCCGGTGTAGCAATGCGGGCGCCTTCACGTACTGCTGCTTGCGCTGGATCTTGTTCCAGGTGGCGAGTAGCGAGTCGATTTCCCGCTTGAAGTGATCTTCGGTGACTCCTTCCGCAACGGTCCGGATAATGACGCCGCCGGCGTCTGGAGGGAGGAGTCGGGAAACCATCTCACGGAGCTTCGATCGGAGCTCCCGACTCTCGATCTTCCGCGAGACGCCGACCTTCGAGGCGTAGGGCATGTACACCAAGAATCGCCCGGCCAGTGAGATCTGGGCGGTGACACGGCATCCCTTGGTCGAGATCGGTTCCTTGGTGACCTGGACCGGAATCAGCTGGCCCTTGGTCAACATCTCCCCGATATCAGGAACGGCACGGCGGGCGCCGACCTCGCGCTTGCCCCCGACCCCGCGCCGCGGCTTCCGCGCCGTCGCAGGGGCGGCACCACCGTCCTCGGCCCCATCCCCTTCGTCTTCCTCTTCCCCGTCCCCGTCCTCCTCACCGGCCTCGCCTGGCTCGTCATCAGGCTCGGCTGGAGCGTCGTCGTCATCCTCTTCTGGCTCCAGAAGATCGGACGCATGGAGAAAGGCGGATTTTTCGAGGCCGACGTCGACAAACGCTGCCTGAATCCCGGGGAGAACGGCGTCTACCCGACCGTAATAGACGTCACCAACAGTGCGCCGCTGATCGGGCCGATCGACGAGGAGTTCGACCAGGCGGTCGTCCTCGAGAATGGCCACCCGCGTTTCGCGGGGTGTGCCGGAAATGAGAATCTCGCGCTTCACGGAGAGTCCTGGCGGGGTGCGCGCGCCCCTTGGCGCCGCGATCCGCAACATGGGAGGTTGGTGTGGGTCGCCCCGATGGGGTGACCAAGGACCGATCAGTCCAACCACGCCCGAGCCGTCGTGGCCCGTCCTGCCGCCCAGAGGAAAACCCCGCGATCGTTCGGGAGTGTCGGGTGACGGGTGCCAGACCCGGACGAACGATGTCCGTTCTGCCAACCATCACCCCGACACGAGCCAGAAGCCGAGGCTGTCGCAACATGGAGTGGAGCGGCGAAGTAGCGTGAAGAAGTGACCGGCGAAACAGTCCTGCCAAGGCACATGCAAACCCGCGAAAGAACCCGGTGGTTCTTCCGCTCCCCAAAGGCCTCTGCCGACGGAGGGAGGTTCGCATGCTCGGAAAGCTATGGCGGGCAGTAAGTTACAGCAATGGCTGCGGGGGAGACCTGAGGCCACCTCGGATCCGTGGAATCGTGATGGATAGTGCATTTGTTCCCTTGATCCACCCATATTTGGCCCCCATGCGATTGACCCTGCCCCTCCGCGCCGTCCCCACGAGCTTCCTGACCCTCCTGATCGCTTGCGGCGGTGGGGACAAGGGACCTCAGCTCGGTCCACCGGCCACCCTGGAAGTCGTCACCGGTGGCGGGCAAACCGTGCCCATCAATGAGGCTGCGGCCATCTCGCCGAGCTTCAAGGTGAAGGACGCTGCCGGGAATGCGCTTCCTGGGATCGCGATCCGATTCACCCTGGAGCAGAACGGTGGTTCGGTCACGCCGGATCGCGTGGTGACCGGGGCCAACGGCGTGGCGAGTGTCGCGAGTTGGGTCGTCGGGAATACCCCTGGCGTCAGTACCCTCCGAGCGCAAGTCGAGAACGGCACCCTCTCCAATTCCGTCTCGGTGACCACGATCGTCGCCCTCCCTCCGACAATCACCGTGATCAGCGGGCAGAACCTGCTCGCCTTTGCCGGCCAAGCCGTGACGCCCCTGCCCGTCGTGGAAGTGCGCGACGGATTCGGCGTTCCGAAGGCCGGGCTCGCCGTGACGTTCCTGGCGACGGCCGGCGGGGGCACACTCCCGGCCGCTCCCGTCATCACGGACGCCCTGGGACGCGCTTCACCGGCCTCCTGGACGCTCGGCGCCACCGCCGGCGTCAACACGATGCGCGCCCAACTGCCGAATGGCGATTACGTCACGTTCACGGCCCAAGGTTTGGCCGCGCCACTCAGCGTCCTCGAGCCGATCTCGCCGACCGTGCAGAACGGGATCCTCGGTTTCCAGATTCCCCAGATTCCGAGAGTGCGTGTCCGAGACGCCCTCGGAAACCCGGTGCCCAACATTCCGGTGACCTTCGCCCTGGTGGGATTTGGGGACGCCACACTGCAGGGACCGGTTGGAATTTCCGATGCAAATGGTGTCGCGGCTCCGCTCGACTGGAAACTGGGGCTCGTCAACAACAGCAGCACCGTCCGAGCAACCCTCGCCTCATTCCCAGGTCCGAACGCAGAGTTCCGCGTCACTGGCACCTCACAGCCCTTCGTGATCGACCTGCGGATTCTCTCGGCGATGAAGCCGAGCACGCGGGATGCGTTCGTGGTGGCGGCGCAGCGGTGGATGTCAATCATTGTGGGGGATGTCCCGGACATCAACATCAGCAAGCCTGCTGGCGATTGCGGCAGCAACAGCCCCGCAGTCACCGAATTTGTCGATGACCTCATCATCTTCGCCACGGTCGAGGCCATCGACGGACCCGGTGGCGTCCTCGGCAGCGCGGGCCCCTGTACCATTCGTTCGCCCTCGGCGCTGCCAATCGTCGGACGGATGCGGTTTGACAACGCAGACCTCGATGTCCGCGAGACCAACGGCCAACTCGTCGACCTGATCCTTCATGAGATGGGCCATGTCCTCGGCTTCGGCACGGTGTGGACCAATCGCAACGTGATTGACGGTCGCGGCACAGCCGATCCGATCTTCGTCGGGACGCAATCGCTCGCCCTCTGGCCGTCGCTCACCCTCGGCTACTTCGGGCGGCCGGTGCCGGTCGAGAATGGCGGCGGCTCCGGAACGGCGGATTCGCATTGGCGTGAGTCGATCTTCGATGCGGAGTTGATGACGGGATACATCGAATCGCCCGGCGTGCTGATGCCGCTCTCCAAGATGACGATCGCGTCGATGCTCGATCTTGGGTACGCCGTCAGTTATGCCGGAGCGGACAATTTCGCAGGCTCGCTCCTCGCCATTCTGCGCGATTTGAATTCGGTGCCGGAGAAGTTGAACGAAGTGCTCGTCTATCCGACCAGCACCGTCGAATCCAACGGCATCAGTCGGACGATTCCCCCGCGATAGGAAACCTGCAGCGGCGGAACCTCACCGCCCTGCCGCACAACAGCGGTCGCATCCCGCACACCGTTCGATCCGCTCCCCAAACCAGTCCAGCAACGCGCGGCGCCTGCACCCGCGCGTCTGGGTGTAACAGACCATCGCCGCCAGGCGTCGCTCGGCTTCCCGCCGCCGACGGCGCACCCGAGACCAATCCACCGGCCCCCGATCTGGCCGGAGCTCTGCGGCGAGACGATCTGCTGCCGCCACGACCGAGGCGGGATGACGTACGCGATGCTCTGGCGCGCTCCAGAGCTGCTGGAGTACGCGCTCGGGCGGAAAGGTGACGCCGAGTTGCCGACGTGGCAGCACGGCATCCGTGGGGTGGTGCAGGACGACGCACTCCGCCGACCGGCCGTCGCGCCCTGCCCGCCCAGCTTCCTGATAATAGGATTCAGGCGTGGCCGGCATGGTCCAGTGGACCACCACGCGCACACCGGGTTTGTCGATCCCCATCCCGAAGGCGCAGGTCGCGACCACGACACGTACCCGATCATCCAGGAAGCGAATCAGTGTGCTGCTCCGTTCGTCCGTCGTCATCCCCGCGTGGTACGGCGCCGCCGCGACACCTGCCTCCACGAGGACTCGGGCGAGCCCCTCCACCATGCCGCGCGTCGGCGCGTAGACAATCGCGGCGCCCCGCGTCGTGCGAATCAACACAACAAGTTTGGCCAGTCGATCCTCTCGTGACACGACTGGTGTCACCACGAAGCGGAGATTGGGGCGATCGAACGACGCGACGACTTCGATGGCGGAGCGTCCATAGCCGAGTGCCGCGGCGATCTCCGCTCTCACGGCCGGTGTCGCGCTTCCGGTGAGGGCCACGCACGGTGGGGTGCCCAGGACCGCGCGGGCGGCGCGGAGGCCGCGGTACATCGGTCGGAAGTCGTGCCCCCACTCCACGATACAGTGTGCCTCGTCCACGGCGAGTCGGGCGACGCGCCCGTCCCGGGTCCGCAGCTCGTCGCAGAGCCGAGGCAGTCGCTCGGGGGAGACGTAGAGCAGGCGCACCGTGCCGCGCGCCGCGTCGGCGACCAACGCGGCCTGTGCGGCACTGTCGAGGGTGCCGTTCAGTGCCGCGGCCGAGATGCCGCGTGCCCGAAGTGCGGTGACCTGATCCTGCATCAAGGCGATGAGCGGCGAGATGACGATGGTGAGCCCACCAGTGACCAGTGCGGGCACCTGAAAGCAGATCGACTTCCCGCCACCAGTCGGCAGCACCGCCAGGACATCGTGACCGGAGAGGACCGCGGCCACCACCCGCGACTGCATCGGGCGGAAGTCCGGGTAGCCGAAGGTCCGGCGGAGGATGTGACGGGCGAGCGGTGGTGTGGAGGTCATGCAGGAGGATGGCGTCAACTCGGCCAGCCAGGGTGTGCTTCACAATGCGGCGTGGTACGCCCTGATGCGGCTACTCCTGGCCGGGCTGGTCCTCGGTGGCGCGGATCGCCCGCCGGAGCAGCAGGCGCGCAACCACCGACCCTCCCAGCAGCGCGATCGCGACCCACATGAGTCGATTGTCGTTCTGCATCAGCGCGACAATGACCACAAAGAGCCCGGCCAGCGAGAAAGCAACCCGGAGTCGCGAGAGGATCGGAATCATTTCGTCAGGAAGGCAGCGATCGCCCGCTTGAAGTCTTCCGTGGAGCGAGAGAGCGCGTTGACACGCGCACCCAGGAGGATGCCTTCCTCGAAGCTGCGGCCGTCCAGTTCGGTGAAGAGCTGCTTGGTGAGCGCGAGCGCGGAGGCGCTGCGGGTTGCCAGGGCGGCGATCGCGGTATCTGCTGTCGCGGCGAAATCCGAGTCCGGGATCACTCGCGAGACCAAGCCACAGCCGTGCGCTTCCGTCGCCGTCAACAGTCGACCCGTACCGACAAGATCAAAGGCGATCTTCTCGCCAACCGAGCGCCGAAGGATGGTCATCACCATCGCCGGGACAAATCCACGCTCAATCTCCGGATAGCCAAAGGTCGCAGATTCACTCGCCAGCACCAGATCGCATGCCGTCGCCAATCCGGCACCGCCCGCCAGCGCCCGGCCCTGCACCACCGCCACGCTCGGCTTCGGGAGACGGCGCAGTGCCAAGAAGAGCTCACCCAAGGCCAACGCATTCCGCTCATTCTCTTCGAGGGTGTGATCCACGGACGCGAGGAGCTCCGCCAAGTCCGCCCCAGCGCAGAAGTCTTTCCCTGCCCCACGGATCACCAGCACCCGCACTTCGGGCTCCAGCTCCGCGCGTGCGATCGCCTCACCGAGTCCGTCCACGATCGCGGAGCTCAGCGCGTTCCGCTTCTCGGGGCGGTTGAGGGTCAGCGTGAGCACACCGTTCACGAGCGTGCTCAGCGTCACGGCTTCGCTCACGCGTCACCCATTGGAATCTTCTTGGCCAACTTCTTGGGGACCTCGATCTCCATGCGGAGCAGCGCAGTCGAGAAGACCTTCCCTTGGGCGTCCGTCTTCAGCGACAACGTCCCACCGCCGTCGAGCGCGCCATGCAGCAGGAAGTTGAGCGCGTTCAAGTTCGGAAGCTCAAAGCGTTCGACGCCGGAAATCATCCCCTTGAAGTGTTTCGCCACCCGCCGCTTGGTCACCTGCTCCGCAATCACGGGATAGTACTCCGGCTCGAGTGCGATCAGGCCGACGTTTGCCGTGTCGCCCTTGTCGCCGGAGCGGGCATGAGCGAGCCAGCGCAGTTGTACCAGTTTGGTCGCCATTAGAGGATCTCCACACGGACTTGGGACTCGATTGCCTCACGTGCCACCAGCGCGGGCCAGTAGGCCACAATTTCTTCGACCTGCGGTCGGCCGCCAGCGAAACCCGTCACGCTCGGCGGACCGGTCAGCACCAGCGGCGCGATCTCACGCGTGAAGCGTTCCACGGCACTGCGATCGGTTCCCCGAACGCCAACGCGCAACTGCACTTCCGCGATCTCCGGGTCCGGGGCTCCGGCCAGCCTGCCGTGCGTAGCATTCACGCCGACAAACTCCGTGAGGACCTGCTCAAACTTCAGGCCGAGCGTGTCGAGTCGCTTTCGCAGAATCTTGTCCGCGGCCTTGGCCTTGTCGAGGGCCTCTGGCCAGGAGTAGACGAGGGTGCCGACGGCTTTGTAGCCATAGAAATAGGCGACCGACACCTTGAGCATCGCGGTCCGCGGACGGCCGGTAATTCCTGAGACCCGAACCCGGTGCTTCCCGACTTGGGCCAACTGGATCGAG
>JAHECN010000021.1 GCA_024641735.1 Gemmatimonadota bacterium | reverse complement strand
GCCACGCAGATCCCGAAGGGTTCCTTTTACCATCATTTCCAGGACAAGGAAGACTTCGGACTTCAGGTCATCGACCAGTACATGGGGCAGGTGCACGCGGGTCTCGACGCGTGCCTCGGAGACCTGAGCCGCCCTCCCATCGCGCGGGTCCGCGGATTTTTCGAATTGACCCAGCAGAGCTACCAGAAGGAGGGATACATGGGTTGCCTGCTCGGTGGACTGGGACAGGAACTGTCCGGTGTGAGTGCGGTATTCCGCCTCAGGATCGAAGCCTGCTTCGCCGCCATCCAACAGCGGATCGCGACGTGCCTCGAGGAGGCCCGCCAGCGCGGCGAGATCCCCGCCGACTCCGATGCGGGGCAGATGGCAAGCCTCCTCGTGGACTGCTGGGAGGGCGCAGCGCTTCGGAGCCGGATTCGGGGCAACGCCACGCCCCTGACCGCAATGCTGGACTTCTACTTTCGTTCAGTCGTCGCGCGCTGATTGCGCGGTACAGGGAGGAGGCGCGGCCTGCCCTGAGGCCAGCCATGCTGTTCCGATCACCCCGTGTTCTGCAGCCCCTGCGAGATCCCATTCACCGTCTCCAACAGCGCATCGAGCAACGCACCATCGGTCCGGTCAGTCGCGCGCCACCGCTCCAGCAGACCGACCTGCAAGAAGCTCATCGGATCGACATACGGGTTCCGCAGCTGAATCGCCCGCGCCAGGGTGCGATCATGCTCCAGTAGCGCACTGCTGCCAGAGAGCGCCAGCACCATTTCCACCGTCAACTGGAACTCGGCAGTGATATCGTCGAAGACCCCGATCGACGTGGCAGGCGCCAACCGCGCGTAGCGACCGGCGATCTCGAGGTCGCTCTTGGCGAGCACCATCTCCAGATCTTCCAGCATCGTGGCAATCACCGGCCACTCAGCCGCCATCGCCTGGACCGCCTCCTTTCCGTGCCGATCGACGATCGCCTTGAGCCCTGTCCCCACGCCGTACCACCCCGGCAGCATCGCTCGGCACTGCGTCCACGCGAAGACCCACGGGATCGCACGCAGATTCTCGACGCCGCCGCCCACTCGCCGGCTCGCTGGACGCGACCCAATGGCCATCTTCTCAATCACGTCGATAGGCGTGGCGTGCCGAAAGTACTCCGTGAAGCGTGGGTCCTCCCAGACCAGCGCCCGATAGGCGCGCCGACTCTCCACCGCAAGTTCCGCGAACATCACTTCCCACACTGGCTCGCGTGCATCAACGGGGGCCGGCGCACCGGTGGCCAGCAGGGTCGCGGCGGTGCTGCGCTCAAGGGTCCGAAAGGCGATGCCACGGAGGCCGTACTTGGCGTCGATCACTTCGCCCTGCTCGGTAAGCCGCAGTCGGCCTCCCACCGTGCCACGCGGGGCGGCGAGGATGCCACGATACGTCTTCCCGCCCCCGCGGCCCACGGTGCCACCGCGCCCGTGAAAGAAGGTCAGCTCAACGCCCGCGCTCGCGGCCACCGCGGCGAGCGCAGACTGCGCCGCGTGCAATGCCTGACGCGAGGCGGCCATGCCGCCATCCTTGGCGCTGTCGGAATAGCCGAGCATGACCATCTGCCGGTCACCGCGGCGGGCAAGGTGCGCACGGTATGTCGGCAACGCAAAGAGCGCAGTCATCGTTGCGGGCGCACCCTCGAGGTCGCTCACCGTCTCGAACAGTGGCGCCACGTCGAGTGGCACGTAGCCTTCGGTGTCCGCAAGCCCGGCGGCACGCGCCAGCAACAGCACCGACAGCACATCATCGGCGCCGGTGGCCATGCTGATGATCACCGGGCCGACCGCCGAGGCACCATGCAGCGCGCGACACTCAGCAATCGCGGTGAAAACATCGAGCGTCTCGTCGGTGGTAGCGACATGCGTTGTGGCCTTCGGTGTCCCCGACGACGCGAGCAGCACGGTCCGTTCGGTCACCGAGCGGGTGAGCCACTCCGTGTCATGGAGCAGATCGCCGGTGGCCTGCCGGAATACCAGTGCATCTTGCCGTACATCGAGCGCCGCGAGGTGGAAGCCGAAGGTGCGTACCCGTTGGATCATGCGTCGCACCGAGAACAGTCCCGCGTGCTCGCCGTGATGGGCACTGAGGCTTGTGGCTATCGCCTCGAGGTCGGTCAACAGCTCCTCAGCCGAGGGGTAGCCACCCTCCTCCGGCTTCCCGGTGCGATGAAGGCGTGCGCCGATGAACCGACAGAACGTCCGGTACGGCATGTCACGGTACCGCGCCGGGATCTGCGCGAACGCGTCCGGCAACAGCGTACCGTATGCCGCGATCCGCTCCTGCACCACCTCCGTCACTGCCACGCGACTGTTCGATTGCGAGAGCAGGACGCCGAGCGCGGCGACATCCTTCATATAGTGCGTGACGATCGCGCGTCGGTGGGCGCGCAGCGCGTCGCGGATCGTGCGACCGTTGACGTTGGGGTTGCCGTCCATGTCGCCGCCGACCCACGAGCCGAAGCGCATCAGCGGTCGGGCAAGCGTAAAGTCGGGACGATCACAGGTCGCACGCACCGCGTCTTCGATCGACTCGTGGATCGCGGGGATCACGTCGTGGATCGGCCCCAGGAGATAGTACAGGACATGCTCGCGCTCATCTTCAACCGTGGGCCGTGCGGGCGGGCGTGGCGCGGTCTGCCAGGTGGTGGTGATCTCCATCTGGATCCGGGCCTCGATCGTCGCGCGTTCTGGCGGCGTGAGCGTGCTGTCGCCGAGCTCGAGCAGCCAGCGGGCAATCCGTTGTTCCTTGAGCAGGATCGTGCGTCGCGTCGCCTCGGTAGGGTGAGCGGTGAACACCGGTTCGATCAGGACGGACTCGACCAGTGCGATGATCGCGTCGGCGGAAAGCCCCTGCGTGCGGAGTGTCTCGAGTGCTTCGCGCACGCCGCCCGGCGGTGCCGTCCCCGGTGTCCGGTCGTAGTCGCGGCGCCGGCGGATCCGCTGCACTTGCTCGGCGCGATTGACCACGCGAAAATAGGTCGAGAAGGCGCGCACCAATTCGGCCGCATCCTCCACGTCGCCGTCCCCGAGGATTTGCTCCAATTCAGCGGCGGCACCGACAGCCCCGTCGCGTCGGGCGACCGCGGCCCGTCTGGCCGACTCGACCCGCTCGAAGAGCGACGTGCCGCCCTGCTCACGCAGCATGTCGCCGACCATGGTGCCGAGCGTGCGGACATCGCTTCGGAGAAACTCGTCCTTCTCAGTGAATGTGGTGCGACCAGACATGGGGCTCCTCGGGTAGGGCGGAAGCTACCCTCTCCGCAGGATCTCTGCCTTCCGCTCCTCCGTGAACGACCACCACGGCCGTGCTTCGCCACCATTCATGAAGTCCGTCACCGACAGGAAGACGTCAATGACACACGGGTCCTGGTTCGACTTGGTGAGGAGACGGAGTTGATCGAACATCTCGTAGGGGTCACGCCCCTTCAGGTCGCGGGGATGCTCGATGCCGAGCAGCCGCAGATCGCCAGCAGTTGCTGGACCGACATTCGGGAGGTCGGTGAGTGTGACCACTTTGCTACGGACCACCTTCGCAGGATTCATGTCAATTCTCCGATCACTGGGGGTCTGCACCGTACTGGCGGATCACCGCTCCTCGAAACGGCGGTGCGGATGCGGTGATGCACATCGCACTACCCCGTCGTCTCATCCGGCCGACGTGTCCGATTCGATCCGTCCGTCCAGCAGGTGCACGACGCGGTCACATTGCGCCGCCAGCCGGTCGTCGTGGGTGACAATCACGAATGCCGTGCCGAAGCGCTGGTTGAAGGTGCGGAGCAACTGGAATACCTGAGCGCCGGACTCGCTGTCGAGATTGCCGGTCGGCTCGTCCGCGAGCACGAGGGGGGGACGCATGACGAGCGCGCGCGCCAACGCCACGCGCTGCCGCTCTCCACCCGAGAGACTGTTCGTCGTGTATCCGGCGCGGCCGGAGAGGCCGACCTCGGCGAGCAACGCGCTGGCGCGCTCCATCATCTCGTCGTCGCGGCGGCCACGATCGGCGAGCAGTGGCAAGAACACGTTCTCCTGCGCCGTAAATGCCGGCAGAAGATGGTGCAACTGGAAGACAAAGCCGATTCCGCGTCCCCGCAACGCGGTCAGTTCGGTGTCATTCATGGCAGCGACATCCCACCCCTGGAACGCAAGGCGACCGCTGGTCGGACGGTCGAGCAGTCCGACAATGTTCAGCAGCGTCGATTTCCCGGAACCGGACGGGCCGGTGAGCGCCAGAAACTCACCGGGTCGTACCACGAGGTCGATGCCGTGCAGCACGTGTGTGACCACGTCGGTGCCATAGTTCTTCGTCACACCTTCCAGGCGCAGCAACGCATCCGCACCACCATTCGGGGTGCTGGCCGGGTCGGCATCGAGGAGGACGCGCTCCGAGTGCGTCATCCGCTGCGAATGACCTCAGCGGGATCCATGCGGGCCGCCCGGCGCGCCGGCATGAGCGCGGAGAGGGTTCCCACCCCGACGGCGATCGCAGCCGTCCGCGCATAGAGCGCAGTCTCGAGCGTGAGGGGAAAGGTGGGAGTGCCATCGGGACCTCGCGCCAGGGTCGAGAACAGATAGCCGAGACCAATCCCGAGGGCGATGCCGACGACGGACCCCAGCAGACCGACGATCGAGCCCTGGATCAGGAAGATCTGCTGGACCTGTCGGCGGGTGGTCCCCGTGGCACGCAGGATCCCGATCTCGCGCGACTTCTGCACCACCGAGACGGCCAGCACGCTCGCGATGCCGAGCGCGACGGCGAGCACGACAAACACCTGGATCATCAAGCTCGAGGAACTCTGCGACCGCAGTCCAATGAGGAGTTGCTCATTCGACTTCATCCAACTGTCGGCAACGAGCCCCGTGCGTCCGGCGATCTCCACTGCGATCGTCTCAGCGCCGTAGATTTCGGCGCCCTTGACCTCGATCGTCGAGACGCCACCCTCGAGGCCAAAGAGGGACTGAGCCGACCGTAGCGACACCAGCACCCATCGCGCATTGAGATCCTTGTTGCCGATGTCAAAGATGCCGGTGACGGTCTGTACGCCACCCGCATCGCCCTCGCTTCCCCCTCCGGCACGCAGCCGGAAACGATCGCCCACCGAGAGTCCGAGGTCACTGGCAAGTCCGACTCCGATGACGGCGCCAAATCCTTCGAGGTCAAGCGTCCCCCGCATCAGGAACTTGTCGAGGTCGACGATCCCCCGATAGCTGTTCGGCTCGATGCCACGCACCAAGACCGCATTGGCGCCATCGCCACGGACCGCGAGGGCTGCCCCGGAGATGGTCGGCGAGGTCGCGATCACACCGGGAATGCGGGTGATCTCCGCGCGCGCTTGCTGCCACTGCACGATGGATCGCACGCGCTGGGCGGGTCGCTCGACCGTCACGACGCCGACGGCGCGGTCGCTCGTAGGCAGGACGCGCGGCAACTCTTCGCGCGGGCGCACGATCACATGCGCCTGCGAGCCGAGGGTACGGTCGATCAGACTCTCCTGGAGCCCGGAGATCAACGCGGAGAGGAAGATGATGACCCCGACGCCGACCCCGACGCCCACGAGGATGAGCCAGGTCTGCCCCTTCCCCTCTCGCAGGTAGCGCAGTGCGACGATTAGTGCGAACGGCATTCAGGGGACCACGAGCTTCACGCGACGTCCCGGTCGAGTGGTCACCGGCAACACGCGATCCGCCTCGGTCACTCCCGCGAGGATTTCGACGTCGCGCTCACCGCGGGCACCCACCTGAACGGGCTGGCGGACCGCGCGACCATCACGCGCGAGCACGACCCAAGGGGAGCCCGACCCGATCTCGCCGATGCGCCCACTCGGCACCACCAGAACGGCCAGTCGACGCGCGGTCTCGACGTTCACCGAGATGGTCATGTCGGCGCGGAGATAGTCCGGCGGTTGCGGCACGGCAAAGCGCACCTCGACCGTTCCTTGGGTCGGGTCAACGACGGGTGCAACCCGGCTCACCGTTGCGGTGAACGTGCTGTCGGGAAAGGCGTCTGAGGAGGCCACCGCGTTTGCTCCAACGGCGAGGCCGGCAAGGTTCTCCTCCCGCGTGAATGCCACAAGCTCGGTGGCACCGTCCAGTGCCAGTTCAAGGAGTACCTGCCCCGGCAAGACGGCATCGCCGGGTTCCACTTTGCGCAGGAGCACAGTCGCCGGTGCCGCTGCTCTGACCTGAGTGAGTGCGAGCTGGGCCTCGGCCGCCTCGACGGCGGAACGCGCGCGGGCTACTTCCGCCAGCGCGGGCCGAGCCGTATTGCCACCCCGTGCCACCGCGGCCTCCACTTCGGCAGCGGTCTTGGCCGCCAGCCGTTCGGCCACCTCGCGATCACGAAGACTGATTGCTCCCCCCGCGTAGAGCGCGCGTGCCCGCTCGGCGTCACGGCGCGCGGCCTCGGCCGCCAGCTCGGCGACTGCCACGTTTGCCTGCGCGTTCCCCTGCGCAGTCGCGAGGGCTGCGCGCGCCTGGCCGAGTGCGGCTTGCTGCGGCGCATCGTCGAGTCGCAGGAGCAACTGACCGCGATCGACGTGCTGGCCTTCTTGCACCGAGACGTCGCGGATGGTGCCGGCCACGTTGCTGCCGATGCGAGGGCGGGCCAGCGGGCGCACGCGCCCGGTCAGGATCAGTGTCTGGGACACATCGCGACGCGCGACGACGATCGCGTCGACCCGTTCTGGCATCGAGCGCAGCCACGCCATGGTCGCCACCGCGAGGACTACACTGGCAGCGAAGATGCTCCATGGGAGCCGGCGACTCTTGCGCGGGCGGATCCGGAAACCCGCTGCCGCCTGTTCTGGTGCATCGACTTGCATCCTCTCCCCTTGGCGATTTGCCGGCCGCGTGCACTTTGAGTGACGAGTCGGCTCCAGTCTGAATCTAGCCCACCTTCAGTCAGAGATCCGCTCCGGAAGGTCGGAGTTCACAAACCCGTGTTGGCTGCTCGACAATGCGAATGCGGTAGGACACGCAGACACCCCAGCCGCGGCCAATGGGTCGCGACCGGGGTGCGCCAATCAGAAGGGCCCCTACCGCCCCGTGCTCCCGAACCCCCCTGCCCCGCGCCCGCTCGGCGGCAACTCCGCCACCTCGCGGAACTCCACCGGCTCCACGCGCTGCACCAGCATCTGCGCAATCCGATCGCCGCGCGCAATCACAAATGGCGCATCGCCCAAGTTGATCAGGATCACCTGCAACTCACCCCGATAATCCGAGTCGATCGTCGCCGGCGTGTTCGGGAGGGTGATGCCATGCTTCAACGCCAACCCCGACCGCGGCCGCAGCTGCAACTCGTACCCTTCGGGGACCGCCACCGACAACCCGCTCGGCACCAGCACCCGCGCCCCGGGCGCGACCGTGATATCCACCGCCGAGACGAGGTCCATCCCGGCGGCACCAGCGGTCGCCCTCCCCGGAAGCGGCAACCCCTCGCCATGCGGCAATCGCATGACGAGGAGTTCCACCGGAGCGCTCACGCTAGAGGACGGAATCAACAGGCGTGCACTCGATCCCGAAGGCCTCTGCGACACCCGCATAGACCACCTTGCCCGCGACCACATTGAGCCCGAGCTTGAGCGCGGTATCGCGACGGCACGCGTCCTTCCAACCGAGGTTGGCGAGCGTGATCGCGTATGGCAATGTGGCGTTGGTGAGCGCCAACGTCGACGTGCGCGGCACGGCGCCCGGCATGTTTGCCACGGCGTAGTGCAACACGCCCTCGACGAAGTAGGTCGGGTCCTCGTGCGTCGTCGGCTTGATCGTCTCCACACACCCACCCTGGTCGACCGCGACGTCCACGATGACGCAGCCATCAGGAATGTTCTTGAGATCTTCCTTGGTGATCAAATGCGGCGCCTTCTTCCCCGGCAACAACACCGCGCCGATGATCAGGTCAGCATCCTTCACCGCGTCGAGAATGTTGTGACGGTTCGAGAAGACCGTGTCGACGTTCGCCGGCAACACGTCATCGAGATAGCGCAACCGATCGAGCGACGTGTCGAGGATCGTCACGTCCGCACCCATCCCGGCCGCCATCTTCGCCGAATTGATGCCGACGACACCACCCCCGATGATCACGACCTTCGCCGGCTTCACGCCCGGCACGCCACCCAGCAACACCCCACGGCCCCCGAACAGCTTCTCGTTGTACTTGGCGCCTTCCTGCACGGCGAGCCGGCCCGCGACTTCCGACATCGGCGTCAACAGTGGCAACTGCCCGTTCGGCAACTGCACGGTCTCGTACGCGATCGCGATCGCGCCCGACTTCATCACGGCGCGCGTCAACGGCTCATCCGCGGCAAAGTGGAAGTAGGTGTACATCACCAGGCCCGGACGCATCCGCGGCCACTCGACCGCGATCGGTTCCTTGACCTTGATGATCATGTCGGCCGTGGCCCAGGTCGCATCGGCATCCGGTGCGATCGTGGCACCCACCGCCACGTAGTCCGCATCCGAGAAGCCGCTGCCGAGCCCGGCCCCGGTTTCGACCTGCACCTTGTGGCCCGCGGCGACCAGCGCCTCGGCGCCGGACGGCACGACACCAACACGATTTTCGTTGGTCTTGATCTCCTTCGGCACGCCAATCAACATGATCCACTCGCTGCGCGCGCCATGCGCACGCCGTAAAGGTCAGTGACTCGGCCCGAGCCGGACAGACGTCATCCGCGCGGGATCGAGGAACTCGGCCGCCAACTGCGCGACCTCCTCGGGGGTGACACCCGCAATGAGGCGCAACACCTCATCGAGCGGGCGATATGGCTCGTCCTGCAGCACATGCGCCGCGAGACGATGCATCCGGGACGACGTGCTCTCCAATGCGAGCATGACCTGTCCCTGCAATTGCGACCGGGCGTCGGCGAGTTCATCGGCCGGCAACCCCTCGCGCACCAGCTTTCCCAGTTCCTCTTCGATCGCCGCCACGGCCTGATCGGCCGTGCTCGGTTGGGTCCCGACGTAGACACCGAAGACCCCTGTCCCGCGGTAGTGCTGGTGCCACGCGGACACCGCGTAGCAGAGCCCCAGTTCCTCCCGCACCCGCTGAAACAACCTGCTCGACATCCCGCCACCCAACGCGGAGGTCAGCAGCGCCAACCCCCACCGCCTGGGATCCGCCGATCCAAAGGTGTCGGTGCCCATCACGACATGCACCTGTTGCAAGTCGCTGGTCTCCACCCGATGCGTGCCGTGGACCCCGGGTCCTGCCACCACTGGCGCAATCGGCGGCTTCGCGTCCCCCTCGAACCACCCTTCCCCGCGCAGCAGGTCCAGCACCTGATCGTGGGTCACGTTCCCCGCCACGGCGATCACCGCGTTCCCCGGATAATAGCCGCGATCGTGCAGGGCGCGGAGGTCTGCGGTCCCCAGCCCGGTCACCGTCGCGGCCGTGCCGAGAATGGAGTAGCCATAGGAATGCGTGGGCCAGAGGGTCTCACCGAAGAGCTCGAAAACCAGGTCGTCTGGCGTGTCCAGGACGCCGTTCAGTTCCTCGAGGACCACGTTCCGTTCGAGGGCGAGATCGCTCTCGCGCAGCAAGGGCCGTCGGACCAGATCGGTGAGCACGTCGAGGGCGAGCGGAAGGTCCGCGTCGAGGACGTGGGCCTGGAAGGACGTATGATCTCGGGAGGTATAGGCATCGAGGGAACCGCCGCGGACTTCGAGCGCCAACGCAATCTCTCGCGCGGTGCGGCGTTCGGTCCCCTTGAAGACCATATGTTCGAGCAGATGGGAGACTCCCATCTTCGCGGGTGATTCATGCCCGCTGGCGGTACGAACCCAGATCCCCGCGGCCGCCGACCGAACACCTGAGAGGTGTTCGGTGACGACCACAAGGCCGTTGGGCAAGTCGGTGCGGTAGAGCGCTTCGTCGAGTTGGACGGTACGCACCGACGGTGTCCTCACTCCTTCGGGAGGAGCGCCTTCCGCGACAGCTTCATGCGGCCGCGCTCGTCCACTTCCAACAACTTGACCTGCACGATGTCACCCTTCTTGACGACATCCTCGGTCTTCTCGACCCGCGTATGCGCGAGCTCCGAGATGTGCAGCAAGCCTTCGACGCCCGGCATGATCTCGATGAAGGCGCCGAATGCGGTGGTGCTCTTCACCGGGCCTTCATACACCTTGCCCACTTCGGGCTCGGCCGTGATCGCCATGACCATTTCGCGTGCCTTGTCGCCCGCTTCGGCGCCGACAGCAGCGATGGTGATGAGACCGGTGTCGTCGATGTTGACCTTGGCGCCCGAGGCGTCCTGAATGCCACGGATCGTCTTGCCCTTGGGGCCGATCACATCGCCGATCTTGTCCGGGCGAATCTGGATCGTGAAGATCCGCGGCGCCCACGGCGACATCTCGCCACGCGGAGCCGACATCACCTTGTTCATCTCACCGAGGATGTGGAGGCGACCCTTGCGGGCCTGCTCCAGCGCGGTGGTCAGGATCTCGAGCGACAACCCTTCGATCTTGATGTCCATCTGGATCGAGGTGATCCCTGCTTCCGTGCCGGCCACCTTGAAGTCCATGTCGCCGAGATGATCTTCGGTGCCGAGGATGTCGGTGAGGATGGCAACCTTCTTCCCTTCCTTGATCAGGCCCATCGCGACGCCGGCGCAGGCGGCCTTGATCGGCACACCGGCATCCATCAGCGCGAGGGAGGAACCGCAGACCGTCGCCATCGACGATGAACCGTTCGACTCGAGAATTTCCGAGACAATGCGGATCGTGTACGGGAAGTCGGCGGTGGCCGGGAGGAGCGGATGGATCGCCCGCTCCGCCAAGGCACCATGCCCGATCTCGCGACGCGACGTGCCGCGCAACGGGCGGACTTCGCCGGTCGAATACGGCGGGAAGTTGTAGTGGAGCATGAAGGACTTCTTCTGCTCGGTCTTCACTTCGATCGAGTCGATCCGCTGCTCATCGTCGGCGGTGCCGAGGGTGATGGCAACGAACGCCTGCGTCTCACCACGGGTAAAGACGGAGGTACCATGCACGCGCGGGACGACGCCGACTTCCGGCGTGATCGGACGGACGGTCTCGGTATCACGACCATCGATCCGCTCGCCCTTGTCGAGAATCTGGGCGCGCATCGCGTGGTACTCGATCAACTCGAGTTCGTTCGAGATCTCCTTCCCCTGCTCCGGGAACTTCTCGGCCAACGCGGCCTGCGCTTCGGCACGCACGGCAGAGACCCCAGCGGCGCGACCGGCCTTGTCCTTGGCGTTCATCGCCTTCGCCATCGACTTCTCGGCGGCGGCCTTGACGGCCTTCACCAGCGCGGCATCCTTCTCGGCCGGCTTCCACTCGTTCTTCTTCTTGCCAACCTTCTTGACGAGGTCGGTGATCAACTTGAGCTGCTCGACGATGCCGAGCTGCGCGACCTTGAGGCCGTCGACGATTTCCGCCTCGCTCACTTCCAGCGCGCCACCCTCGACCATCATCACCGAGTCTTTCAGACCGGCCACGACCAGATCCATGGTCGAGAACTCGAGCTGCTGGAAGGTCGGGTTGAGGATCCAGTTGCCATCCACCTTGCCCACGCGGGCAGCGGCGACAGGACCGTTCCAGGGAATCTCGGAAATCGAGAGTGCCGCGGAGGCCGCAAGCAACCCGATCACGTCGGATTCATTTTCCTGGTCGGTCGACAGCACGGTCACGAAGACCTGGACCTCGTGCTTGTAGCCCTCCGGGAAGAGCGGACGAATCGAGCGATCGATGATCCGGCAATTCAGGATCTCGTCGTCGGACGGCCGACCTTCACGCTTGAGGAAGCCTCCAGGGATCTTCCCGGCGGCGTACGTCTTTTCCTTGTACTCAACCGTGAGGGGGAAGAACGGGAGGTGCGTCTCGCGGGGCGAGACGGTGACGGCGGCGAGGACGGTGGTCTCTCCATACTGGACCAACACCGATCCTGCGGCCTGCTTGGCGAGGCGGCCGGTCTCAATGACCAGCGGGCGGCCTGCGAACTGCGTTTCAATACGATGCACTGTGTTTCCTTCGGATTCGATGAGCACCCCAATACACAAAGGGCGTCCCACGGTGCTCACGTGGGACGCCCTGCAGCATCATTCCCCGGTCAGTTCCGGAGTCCGAGTTCAGCGATGAGGGAGCGATAACCGGACAGATCGCGACCCTTCATGTAATTGAGGAGCCGACGGCGCGTCCCGACCATTTTCAACAGACCCTGACGACTGTGGTGGTCCTTCTTGTGGGTCCGGAAGTGTTCGGTCAGATGGCTGATCCGTGCGGTGAGCAGCGCCACCTGAACCTGGGCGGAACCGGTGTCAGTCTCATGCTGACGATGCTGCTCGATTAGTGGCTGCTTCTCAATCATGTGCGTCCCTACGCTGAGTCATGCTGCGCTTACGTTTAGACATTCTGGATAGCCTCATAATATACAGGGTCCCCCGTCTGGGGTGCAAGGGAGGGCCCGACTGGCTAGACTAGCCAGCCGATTCCGACTGCGAGGCCGAGGGCCAGGAGCCCCCGCAAGAGGGTCGCCCGGAAGCGGCCGTTCCCCAAGAAGAGTCCGATGGCCGCCTTGAACATGGTGTTTGAAACCACGCCGATCCCGACGCCCGCCGCCGCCACCCCGGCACTCCCGGCCACCCCCACCGACCCAAATCGTGCCATCGCCACCGTCAGGGCGTCCATATCGGTCAGGCCGAGGAGTGCCGCCGACGCGAAGACACCGGTGCTCCCCCAGAGCTGCTGCAGCTGCCCGATCCCCACGAGGGCAACCCAGAACAACCCTGTCATCTTGATGGACGCGAGCACGTTCAGGGGGGAACTAGGTACCTCCCCTATCTCGACGGCGCCGGTCGTGGTGTGGCGCCGGAAGGCCGGGACCAGAAACAGTACTCCGACGAGTGCTGGCGGGAGGAGGTAGGGCACAGCCGCCCAAGCGACGGACGGCGAGAGTACGGCGAGAATCGCCAGCAACCGGACCGGGAGAACGGTGCACGCCGCGAGCACTCCGAGGGCCAATGCCCCGGCGTGGGACGGTTCGGACTTGCTCTGCCGGGCAAACTGGAGGGTGACGGCCGTGGACGACACCAACCCGCCGAGCAGCCCTGTCACCCCAAAGCCTCGTTCCGGGCCGGCAGCACGCCGCGCCACAAACCCAGCAAAATTGATCGCCGAGAAGAGCAGCACTAGGGACCAGAGATCCCTGGGGGAGATCCCACCGCCCAGTGGAAGCGGTGTGTCCGGGAGGAGGGGCAGAATGACGAGCGCCATGACCGCAAAACGTGCTGCTGCGACCAGTTCCACAGCGGCCACTTTTGCGACAGTCCCGTGCAACCGTTGCTTCTCCCCCAAAACGAGTACGACGACCGAGACGGCGCCTGCGGCCAAGGCCATCTGGCCAATTCCCGCCAGAACACTCAGTCCGAGCACGACAAGGGCGGCGGCCTCCGTCGTACCGTCAACAGTCATCTCCTGCCGCCGACTCGTCACGAAATAGGCGGCCACCACGAACGTCACGGCCCCGGTCAGGAGGACGGCGCCGGCGATCAGATACCCACTTTGTGAGAGATGCCCTACGATCCCGCCCACAAGGCCGAGAATCAGGAAGGTTCGGATTCCGGCGAAACGCGCGGCGGGTCCGGCCGCCTGCCCGGCTTTCTCGCGTTCGAGCCCGACGGCCGCCCCCACCAAAGCAGCAATGCCGAGGTGGGCGGCGGTGACGAGGGTGGGATCAGCTGTGGCCAGCGACTCCATCGGTCCTTCCCTGCGGAGAATTACCCGCCAATCAGCCGCATGATGTCGTTCTTGAAGGCGACAAACATCAGCAGGAGGATCATCCCGAGCCCGACCAGCGAAATCGCCTCGCGGACCTTGGCCGGGAGCGGCTTCCGAAGTATCCCCTCGGCGAGCAGCATCAGGAAGGCCCCACCATCCAACACCGGTATCGGAAGGAGATTCACGACCGCCAGGTTCATGGAGATCAACGCCATGAATGCGAGCAGCGACTCGACGCCGGCCCGCGCCTCGCGCGCGGCCATCTGCCCGATGAGAATCGGCCCGCCGATCTCCGTGCTCGCAATCTTCCGAGTGATCAGTCCGCGGAAGGTCCGGACGATCGCGCCGCCAGAGGCAATGGTGAGCTCGGTCCCGACCTCGACCGCCCCAACAAGACCGAGCGATTCGTTCTGGATCGGGGTGCGTGGACCCGCACCGATATAGCCAATCATCTCGGACGTGGTGTCCCCAGCGACCGCCCGGCGACGCAGCGGCGTGACTTCGAGCTCGATGGGCGCCCCATCCCGCATCACGATGAACGAGGTCGCAACACTGTCGAGCGACCGGATCACGCTGACCGCCTCCGACCACTGCCCGACCGGCCTCCCGTTGATGGCCACCACCGAATCTCCCGGCAACAGCCCCGCGCGCTCGGCCGGAAGACTCGGCGTCAGGCTTCCGATCACGGTCGGATACTGCGGCTCCAGCGCCATCGCGACGCGCCCCCGCTCCGCCAACGCATCACGGTGCAAGGAAACCACGATCGGGGCGTGGTCTGCGAAGGTGAAGGCGATCTCGTTCCGATCCCCGGCACCGATCGCCGACTGGATATCGCCCCATGACTCCACGGGCGTGCCATCCACCGCGGTGATACGGGTCCCGACCGGAAGGTCGGCCAACGCGGCGGCTTCCGCGGGAAGCATCGTGGCGTCGACATGCCCGATGGTCGTCGTCGGATCGTAGGAACGCCCGTTCTTGAGCGCCAACCCAGTGAAGATCACCCACGCGAAGAGCGCGTTGAGCGTGACACCCGCGAGGATGATCACCATGCGCTGCCAGACCGGCTTCGCCTCAAAGACGCGATCCGCCGGCACATCCGCCGCGTGCCCGCCTTCAAGCACCGAGGACGAGGGGTCCTCTTCCTTGGAGGCCATCTTCACGTAGCCGCCCAGCGGCAGCCACGAGATCGCCCACTCGGTTTCGCCGCGCGTGAACGAGAGCGCCTTCACCGGCTTTCCCATCCCGATCGAGAAGCGGTGGACCCAGACGCCGAAGCGTTTGGCCGCCCAGTAGTGTCCCAGCTCGTGCACGAAGATCAGCACGCCGAGGACGACGAAGAGCACGGCGAGCGTGAACAGAAATTCCATTAGGTGATGCTCTCCAGGGCGAGGCGACGCACATCGGCGTCGGCGGCCCGAACAACCTCCACGGAGGAGGCCGGTTGGACGTCATGAACCATCAGCATGCGGTCAATCAGATCGGCGATCCCACCGAACGCGATGCGCCCTTCAAGAAACGCCGCGACGGCAATCTCATTCGCTGCATTGAAGACGGCCGGAGCCGTCCCCCCTGCACGCCCCGCCGCAATCCCCAGCGTAAACGCCCGAAAGACATCGCGACGCACCGGTTCGAAGGTCAGTGATCCGGCCGCAACCGGGTCGAACCGCTCCACCCCCGCGTCAACCAGCCGCGCGGGATGCGTGAGCGCGTAGAGGATCGGGACTTCCATCGAGGGATACCCAACCTGCGCCAGCATGCTCCCGTCCGGGAATTCCACGAATGCGTGTACGATGCTCTGCGGATGCACGACGGCCTCGAGCGCATCGTAGGGCAAGCCAAAGAGAAAGTGCGCCTCAATCAACTCCAGAGCCTTGTTCGCCAAGGTTGCGGAGTCGACGGTAATCTTCGAACCCATCCGCCACGTCGGATGATTCAGAGTCTCCGCGATTGTGGCTCTGGCGATCCGCTCCGTCTCCCAGGTCCGGAACGGACCACCCGACGCAGTCAAGATCAACCGAGAAGGTGCGCACGCCTGCGCCGCGACGCACTGCAACACGGCGCTGTGCTCCGAATCGATCGGGACCAATTCCCCGCCCCCTGCCTTGGCGGCCGCTGCGACCAACGGCCCCGCCATCACCAGCGATTCCTTGTTGGCGAGCGCCACCCGCTTCCCGGCACGCAGTGCGGCCAGCGTGGCATCCAATCCCGCCGCACCCACCACCGCGTTCACGACGATTTCGACATCGGGGTGCGTCGCCGCCGCGATGAGACACTCAGGGCCGGAGGGCCATCGATGCGTCTCGCTCCCGTTCACCACGCCAACAAACTCCGGGGCCCACTCCGCGACCTGCGCGGCGAGCGCCGTCGCGTTGGATCCGGTGACCAGTGCGACCAGACGGAATTCTTCGGGGTGACGTTTCAGGACGCGCAGCGTGCTTTCGCCGATGGACCCCGTCGAGCCGAGGAGGGCGATTCCGATTGGACGGCCAGTGGAGCGCTGCACGGCTGGTATCACAGCAACCCGAGCACGTGGTAGCAGAAGGCCGCGGTCGGCAGGATCACGTAGAGCGAATCAAAGCGATCGAGCACGCCGCCATGACCCGGGATCAGGGCAGAGGAGTCCTTCACCCCGGCCTCACGCTTGAACAGCGATTCAGCGAGGTCCCCAAGCTGTCCCACCACGCCGAGCAGCAGTGCGATCGCCAGGGCATCAGGCAGGGAAACGAAGATATTCACCATCGGGAAAAGCCAGAGCGCAAAGATCGGTGCGACGAACGCCGCACCAACGAGACCGGAAATGCCACCCGACCGCGTCTTCCCCGGAGAGATTGTCGGGGCGAGCTTGGCGCCGCCGAACGCGCGACCGCCGAACATCGCCGCGCTGTCGCAGACCCACGTGACCACGAGTGGGAAGAAGACGAGTACCGTGCCGCCCCAGGAACGCTCCGGCCAGGCGCCGTGCCGAATAGCGAGCAGAAATGTTGGCAGAAGCCCTGCATACACGACGCCGAAGAACGTCACGCCGATCGCACCCAAGGGCTGCGCATCGGGACCACGACTCCGCAGCGCCAGGCCGAGGAGGAGGAGCACCATCGCGGCGGCCATGAAGGTCCATCGATCAGCCACGGCCTGGGTCGTCGCGGGGTCGGTCATCGCCCGGTAGACGAGCAGGGCGCCGACGGCGGCAGCAGCGATGCCGGCCTCCCGAAACGCCAGGTTCCCTTGCTTGGCGGCGATGTCGAACAATTCCCGCGTGCCCAGCGCTCCGACCAGCGCGACCAGCGCCGCGAGCGGCCAGCCGCCGAGCCAGACGAGAAAGACCGCCAGCGGAATGGCGACGGCGGCGAAGGCGATGCGGCGAATCAGGTTGGCGTCCACATGCACCTCAGCTGGTCACACGACCAAAGCGACGATCCCGCCGCAGGAAATCGAGCAAGGCGACATAGAAGGTTTCCCGCGTAAAGTCCGGCCAGAGCACCGGCGTCACGTGGAGCTCGGCGTATGCCATCTGCCAGAGCAGAAAATTGGACACGCGCATCTCACCGGACGTCCGGATAATGAGATCGGGATCGGGCCACGCCGCCGTGTAGAGTTCGGCTGCGACATCCTGTTCGGTGATTGCGTGGGGAGCGAGCGTGCCGGCTGCCACACGCGCGCCAAGGTGCTGCATCGCGCGCACCAATTCTGCGCGAGCGGAATATGAGAGACAGACATTCAACGCGAGGTTGGTTCCCCCGGCGGTGCTCTGCTCAATCTGATCGACGGCGGCCTTGGCGGACGGGGAAAGTCGTTCCAAATCCCCGAGCATCCGCACCGAGACGCCCTGCGCACGGAGCTCGTTCGCCTCCTTGGCGATGTACTCTTCCAGCAACGCCATCAAGGCGTCGATCTCGGCGGGGGGACGCTGCCAATTTTCCTGGGAGAAGGCAAAGAGGGTCAGCACCTGCACGCCGGCGGCAAGGCATCCTTCAACCGCTTCGCGCACTGAGGCCATGCCGGCATGGTGTCCTGCCGGTCGCCCGAGCCCACGCTCCGTCGCCCAGCGACCATTGCCATCCATGATGATGGCCACGTGGGTCGGCACGGCGCCGTGCTGGCGCACCTGGTCAAGCAACGTCGACGGAACCGTACTCACACCGCGAGAATCTCGGCTTCCTTCGCCTTCAGCAGCTCGTCGATTTGCTTGCTCGCGTCGTCGGTGTGCTTCTGCACTTCCTTTTCGGCGCGCGTCTTCTCGTCTTCAGGGACCTTCTCGGTCTTCTTGATCTTGCTCATGGCATCCGTGCGCGCCTGCCGCACCGCGATGCGTCCCTCTTCGGAGAGACGACTGCAGATCTTGACGAGTTCCTTCCGCCGCTCCTCGGACAACATCGGCAGCGGCACCCGGATGATCGATCCCTGACTCTGCGGATTGAGGCCCAGGTTGGCGTCGCGGATGGCCTTGTCGATGGCGATCGCGAGGCTCTTGTCGAAGGGCTGTACCGCGAGCATGCGCGGCTCCGGTGCCGTGACCATGGCCACCTGATTGAGCGGGACGGACGATCCGTACGCGTCGACCTTGACCGTGTCGAGCAAATTGGTCGTGGCCTTCCCGGACCGGATGCCGCTGAGTTCCCGACGCGTCGCCTCAACGGCTTTCTGCATGCCGTCGTGGGAGGCGGTGACGATGTCTTGTAGAGTCATCGGACGAGGGTCCCAACCCGTTCACCATGCATCACGCGCGTGATGGTGTCGGGTTCATTGATGTTGAGCACCACGATCGGCAGCGCATTGGCTTGGCACAGCCCGAAGGCATTGGCATCCATCACCGCATAGCCGTTCACCAGCGCTTCCTGGAACGTCAGTTCGGGCAACAGCGTCGCCGTCGGATCGGTTCGTGGATCCGCCGTGTACACGCCGTCGACATTGGTGGCCTTCAAGACCACCTCGGCATCCATCTCGAGCGCGCGCAGCACCGCCGCGGTATCGGTCGAGAAATAGGGATTGCCCGTGCCGCCCGCGAAGATCACGACCCGCCCCTTTTCGAGGTGGCGCATCATCCGCCGGCGAATGTACGGCTCCGCGAGCGACTCCATCCGGATGGCGGTCATTACGCGGGTCTCGACCCCAAGACCCTCGAGCACATTCTGCAGCGCGAGGGCGTTGATGACCGTGGCGAGCATTCCCATGTAGTCGGCCGAGACACGGTCGAGCCCCTGTCGGCTCGCCATGGCACCACGCACGATGTTCCCACCACCTACCACCAGCCCGAGACTCACGCCCAGGGCGTGCACCTTCTGAATTTCCTCGGCCAGGGCTTCGACCACGGCGTAGTCGAGCCCACCGCCCTTCCCTCCAGCAAGTGCTTCGCCGGAGAGCTTGAGGAGGGCACGGCGATAGGCGAGAGGCATCAGCTCGTGGCCTCGCCGATCTTGAAGCGAGCGAAGCGCACGACAGTCGCACCCGGCACGCGCGCGACCAGCGCGCCAACCGTGACCGACTCATCCTTGATGAACGGCTGCTCAAGCAACGCACGCTCGGACGCGAACTTGTTCACCTTGCCATCGACGATCTTGGCGCGAATCGCTTCCGGCTTCCCTTCTGCGGCGACCTGCTCCTCGGCGATGCGACGCTCACGATCCAACAGCTCCGCCGGAATGTCCGACTTGCTCACGGCAATCGGATCGGCCGACGCAATGTGCAGCGCGACTTCCTTCGCCATGGCGACGGCGGCGTCACCGGTCGCGCCGGAGAGCTCGACCAACACGCCGACCTGGCTGTTGAAGTGGCGATACTCGCCGACCGTCCCGCCATACTTCGCGACACGCTTGATCGAGACGGCTTCACCCGTCGTCCCGGAGGCGATCTTCACGACCTCCTCGACCGTCGTGCCGTCCATTGGCTCGGCGAGGTAGCCCTCGAGAGTGACTCCGACCGGCGACGTGGCGAGGAGGTGCGCCACCAGCTTCTGGGCGAGCGCCTTGAAGTTTTCGTTCCGGGCGACGAAGTCGGTCTCGCAGTTCACTTCGACCATGGCGGCAACCGAACCATCCGCGGCGGTAGCAATCATCACGAGGCCCTGCGAGGCGTCGCGACCGGCACGCTTCTCGGCCTTGGCGATCCCCTTCTTGCGCAGCACTTCGCTGGCCAGCGCCATGTCACCACCGGCCTCTTCGAGGGCCTTCTTGCAATCCATCATTCCGGCGCCCGTCCGGGCACGCAACTCAGAAATATCCTTGGTATTGATCGTCATCGAACTCATCGCCCCACCTCTAAAAGTGTCTAGTCTCCTTGTGACACCGCCGCCCCGGGCCCATGACGGGCCCGCGGGGCGGCGGTGCACTGATCCGGTCGGTCCGGCTCAGGCGCCTGCGTCGCCGCCCTCAGCCGGAGCCGCGGGATCCTGCTTCATGCGTGCTGCAATTGCTTCCGGGCGCGCCTTGCGCTTGCGCCGCGGCCGACGACGCTTGCGGTCGTCATCCGACGCCCCGTCGCCTTCACCCGCCGAGAAGGTCTCGGCGTCATCCTCAAGCACGCCGCCGTCACGCACCGGCATCTGCGCGCGGGCCTCACGGATCGCATCGCAGAGCGCCGAGGTGATCAACGACACCGAACGGATGGCGTCGTCGTTCCCCGGGATCGGCACGGTGATCGGATCGGGATCGGCGTTGGTGTCCACGATGGCAACGACCGGGATCCCGAGGCGATTGGCCTCCTGGATGGCGATCTTCTCCTTCTTGGCATCCACGATGAAAAGCGCGCCCGGCAGGCGGTTCATCATCTTGATCCCTTCGAGGTTGCGCGACAGCTTCTCCCGCTCACGCGAGAAGAGGAGCTGCTCCTTCTTGGTGTAGTTCTCAAAGTCGCCTTCCGCCGCGCCCTGCTCCAGGTCGCGCAGACGGCGAATCTGCTTCTTGATCGTCTGGAAGTTGGTCAGGGTGCCGCCCAGCCACCGCTCGTTCACCCAATGGGCGCCGGCATTGCGTGCCTCGGCCTCGACGACAGCCTTCAGCTGGCGCTTGGTGCACACGAACAAGACGTTCTCGCCTTTCATCGAGATGCTGCGGAGCAGGTCCGCGGCAACCGTGAGCTGCTTGAGCGTCTTGTGGAGGTCGATCAGATAGATCCCAGAGCGCTCGGCGAAGATGAACTTGCGCATCTTCGGATTCCAGCGTCGGGTCTGGTGGCCGAAATGGGTTCCGGCTTCGAGCAGTTCCTGCAGAGTCGGTGTTGCCACTGCGTTGTACTCCTGGTCGGTTGTTCCGCCGCACTCCGTCAATTCAGGTGGAGGACCCGAGGGCACCTCTCCACGCGATCCGGAGGCGTGTGTCACCCGGCCATCGTGGCGCGGGCGTATGGTGCGGCCGGTGCGTTCGGCCAGACGTCAGACGCGACTGTAGGGGCGAGGCACGCCTCGCCCCTACGTCACGCACGGTCCTGCAAATCCTACCGCTTGCTGAACTGGAAGCGCTTCCGGGCGCCAGGCTGACCCGGCTTCTTGCGCTCCACGGCGCGGGGGTCACGGGTCAACAACCCGGCCGTCCGCAACTTCGGGCGGTGCATTTCGTCGGCCTTGCAGAGGGCGCGCGCGATCGCGTGCCGCATCGCACCGGCCTGTCCGCTGACACCGCCACCATCGACATGCGCCTTGACGTCGAACGCGCCGAGCGTATCGGTCGCGTTGAACGACTGCTGGATGTGTTGCACCAGCGACGGGCGCGGGAAGTAATCGCCGAGCGTGCGACCGTTCACGTCCCACTTGCCGGTTCCCGGCGTGAGATAGACACGGGCCACGCTCGTCTTCCGACGACCGACAGCCTGCCAACGCATTTCAGGGGTCTCACTCATGAGGCGACCTTGTATTCAACGGTGAATGGCTTCGGCTGCTGGGCCTCGTGCGGATGCTCGGCACCCGCATAGACCTTCAGCTTGGTGCGGAGCTTCTGCTTGGCCAGCGAGTTCTTCGGCAGCATGCCAAAGACGGCCTTCTCGATCACCCGATCCGGGTGCTTCGCGAGCATGTCCGCTGCCACCGTATGGGTGTCATGGCCCATGTAGCCGGTGTGCTTGAAGTAGGTCTTCTGCGAGATCTTGCGACCCGTCAGACGCACCTTCGACGCATTCAACACGATGACGAAATCGCCACCGTCCATGTGCGGCGTGAAGGTCGGCTTGTGCTTGCCACGAATCAACTGCGCGACGTGGCTGGCCAACCGTCCCAAGGGGACATCGGTCGCATCGACGACGAACCAGTCGTGGTGGAGCTCGCTTGCTTTCTGCGTGTACGTCTTCATTCCTGACAATCCTGGGCACCGGACAAAAAGGCCACTTCCGAGACAGACCCCAAAGCTAGCGCACGGTAAGGGGTTGGGTCAAGGCTCCCCGGGCACGGAAACGGGGGCGGTGGCCTCTGGCCCCCGCCCCACCCCCACCCCCTGAAGGAGCGCCACGGCTAGGGGGTCACACCCCGTCCGGAGGCGGCAGTATTGGCCTTCGGCCAAACGTTGTCCGCCGGATCCCGGTCCGGGAAGCGCCCATCCGGGTCCAAGGTGACCTTCACCACCTTCCGGCCACCAAAGACCAAGTCCGCCTTGAAGGTCTTGGCCCCGGCGAACCAGACATCCACCGGATAGGTCACCAACGCCGTCACACTATCGACCATCACGGCGTTCCGCATCGGCCGGATCGGGGCACCCGTCGGGGCGAACTCGACCTTCAGGACGACCGGTGAGGGCATCTGGCCATCCTGGCGCACCGTCACGGTGGTCCGGATCCCGGCGTTGGCGACCGACGCGATCGATCCATCGACCGATTCCGTGGTGAAGAGCCAGTAGTACCAGAACCAACCCAGATCCTTCTTGAGGGCCGTGTTCATGAAGAACATGTAGTCCCACGGCGAGGGATGCTTGAAGCGCCAGGTCTTGGCATACTCACTCATCGCGTGCTGGACCGCAGAGTCGCCGACCACGCCGCCCAACATCGACAACATCAACGGCGTCTTCTGGTAGGTCTGGAAGCCATACATCGGGCCGCCGTTGTTGGCGCTCCACATCATGATCGGTTCGCGTTCGTCGCCGCTGGTGCGACCATAGCTCTGCCCCAACCGGCCCAGATTCGCCGGGCGTCCCGCCGCGTCGGCTCCCGAGAGAATGTTCATGTACTGGTTGAAGCCCTCATCCATCCAGCCGTATTGCGTCTCATTCGTGCCGAGGAGCATCGGCCACCACTGGTGCGCGGTCTCGTGATCGGCCGCACCGCGGTTCGAGTTGATCACCATCGGATATTCCATGCCGGCGCTCGGCCCGTCCTGCAGCGTCAGCTGCGGGAATTCGTAGGGCGTCCAGAGCTTGGAATAGAACTCCAAGGCATGCCGGGCGACTGCTCCGGCGCCATCGAAGAGATTGGCCCGTCCCGGCAGGAAGAGCATATGAATCGGGACCCGGCCGCGCTCTGGGATCGTCGCGCGCGTGGCCTGCCAGACAAACTTCTTCGCCGTGGCCCACGCAAAGTCGTTCACCGTGTCTGCCACGAAGCGCCAGACCAGCCGATCGCCTGCGGCGGTCGCCTGTCCCGGCCCAACCTCGTCGGGACCGACAATCGTGATCGTGGAGTCGCTGTCAAGCACTTTGGCGAGCTGTGCCCGTGCCGTCGCGGTGAGTACCTGCTGGGGATTCTGGAGCACACCGGTGCCGCTGACGATCCACCCTGCCGGAACATCGATGGAGACATCGAAACGACCGAAGTTGTTGTAGAACTCCGAGGGCCCGAGATAGGGCTCGCTGTCCCATCCCCGCAGGTCATCGAACTTGGCGACACGCGGATACCACTGAGTCGGCTGGAAGAGCGTGTCGGCCCAGCGCTGCGTCATCCGGTGCCCCTGACCGCCCGGTCCCCCCGGCAGTTTGTGATTCCATTCGATCTTGAGGGTCGCGCTGCCGCCCGCTGGAATGGGCGTCGCCAAGCGAACCTGAGCGGTGGTCAGTTTCGCCCCGAGCAACATCACGCCCCCGGGCGCAGCAGCCCCGCCAGCCCCACCACGACCACGTCCGCCAGTTGGGGCAGACGCATTGAGATCCGCTGAGACACCATCCACCGAAAGGGCCGTGATCAGCATCCCGTCCGTCGTCTCGGCGGGGGTCGAAAGGCCGCGCGACACCGTCGGCAGGAAGATGTTCGGATCGAGTCGGAGCGCGATGCTGGTCAGCGGTGTGTCCGATCGGTTGTGAATCACCACCTCTTCCTGCCCGGAAATCCTGCCGGACTGCGGGTCGAGCCGAGCCTGGATCGTGTAGTCGGTGCGGAGCTGCCAGTAGTTGCGGCCGGGGCGGCCGGTGGAATCCCGGGTCCCGGCGGCGAACGCCTTGCGGATCGTATTGGTCAGTGGAATGTCCCGACGCACGGCCCGCTCGGGGAGCGCGGGAGTTTGTGCCCACAGGGCGGTCGGCAGGGTCAGGGCGACGGTCAGGGCGAGCGCGAAACGGCGCATGAAAGGCACTCCGGATGGATGAAACGGGGGTGCGGCGTGGACGAGCCTGAAGCGCCAAAGCTACACCGCCTTTTGGTGACGCCAACCCGGGGGGAGGTGGGTTCGCAACCAATTTCTCCCCTCCTCCGTATCACCACCTGAAGGATGTCGCGTCGGCTCGCGGTCGACCGACTTCAGCACTTGACGATTGAGAGGGGGTTCCCGTGAAGTACTCTGGCACGATGCGCCGTATCCTGTTCGCTACCGCCTTGGTCAGTGCGCCACTCCTCGGAGTGTCGGCGCAGGGCCGGGGCGGTGGTGGTGATCGCGGTGGCGGTGGCGGGGGTGGCACCGGCATGGTGGACATGACCGGGATGGGTGGTGGTGGTTTCGGTGTGTCGGCCCCGCGGCCCTTGTTCTACGACCTCAACGGTCCGTTCTCGTTCGACACGTTCACGGTGATGCTCACGTTGGAGCCTGCGAAATTTGAGACGTTGCAGACGCTCCGTGCAGCGCACATCGCAGCGACCGCCGTCCTGCGCGACTCGGTCAAGGCGGCCGCCACCGAACTCGGCCTGACGGCAGTGGGCTCGTTCGGTTTGACGGCCAACAGCAAGCCGGAGCTCGCCAAGGTCTATGACAAGCAGCTCCAGACCCTTCGCAAGTTGGACGTGGCCTTCTTCGAGAAGAAGGTCAAGCCGGAACTGACGAAGGATCAGTTCACGGCCATGAAGAACTGGTATGGCCAGCAACGCCCGATCGGTCAGGCCGGCCGGGGTGGTGGGCCGGGTGGCCAGGGTGGGGGTCAGGGTCGGGGCGGCGGTGGTGGTCGCACCGGTGGCGGCGGCTTCTAGCCCACAGCCCATTGCGAGATTGCCAAAGCGCCCGAGCCAGCAATGGTCCGGGCGCTTCTCGTGTGACGGATGGGCCGCTCATCACGCGATCGCTGCAATCTCGATCAGGACTTCACCCTTCTCCACTGCCGCGCCGACCGCGACTCGGATGGACGCGACGACGCCCGGGATTACCGACTTCAATTCATTTTCCATCTTCATCGCCTCGAGGACCACGAGTGGCGACCCTGCCGCCACCTGATCCCCCACCGCCACATCCAACCGAACCACGAGACCGGGCATCGGTGCCTTGAGTGCGCCGCTGGTGGCGTTGCTCTTCCCCGCCCCAGCCAGCGACCGGATGTAGCGACTGCGCTCATCCTCGATGGGCACATCGCGCACGGCACCATGATCGACCACGCGCCACGCGCCGTCCGCGTGTCCGTCCACCGCGAGGCGCGAGACAACACCATCCATCACGAGCCGCACTTCTGGCGAATGCGCCTGTCGTTCGAGATGCGCGTGCACCTCCTGCCCACGCAAGCGGACCCGATCCCCGTCGATCTCGACTTCGACCTCTTCCACACCCACGGTGACGAAGTACTTCATACACGCTCCAGCAACGCGACGCACTCGAGGTGTGCGGTCTGGGGGAATTGATCAAAGGCGGCAAGCGATCGCATCCGCCATCCGGCACCCATGCGCACAATGTCGCGAGCCAGCGTTGCCGCGTCACATGAGATGTACGCGACCCGCGACGCAGTCGAAGTGGCAATCGCCGTCACTACCTCCGGCGCCATCCCCGTCCGCGGGGGATTGGTGATCACCGCAGCAGGGTCGGCCAACTCCCGCGTCCGCTCTTCCGCCCGTCCGGCGAGTCGCCGCGGGCCCGTTGGGCCGAGGCGTTCCGCATACTGCACGGCGCGCGCATCCAGCTCGAGGCTCTCCACCGTCGCGCCCGCGTTGACCAGCGCCACGGTCGTCTCTCCGATGCCAGCATACAAGTCCCACACGTGCTGCCCCGCGACGGAACCTAGCGCCGACAGCGCGGCCTCACGCACGGTCCGGCCCATGGCGGGATGCACCTGCTGAAACACCGTCGCGGGCCACGGGTCATCGTGTCCGGCCACCACGCGGGGCGCCCCGCCTTCGGGATGCCACCACACCGCCACGTCCAACCCCGTCGCGATCAACCGGGCATGCAGTACCGGCCCCGTGCGCCACGCCTCGCCCCCGTCCGTGCGCACGACGACATGCAACGAGCCGTCACCGTCGCGGCGGAGTACGATGCGCGTCGCGTTGCCCGGGATGGCACCACGGGCCGACCGGAGCGCACCATGGAGCGTCCGAAGTGGGGCCTCGGCCAGCAGGCAGTCACGCACTGGAAATATCCGATCGGACTCCCCAACGCGGTAATAGCCGATTGTCCCGCGCGAGACGGCGAAGGTGATCTTGCTGCGATACCCCAACTGCTCCGGCGAAGGGACGACGATCGGGTCTTCGACCTCAAGCTTCGCGATGCGTCGCATCGCGTCTCCGGCGATACGACCCTTCACCGCACGCTGCGTTTCGGGCGAGAGATGCATCAATTGACAGCCGCCGCAACGATCCGCGATGTAGTGCGGGCACGGCGGCGCGGCGCGCCCTGGGCCCTCCACCACTACCTCCGCGATCTCGGCACGTGCGAATCGGGCGTGCCGACGAATGTTGCGGAGTCGCACGCGATCACCGGGCGCGGTTCGGGGCACAAAGACGGTCCGGCCATCGGCAAGCGTGCCAACCCCGTCGCCGCCCGCCGCGATCCCACGAATTTCCGTATCGAAGGGCGCCTCGCTCACCGCAATCCGTCGCGTCGCGCGGCGTCACGCCAGGCGCGTCCCTCGCGGGGTATCGGGGAGGCGCTCGACGACGCGCTCGTGCTACTGCCGCTGCGACGGCCCTGCCGGCGCTCTTCCTCGAGGAGTGCCGCGGCGATGGCGAGTCGCGTGACGGTGTCCGCATCATCCTCGACTGTGAGCAGGTCGGGTCGGCGTTCCAGAAACTGGATGTCGATGTTGCCGGCGACAAAGTCCGGATCGGCGAGCAGCCGACGGTGGAAGGGGACATTGGTGGCGACACCCACGACGACCAGCTCGTCCAGCGCGCGCCGCATGGCGTCGATGGTGCGCGCGCGATCCGCGCCCGTGACGATCAGCTTGGCCAACATCGAGTCATAGTAGAGCGTCACCTCACTGCCGCTCTCTACACCACTCTCCCAGCGCACGCCTGGTC
>JAHECN010000134.1 GCA_024641735.1 Gemmatimonadota bacterium | reverse complement strand
CCAAGAACTTCATCAGCACGATCTCGCCGTGGGTCGTGACCACCGATGCGCTGCTCCCGTTCCGGGCACCGATGTCGCCGAGGGCCGAAGGCGACCCGAGTCCGTTGCCGTATCTACAGGTTCCCAACGACGGAACCTGGTCCATCACACTGGATGTTGCGTTGCGCACACCAGCAATGTCTGAGGCGACTCCGGTCTCCTCGGTCAACTTCGCGGACGCGATGTATTGGAGTGCTGCGCAGATGGTCACGCATCACGCCAGCAACGGCTGCAACCTCCTCCCAGGTGATCTCCTCGGCACGGGGACGATTTCCGGGCCGGCACCAGAGGCGCGCGGCTGTCTGTTGGAACGGACCTGGCGCGGTGCAGAGCCACTGATGCTGCCCGACGGCTCGCAGCGTCGCTTCCTCGAGAACGGAGATGAAGTGATCATTTCCGGACATTGCAGCGCACCGGGCGCGGTGACCATCGGCTTCGGTGTCTGCCGTGGCACGGTGGCGGGCGGATAGGAGCCGAGATGAATCTCGCGGATCTCAGACGGGAGTACGCCCTCGCGGACCTCGATCTCGAGGACACCGCCGCCGATCCGTTCACGCAATTCCGTGCGTGGTATGCGGATGCCGAGCGTGCGGAACTCCTCGAACCAAACGCCATGACGCTCGCCACCGCCGATGCGACCGGTCGGCCGAGTGCGCGCGTCGTCCTGCTCAAGGGAATGAGTGAAGAGGGCTTCGTCTTCTTCACCGACTATCGCTCCCGCAAGAGCCAGGAGGTCGAGGCCAATCCGCAGGCGGCGCTCGGCTTCTACTGGGGAGAACTTGAGCGACAGATTCGGATTGTCGGGCGTGTCGAGAAAATCTCCACGGCCGATTCGATGGCGTACTTCCTCAGCCGCCCAACCGGTTCCCAGGTGGGCGCGTGGGCGTCCTTCCAGAGCGCGTTGCTGGAGGATCGCAAGCTGCTAATGGAACGTGTCGAGGAGCTCGTCAAGCATTTCAAGACCACACCGATGAGTTGGCCCACGCATTGGGGCGGCTACCGCGTCGTTCCTGATGAGGTGGAGTTCTGGCAGGGACGGCCGAACCGACTTCACGATCGCATTCTCTACACTCCGCACCCGGAGTCGGGATGGCAACGCGTTCGGTTGTCGCCATGAGCCGCAGGACGCCGTGACTGACGGGACGGTGCCGGTACGCGAAGGCATCGGGGCCGCACGCCTCGGCATTCTCACGAACCTGCTGCTCGCCATCATCAAGGGTATCGCGGGCGTGCTGGGCAACTCCTACGCGCTGATCGCAGACGCCGTCGAGTCGTTGGCCGATATCGCGGGTGGTCTGGTCGTGTGGAGTGGACTCGCGGTCGCCGCGCGCGAGGCCGATGACGATCACCCCTATGGCCATGGCAAGGCGGAGCCGCTGGCAACGGCGGCCGTCGCGATCCTGCTCTTCGCGGCCGCAGCCGGGATCACCATCGAAGCGGTGCGTGAGCTCAGGATCCCGCACGAAGCGCCGGCACCCTTCACGCTCCTCGTGCTCATTGGCGTAGTACTCGCGAAGGAGACGCTCTTTCGTCGCGTGCTGCTTGCCGCGGATTCGGACGCATCTGGGGCAGTCTTCGCGGACGCATGGCACCATCGCAGCGACGCCATCACCTCCGGGGCTGCCTTCCTCGGCATTTCGGCCGCCTTGATTGGCGGACCGGGGTGGGAATGGTGTGACGAAGCAGCAGCAATCATCGCCTCTGGCGTGATCACCTTCAACGCAATCCGCATCATCCGCCCAGCACTCCACGAATTAATGGACGGAGCTCCGGGCGACAGTTTTCTCACGGCGGTTTCCGAGGCAGCGCTCGCAACGCCTGGGGTCCATCATATCGAGAAGCTGCGTGCCCGTCGGGTTGGGCTGCAATTCGACGTCGACCTGCATGTGCAGGCCGATCCCCAATTGACGCTGCACGACGCGCACATCCTGAGTGGCATCGTGAAGAGCCGAATCCGGGACTCCGTACCGGATGTCTGCCACGTGCTGGTGCACATGGAACCGTTCGAGCCCGCATGAGCCTCCTCGAGGAGGTGGCCACACGGCTCGTGGATCTGACGGACGCGGGTGAGTTGTGTCTGATTGCGGTTTCCGGCGGCCCTGACTCATTGGCGCTGCTTGACGTGCTCCATCGCGGTGCTGCGTTGCATGGCCGACCACTTGTCGTGGGCCATGTCGATCACGGCATCTCGCCGGAGAGCGGGGTCGTGGCAGGAAAGGTGGTAGAGGCTGCGGCGGCCAGGGGCCTGCGCTGCGTCAGCGTCCAGCTTCACCTCGGGCCGGCGTGTAGCGAGACGCGGGCACGGACAGCCCGTCGGACCGCGCTCCGAGAAATTGCCGAGGGCGTCGGTGCCACCGCGATTGTGCTCGCCCACCACGCCGACGATCAGGTCGAGACGGTCCTGCTCCGGCTGTTCCGCGGAAGCGGTCCGGCTGGGTTGGCTGGGATGGCGCCGCGGGTCGGGCCCTGGGTTCGCCCCCTTCTTACGATTCCTCGCTCTCAACTCACGGAGCTGCTGTCGGCGCAGGGGCTGTCGGGATGGCAGGACCCTGCCAATCGTGACCCTCGGCATCTTCGCTCCTGGCTCCGCATGGAGCTCCTGCCGGCACTTGCGGCGCGGCTTCCTGATGTGAAGGAACGCATCCTGGAGAGCGCCGATCAGGCACGGGAGGCGCGTCTCGCGTGGGAGGAGCTTCCCAACGTGATGCCGGAGCTCGCGTTGGAAGCCGCGCCGGACGGGATTTCCGTTGCCGCGCCCCCTCTAAAAGGGTATCGTTCAGGGTTACGCCATGCAGTGGTTGCCGCACTCGGCAGGCGACTCGAAGTGCCCCTTGGCTCGGGTCGACTCGCGGCGGTGGACCGGCTGTTGCATGGTCGGGGTGGGACGATTCGGATTGCTGCCACCTTGGAGGCGGAGCTCGCCTTCGGGCGGCTGATCTTGCGTCGCCCGTCGGGTGCTGGTCCTGCGCCAGTGCTGCTGGTTGCGGGGAGTGAGGCTGCCTTTGGCGGGTGGGGTTTTTCGGCGAAGATTGCCGAGGCCCCGGGGCTGGATCGCGAAGGTGCTTCGAGCTGCTTTGTGCCCGGACGGTATCTGGTGAGAACGTGGCAGGAAGGCGACCGCATTCGTCCCCTTGGGGGACGCGGTCATCGATCGGTGTCCGTTCTGCTGCGCGAGTCGAAGATTGCCCCCGGCCGGCGGGGTCATTGGCCGGTCGTTGTCGCCGAGGACGCGACCATTGTCTGGGTGCCGGGCATCTGCCGATCAGATGCCTGCATCCCCACGGAAGGAAGTGAGGCGCTTTGTGTCATCGCAACTGACTCCTGAAATGCAACGTCGCTGCGGCGGTCGTCCGGTCCAAGTCGTCTTCGACGAGGCCACGATCGCGAAGCGCGTTGCGGAGCTCGGGCGCGAGATCACCGAGGCGTATCCGGATGGGGAGTTGCTCGTCCTCGGCTTGCTCAAGGGGAGCTTCATCTTCCTGAGCGATCTGGTGCGACAGATTGACCGTCCGCTGCACCTCGATTTTCTGGTCGCGTCGTCGTACGGCACGGGCATGGTCTCGAGTGGCACTGTGCGGTTGCTCTATGATCCCGAGACGCCGCTGGAAGGGAAGCACATTGTCATCGTGGAAGACATCATCGACAGCGGTCGCACGATGAAGCACCTGCTCACGCTGTTGAAGGCGCGCCAGCCGGGATCGGTGGCCGTCTGTTCGTTGCTCGACAAACAACTCCTGCCGACACCAATTCCGGAAATGCGTTGGGTCGGCTTCCCGGCACCGCCGGCGTTCCTCGTGGGCTACGGCCTCGACCACGCCGAAGACTACCGCCACCTCCCGTTTATCGGTGACTTGACTGATGGCTGATCGTAACGCAACACCGCCTCCCGCCACTGGTGGCTGGGGCAACATGAGCAAGAACCTCGCCTTCTGGGCCCTCGCGATCGTGCTGGTGATTGCGCTGTTCCAGTACATGGGGAAGACGAAGGCGCCCGCCGAGTTCACGTACAGCGAGTTCTCGAGTCAGCTGGATGGCGGGAACATTGCGAAGGTGGACATCGTCGAAGGCGAGATGATCAAGGGCGAGTTCCGTACACCGGTGACGCATGAGAATCGCCCGGCGACGGAATTCACCGTGCTCTTGCCGGTGGCAAATTCTGAGGCCCTGGTGACGCGGCTTGAAGAAGCGGGTGTCACGGTCACCGCCTCGAAGACGAAGAATGGTCTCGCCGTGATCCTGATGGCGATCCTGCCATGGGTCGTGATTATCGGTCTCTGGTGGTTCCTCTTCCGGCAGATGCAGTCGGGAGGGAACAAGGCATTCGCGTTCGGGAAGTCGAAGGCGAAGCTGCTCACCGGCGACACGCCGAAGTTGACGTTTGCGGACGTTGCCGGCGCCGATGAGGCAAAGGTCGAACTGCAAGAAGTGATCGAGTTCCTCAAGGATCCGCAGAAGTTCACACGCCTGGGCGGACGGCTGCCGAAGGGTGCCTTGCTGGTTGGTCCTCCGGGCACCGGCAAGACGCTGCTTGCCAAGGCCGTGGCAGGTGAGGCAGGGCGCCCCTTCTTCTCGATGTCGGGTTCCGACTTCGTCGAGATGTTCGTGGGCGTTGGTGCGAGCCGCGTCCGCGATCTCTTCGAGCAAGGGAAGGCGCACGCGCCGTGCATCATCTTCATCGATGAAATCGACGCGGTCGGTCGGCACCGTGGTGCCGGCGTGGGCGGCGGGCACGATGAGCGCGAGCAGACGCTGAATCAGTTGCTGGTCGAGATGGATGGTTTCGAGTCGAATGACGGCGTGATCCTGATTGCCGCGACCAACCGTCCCGACGTGCTCGATCCCGCACTGTTGCGGCCGGGCCGGTTCGACCGGACGATCGTTGTTGATGCGCCGGACGTGAAGGGGCGTGAGGGGATTCTCCGTGTCCATGTGCGGAAGATCCCGCTCGCCGCCGATGTGGCGCTGGAGACGATCGCCAAGGGGACGCCGGGAATGGCCGGTGCCGATCTCGCCAACCTGGTGAATGAGGCGGCACTCCTTGCGGCGCGTCGCAACAAGACCACCGTTGAGATGGCTGACTTCGAGGAAGCGAAGGACAAGGTGATGCTCGGTGTCGAGCGTCGTTCTCTGGTTCTCACGGACAAGGAGAAGGAACTCACCGCCTATCACGAGGCCGGACACGCGGTCGTGGCGATCAAGACGCCGGGCTCCGATCCGGTGCACAAGGTTACCATCATCCCGCGGGGTCGGGCGCTCGGCCTCACGGCGTCGTTGCCTGAGACCGATCGGCACAACTACACCAAGGATTGGCTCATCGGCTCGTTGGCGATGTTCTTCGGTGGTCGGGCGGCTGAAGAAATCGTCTTCGGTAAGGGCGCGGTGACGACGGGCGCCGGCAATGACATCGAGCGGGCGACCGCATTGGCGCGCCGCATGGTGACGCAGTTCGGCATGAGCGAAGTCATCGGCTTGATGGCCGTGGGGGATCGGGAGACCGAAGTCTTCCTCGGCCGCGATTTCGGTTCACGCCGTGAATCGTCCGAGCAGACCGCCCAGATGGTCGACACCGAAGTCAAGCGCCTCCTGGACGAGGCGTATGTCAAGGCGTTGGCGCTCTTGAACGAGAATCGCGAGCTGCTGGAGCGGATCACCCAGGCGCTGCTCGAGCGGGAGACGGTCGATCGCGAGGAGCTTCGTCTCCTCACGGAAGACCTTCCCTTGCCGCCGCGTGTCATTCAGCCGCCGTTTGTCTCGGTCCCGCCGATTCCGGCACGCGCGGAGCCCAGTGAAGGACGGACGCCGATCCTCGGTGCCCCACCGGCAGAACCCGCCGGCGCGTGATCGTCACCCCACTCGCGGATCGCGCTCCGGCAGCGATCCGCAACGCCCTCCTGTCCCACGGATGGGAGGGCGAAGTGTGTCGGCTCACGGCGTCTGGCATCGAGGGTGATGCCTTTCATGTGACCGGGATCGACATCGCCACAATTGAGGCGATGTTGCCGGTGGCCGCGAAGATCGGATTGGAAATGATTACCGGCGAGGATTGGCTCATCCTCACTGGCGCCCGCTCACGACTCGGCGCCTTCGCGCGCCCGTGGGTGCAACCGGAAGCGGTCCAGGCACTCGCGCAGGCCATCGGGATGGCCATGCCCGCCGATCGCCCGGTCCTCTGGCGCCACCGGCTCGGCGAGACCTCACTCGACAACCCAGTCATGATGACGATCCTCAACGTCACGCCTGATTCCTTCAGCGACGGTGGCAACCTCCCCGACGAAGCCACCCTGCTGCGGCGCGTTGAAGCGCTGCGTCGCGGCGGCGCGATGATCGTGGATGTCGGTGGGGAGTCCACGGCACCTGGTGCGCCGTCGGTGGCCCTCGAGGAGGAAATGGCGCGAGTCCTTCCTGCCGTGACGGCGATCGCACGTGAGCATCCGGACCTGCCGATCTCGGTGGACACCGTGAAACATGAAACGGCGCGTACCGCGATCGAGGCGGGTGCCGCAATCATCAACGACGTGACTGCCGGCCGGCACGATCCAGCGATCCTCACGCTTGCCGCATCGAGCGGGGCAGGGGTCGTGTTGTCGCATTCCCGCGGCGCGGTTGGGAGGCTGGCGAGCTATGACGACGCCGAGTACGCCGAGGATGTGGCAGGCGGTGTGACGCGTGAGCTGCGCACAGCAGCAGAAGCGGCACTGGTGGCAGGAGTGCGGGCGGACGCGATCGTGGTGGACCCCGGGTTCGGTTTTGCAAAGCGGCCCGAGCAGAACATTGCGTTGCTCGACCAAGTCGATGCGATCGTGTCGCTCGGTTTTCCGGTGCTGATCGGTGCGTCGCGCAAACGCTTCCTCGGCGAGGTCAGCGGCCGAGCGCTGGAGGACCGCGACCGTGCGACTGCCGCAGCGTGCGCGCTCGCACTCGATCGTG
>JAHECN010000020.1:22005-27704 GCA_024641735.1 Gemmatimonadota bacterium | reverse complement strand
CGCGACTCCCCGGGTGCGAGGTGTATCCGCCGGAACCCCTTCAGTGCAATGATGGGCTGTGCCACCGTGGCGAGTTCGTCACGCAGGTAGAGTTGCACGACCTCGTCACCGCCCCGGACACCACTGTTGCGGACGCGCGCGCGAACTTCCACGCGGTCACGGGCGAGCGGGATGATCGCGAGGTCTGAGTAGTCGAACGTGGTGTAACTCAGTCCATGCCCAAAGGGAAAGAGCGGTTGCCCGCTGAGATCCGCGTAATCATCGCCGCGTCCAGTGGGGAGATGGAGATAGGGGAGGGGGAGTTGCCCCTCGGTCTTGGGAATGGAGAACGGGAGGCGCCCCGCGGGATTGGTGTTGCCAAAGAGCACGTCAGCCACCGCGGTGCCACCTGTTTCGCCCGGGTACCACGCGTTGACGATGGCGCCCACGCGTTCCACCCACGCTTGCATGGTGACCGCACCACCGCCGACGATCACCACCGCCACCGGGCGTCCCGTCGCGGCCACGCTGCGGATCAATTCCTCTTGCGCACCGGGCAAGGCCAGCGATGCCCGATCCTGGAATTCACCCTCCTCGATGCCGGCGACAATCACGACGGCATCGGAGCGACGCGCCAGCGTCACTGCTTCGGCGATGCGGAGACCGTGATCCCGGCGTACACCGTGATCCCAGATCAGGCGGACCCGACCGCTGCCGCGGCTCTCGGCGTACTCCAATCGGATCTGGTACCTCCTGCCCTGTACCAGGCGCACCGCACGGGTCTGCACGCCGTGTGAGGCGCGCGCGGATTGATCAATCCGCAGCACTCCATCGACCCAGAGACGGTAGCCATCGTTGCCTTCGACGCCGAGATGCACGATGCCGCTCGCCGGCGCGATGAGCTCGCCCTGCCAGCGCACGGAGTACCAGTCCCACGCCAGTGCGGTGTCTGGCGAAAAGAGTGTCCACGCGAAGTCGATCTGACGATCCTGGCGAACGACGCGTGGTGTGCCTGCAAACTGAATGTTGTCGAAGTATTCCGCGTGCAGTCCTGGGCGGCCATCGGCGCTGCGAAGGACCGTTGCGGGTACTGGCGTGAGCGAGTCCCGGGTCCTGCCGGGGCCGGCGACGTACCGGACAGCCACACCTGGACCCGCCACGGCGCGCAGTCCGTCGAGAATCGCGATCGGGGCGTTTCCGGGGCCGCTGTATCCGCCGAGCCGTGCCTCGACGGCGTCAGGGCCGATCACGGCCAGCGAGCGAATCGCGTCGCGGTCGAAGGGAAGTGTGGCGTTCGTGTTGCGCAGCAGCGTGATCGAGGCGCGGGCCGCTTCCGTCGCAAGCAGTCGCGCCTCAGGGGAGCGCGCCACTCGCTCGGCCTCATCCTCGTTCACGTAGGGAGTGTCGAACAGCCCGAGATCGAATTTGGTGCGCAGGACTCGGATGACCGCAGAGTCGACCGTTGCCGCGGGAATGGAGCCGTCCTCGAACGCGGGCCGGAAGAGTGGGGCATGATCCCAGGAGGTCTGAAAGATCACATCCAGTCCTGCGCCGATCGCCTGTCGCGTCGCGTCCGGGTAGTCGGCCGCGGTGAAGTGGAGGACGTTGGCGCCACCGGTGCCCCCCGCATCCGCGATGACGAACCCAGGGAACTTCCAGGTGTCGCGCAGTACGGTGCGCAGCAGCCACGCATTGGCGCTCGCCGGTCTTCCCCGGAGGGAGTTGTACGAGGCCATCACACTGCGCGCCCCTGCCGCAAACGCCGCACGGAAGGGAGGGAAGATCACCTGATCAAGAAAGCGATCATCGTCATGAGTCGGGTAACTGTCACGCCCGCCATCACCGACATTGGCAGCGAAGTGCTTGGGTGTGGTGACGACGCCGGCGGCCTCGAAGGGGCGAATGAATGCCACGCCCATCCTGGAGACCAACCAAGGATCCTCCCCGTACGTCTCCTCCACACGACCCCAGCGGACATCGGTGACGACATTGAGCACCGGCGACAGAATCTGCCGCACGCCCCGACTGCGCGCCTCGCGCGCGATACGTGCGGCCACGCGCTCGACCAGCGCGGTGTCCCACGTGGCGGCCAACGCGATCGCCTGCGGGAAGACGGTGGCGCCCTCTTGTACGAGCCCGTGCAACGCTTCTTCGAAGGGGATGATGGGAATCCCCAGCCGCGTGCGCGTGAGAAACCAGTGCTGGATCGCGTTGAGGCGGTGCGCGACATCACGGGCGGAGCCGGAGGCATCACGCGTGAGCAGCTGTCCTGCGGCATTCGCGTGATTGCCCCGTGCCGCGATCTGGAGTCCGAACAGGCCGTGTTGGAAGCGGGACGAATCTGGCGCGAGATCGCCGGGCAGCATGTAGAGTTGCCCAAACTTTTCGTCCACCGTCATGCGTCCGAGCAAATCGAGCGCGCGGACCGCTGTCGGGAGTCCCGCATCGCGATAGGTTGGCGATTGGGCAGTGAGGGGGCCAATGAGCACGAGCCCAAGGAGTGCCGTGAACCGGATCACGGCTGCTCAGGCGACCGCGACAGAGTGGTTCCCGCCGAGTGCAACAGGTGGCTCAGGGTGTGGGAGCCCTCCGTGCCGAGGGCGCGGGTCATCTCTTCTTCCAACTCGGTCCACGCGCGCCGCACACTCGCTTCCAATAGCCGTGAACGGGGCGTCGGATGCACGCGCCACAGTCGGGCGTCGTGTGGGTCGCGACGGCGCTCGACGAGGCCACTACGCTCCATCCGGGCGACCACGCGCGAGATCGTCGGCGGCTCCACGCCCAGCCGTTCGGCAAGCATCGCTTGACGGAGCCCGGGTTCGGACCAGAGCAGCACCAGCAAGGCGTCTTGACCAGGGTGGAGGCCATGGGGCGCGAGGAGCTCAGCGAGCCGAGCTCGGTGGGCGCGGTGACAGGAATGCAGGGCGGTGTGCAGCGGCGGCATGCTCATGGTCGCGCCTGAAGGAGGGGTCGTTCCCACAGAAGATAGCCCGTGGCCGGCGTGCGTCAGTCACACCCGCACGAGGGCCCGCACGCATTACCGATGGTCGGTTCCGTACCTCCCGTGCGGGGCGTCAATGGACCACGCCCGCCGGTGATCACGCGTTCGACTCGGGCGCCGCTCTCGGGATCGTGTGTGAGCGGCGCCTCGTTGATGGATTGGCGAACTTCGAACTGGCGAGGCGGAGTTGCGGCGTCGTGCGGGAGCGTCTGGTAGAGGTAGGTCGGCATGCCTGAACTTAGGGGGATCAACCGCCGTGGGAAGGGAGCGGTGCGCCGATGAGCCAAGCCGTCAGCCCGAGGATCACGACACCGAGCAACAGTTCCATGCCAATCGCGCGCCGCATGCGGGCAGCAGCATCCGCTCGGCCCGCCGCCAAGGCTGGTGTCCCGACACGCCAGTTCCACCAACCGATCAGGAGCGCACCCGCGACGGCGAGGAGCTTCAGGAGCAGAAGCTGGCCCCAGGTGGAATCGATGAGCGCGAGGAGTTGCCCGTCACTGTAGGTCCAGAGAGCCACGGCGCCGGAGCCGACGACCAGTAGTACGCCGACCCTTGCCGCCATCGAGTAACCACGCGTGAGCGCCGTGAGCGTCGGAAGCCATGCCGCGTCCCGGAGCATCGGGAGCGTGGTGAGCATCAGGATCGCGAGCGTCCCGAGCCAGACGCCGCTGCCGAGCAGGTGCAATCCGTGGACGACGTGACCCAATGCCCCGCGCCACAGCTCCTCGGTGGCATGGCCGAGGTAGGTCTGCGCCGTGATGAGCACGAGCACGAGGAGCGCCGAGCTCCCGGCGAGGACGCGTGCACGACCGCGCCACAGCCACGAGATCGCCAGCAGCAGAAATGCTGCGGTCGACTGGGCGATCCATGCGGTACCCCAACTTCCTTCGAGCAGGACGGCATGCAGCAAATCGGCGGTCACTGCCTCGCCGGGTTCCACGAAGGTGAGGACTTGAAGGGCTCCGCGGAGGAGGGAGCAGGTGAGGAAGAACCACGCGAGCAAGCCGGGAAGGCGGGCGAACCAACCCTCGATGGCATCACGTTGCACCGTGCCCGGCGGGGGGCCATGGACGCGGATCAAGCGGGCCGCGGGGGAGAGGCCGATCAGAAGCACCAACGAGGCGGCAAGCAGTCCACGAACAACCGGAATCAGCAGGTCGATCAATCCCGTCACGGATTCAACGCGCGTCCGCGCAATCTCGGCACGTACCAAAGAGCACGACTTCGTGGTCGTGCAGCGTGAAACCGTCGGGCAAGCCAGCGCCAAGATCGTGGGTACAACCCGGCACGTCGAAGACGCGATCACAGCTGCGACAATGGAAGTGGTGATGGTGGGGCTTGCCGTGCAATTCGTAGCGCGGCGCCTCACCGGGAAGGCTGACCGTGGCGAGCCATCCTTCATCGAGCATCGCACGGATATTCCGATACACCGTCGCGATTCCCAAGCGGCCGACCTCGGCACGCGCCAACTCGAGAACCTCGGAGGTGCTCAATGGACGGTCGGCGCGCTGGAAGGCGCGTCGGAGGGCACCGCGCTGTCTCGTGTTACGTTCCATGGCGGATCAACCTCAGGTCACTGATATGATCAGGGTTATCAGTAAGATACGCCCACGTCCCGTTCCTGCCACCTCCCGAGGTGTCTGCAAATGCCGAGGTCTTTGCTCGCCTTTCTGCTCTTCTCGGCGCCCGTGGGCCCCCTCGCTGGCCAAAGCGCGGTCCCTCCCGTGCGCCTGGTCGTGAGTCTCGTCATCGACCAAGTCCCACCCGGCGCACTCGATCGCTGGCGACCAGGCTTTACAGGTGGCCTGGCGCGGCTCCTTCGTGACGGCGTCTTCTTCCCGAATGGGCTGCAGGATCATGCGCTGACCGACACAGGGCCGGGACACTCGACGATCATGTCCGGGCGTTTCCCGGCGCACACCGGGATCATCTCGAACGACCTGAGCACGATGGACGCGGCGTATCCCATGGTACGATCGACTGGCACGGGAATGTCCCCGGCCCGCTTTCGGGGCACGACCGTCGTGGATTGGCTCGTCGCACGCGACTCATCAACGCGGGTGCTCGCCGTCTCCACCAAGGCACGCGGCGCGATCCTCATGGTGGGTCGCCGCGTGGCACCGGTGTACTGGTACGATCGCGGGATCTTCAACACGTCACGCTACTACGCGGATACGCTCCCGACCTGGTTGCAGCAATGGAATGCACGTGACCCACTCGGCGCCTTGCTTGGTGCATCGTGGACACTCGGTCGCCCGCCAGCGTTTTACGCGGAGCCGGACGACCGGCCGTTCGAACGTGGTGGCCGTGACGTCACCTTCCCGCATCGGCTTCCCACGGACCGTGCAACGGCAGCGCCCGAGCTCATTTACTTTTCGCCCCTCGATTCCTTGACCTTCGACGTCGCCCTGGCTGGAGTGCAAGCGCTCGGCATCGGACAACGCGATGGCGTCGATGTGCTGACGATCTCCCTGTCCACCAACGACGAAATCACGCACGAATGGGGACCGGGGTCACGAGAGTCGCATGATCACATGCTCAACATCGATCGATGGCTGGGTTGGTTCCTCGACTCGTTGAGTCAGAGCGTGCCGCTCGATCAGGTCGCCATCACGCTCACCTCTGACCATGGCTCCACCGAATTTCCTGAGGCCGGAAAGGGGGGACGCGTCTCGCTTTCGACCGAAGTCCGCGAAGTGAATCGGTTGGGCGCGCG
>JAHECN010000020.1:0-21905 GCA_024641735.1 Gemmatimonadota bacterium | reverse complement strand
CATGCACGGCGCCTGCTCGCCGAGCGCCCGATCATTGATGGCCACAACGATCTCCCGTGGGAGATCCGCGTGAACCCGATGAGCAAGATGGACGTGGCCAAGTACGACCTGCGGACGCGGACGCCCGGTCACACCGATCTTGAACGGCTCCGGGCGAGCGGCATTGGGGCGCAGTTCTGGTCCGTGTATGTCCCGGGGGAGGTCAAGGATTCCGGGTATGCCAGGATCCAACTCGAACAGATCGACATCGCACGGCAGGTGATTGCCCGTTACCCGGATGCCTTGGAGCTCGCGCTGTCGACGTCGGACATCGCGCGGATCCGTGCCAGCGGAAAGATCGCCTCCTTGCTCGGCATGGAAGGCGGGCACGCGATCGAGAATTCGCTCGGCGCGCTTCGGATGTATTACGCGCTCGGTGTGCGGTACATGACGCTCACCCACAATGTGACACTCGATTGGGCCGATGCGGCGACCGGACTGCCAACCAACGGTGGACTCACGGACTTCGGTCGCGACGTCGTGCGCGAGATGAATCGACTCGGCATGATCGTCGACTTGAGTCATGTGGCGCCAAGCACCATGTCCAACGCGCTCGATGTGACCACCGCGCCCGTCATCTTCTCGCACAGTTCCGCGCGCGCCATCCTCGATCATCCGCGCAATGTCCCGGACTCGATTCTCGCGCGACTGCCGAAGAACGGCGGCGTGGTGATGGTCACCTTCGTGGGGAGCTTCATCTCGCCCCGCATGCGGGCGTGGGACATCATGCAGCGTGATTCGACGGGAAGCATCGCGGACAGCGCGGCGCGCCGCGTGGCGGTCCAGGGCTTCGTCGCGCGGCATCCCCGACCGCAGGCGAGCGTCCGCGAGTTGGCGGATCATGTCGAGCATGTCCGGCGGGTCGCGGGCATCGATCATGTGGCGCTTGGTGGCGACTACGATGGGACGAGCGAGCTGCCGCAGGGCATGGAGGATGTGACCGGATACCAGCATCTCTTCGCCGAGCTGATCCGCCGCGGGTGGAACGATGCCGATCTCCGCAAACTTGCGGGTGAGAATGTCCTCAGGGTGCTCGGCGCGGTGGAACGCGAGCGGGATCGGCTGGCCGCAGGGCGATGAATCCGAACGCGAGAACCGCGAGGGCGATCCCGAACCACTGAATCGCATAGCTGAGATGGGGGCCGTCGTTCATGGGCGGGAGCGGTACCGAGGCCAGGTCCCCCCGCGCGGTGACATCCGGGTCGAGGAGCAGGTAGTAGGGCGGAGAATCAGGGAATCGGGTGGCGGCCAAATCACGATCGAGTCGTCGAAAGGTCGTCCGGCCGTCGCGCTCCAGCGGTTGTCCACCATCGCTGGTCGAAGGGATCGCGAGCATGAGACCGCGGAGAATGACCTGTCCGGAATCGCCGGGGGAATACGTTGCCGGCGGTGTCGTCGCATCAGGGGACGGGACAAAACCGCGGAGCACCCAGAGCGTACCGCCGCCTGCCAACGCGAAGGGTGTCATCACTTCCAGACCAGGTGCCTTGTTGTTGACGCGCCCTCGCAACAGGAGGTCCGCCCCGGCGACGAAGGACCCGACCGCCACGACACGTCGGCCTTCCAACGAGGTCGCCAGTCCGAGGACGGGTACTTCCGAGAGATCGATCGGCGGTGCCGCCTGGCCGGCGAGGAGGACCGCATTACTGGCACGACGCTCCCCAAGGCGGCTGAGTTGCCAGAAGCCGAGGCGGACGGCACCACCTGCCAGGCCAAGCATGATGATTGTGAGCAGCGCACGGCGAAAAGTGGACACGAATGACCCTCACAGAGGACAGTCGGCAAAAATCAATGCCGTTGAATTATCACTCAACCTGTTGTGGCAGTAGAAGATAGCGACATGGCACACTGCCTGCTCCATTCCGAAACATCCGTAGGTGGCGATACGCGCCCCCGTCTCGATTGACCAATTTCTGGAGCTCACACCATGCGTCGTTCTGTCTTGGCACTCGCCGCCTTCGTGCTGGCCGCGTCCGCGCTCACCCCCCTTTCCGCCCAGCGCAGCGAGCGGGACCGCGGTATCGTCGAGCTGGAACCGGTGGGAGCTCGCGGAGGTTTCTATATCGGCGGCGGCATCGGTGCAGGGCGGGAGAGCTACAAGTTCTCCGACCAGACGGCATTCACCGACGGCCTCACCAAGCCCACGATCAGCATTCGTCTGGGGGGGACACCGACGCCGTCGGCACGCTTGGGCGGCGAGATCTTCGCTTGGGCCAACGACGTCGATGACGGCACCGAGAGCTTCGCCGTCTTCATGCTTACCGGGCAGTTCTACCCCATGCAGCAGGGCGGGATCTTCCTGAAGGCCGGTGGTGGGTTCGCGCGGAGCGGGATCGACTTCAACAACGGCTCGAGCACCTACGAGACGGGATTCGCGTGGAATGTCGGTGGCGGCGCGGACATCCCCCTCTCGCGCGCGGTCGGGATTGGTCCGATGGTGGACCTCTATCAGGCGAGTTTCACCAAGCGCAATGAGCCGACCTTGACGGAGCGCGTGCTCAACGTCGGGGTCCAGGTCACCTTTCAGACCGGCGGCCGTGGCCGTTGACCCTCGGCGTGGCGGCCGCTATGTTCTCCCCGCCACGCCCTGATGGTGAAACTGGTAGACACGCTATCTTGAGGGGGTAGTGCCGCAAGGCGTCGCGGTTCGAATCCGCGTCAGGGCATCGCATGAGCTTGCCACTGTAGCTCAGGGGTAGAGCACTCGATTCGTAATCGAGCGGTCGTCAGTTCAAATCTGACCAGTGGCTCTGCACTATCGATGCACATCCTCATTGCATTCGTTGCCAACGGCGTCTCCTCGGAGACGCCGTTTGGCGTTCAGGGTGCGAGCGTCGTCACCCAGGCCTTGAGGTCGCTGACCTCGGCGGACCCGATCGTATGACCCATCCCCTCATAGCTGTGCGCGGTGAGTCGCGCCCCGCCTTCGCGAAGGGCCTGCTGCCCTGCTGCCGCCAATTCGTGCGGGATGGCAGGGTCCATGGTGCCGTGACCCCAGAAGATCGGTGTCGTGGCAAGGGTGGCCGGTGTGGCGTGCACGCTGGGGTGCTCGGGCAGGAATCCGCTCAGGACCATCACGCCGCGCAGCGTGTCGGGGTGCCGGAGGGCGTGGCCCAACGCGGTCGTGCCGCCTTGGGAGAAGCCGCCGAGGATGACGTGGCCGGGAGCGTACCCAAGCCGATCCGGAAGCGACTCGAGGAAGGCCGCCAGCGACTGCTGCCCCCACTCGAAGGACTCCGCCTCGGGTGTCGTGCCCCCCAGATACCGGTACCACGCGTACCCAGGGCCATACCCCCACGGCGCGGCCGGGAAGGGAGCGCGCACCGAGACAATCGTCGCGTCCGGCGCAATCATCCGGCCGAGCGGGAAGAGATCGCGCTCGTCGCTGCCGCGGCCGTGCAACAACACCAGCGCCGGGAGTTTCGGGTCGCCTTCCAGTGTCAGGGCATGCAACGGGACGCTGTTGGTCATCAGTCGATCTGCTCCGTTTCAGGGTCACGCAGAAGATATCACGCCTTGCCGGTTGGAATTGGCGCGCCTTTCGCCATCATCGGCGGGCGACTACTTTTGCCCTTCCTCCGGTCTGACCGGCGGATGACGGGACGTGGCGCAGTCCGGTAGCGCACTACCTTGGGGTGGTAGGGGTCGCGGGTTCAAATCCCGCCGTCCCGATAGGCAAGGGCCCCGCTGATCGTATCGATCAGCGGGGCCCTTGTGCGTGCGTCTCGCAAGGGACTCACCCCCCGCGCTTGGCGAGCTCCTTCTTGGCTTCGGAATGATTCCCAGCCGCGGCCTGTCGCAACCAGACCATCCCGGCCGCCTCGTCCTTGGCGGTGCCCCGACCACGGAAGTAAGCCTCGGCGACTTGCCACGCGGACTCCGCGGCGCCGAGCTCGGCCGCCTTCTTGTACCAGGTCAGCGCCTCGCTCTCGTTCTTGGTCACGCCCCGACCGTTCGCAAGAAACTCGGCAAGCTTCTGCATGCCGACGCGATCACCCTGTTCTGCCGCGCGCTTGTACCACAGTGCAGCTTCGGCCTCATCCTTCTTGAGGCCGCCGCCATTCTCGAGTCGGAATGCGAGCGTCTGCTGGGCGCGGAGGAGGCCACCAGCTGCGGCCTCGCGCAGCAAGGCGATGGCTTCTCCCTGATTGGCTGGCACACCACGACCGGTTTCCACGAGTCGCGAAAGCAACATCTTTGCCTCAAGGTCTCCGGCCACGCTCGCCTTGCGATACCACTCCACCGCCTTCGTCGGGTCCGCGGGCATTCCCGCCCCACGATCGTACAGTGATCCAAGAATGCGCTGTGCCACGGCAGAACCGGCTTCTGCTTCGGTGGCGCATGCTCCGGCCGCGCCAATCCAATCGCTCTTGTCGGCGGCGCGCGTGCAACTCGCTTGGGCCGTCGCTGCGGCCGCCGGGGCTGCGGTACCGCGGCTGGCCGCCACGGGTTCAGGATTTCGCGTTGGGGCGCCGCGGTTCGTGGCGGTGGGTGTGGATGACCCGGTGCCCTGGGGCCGAGCGGAGATCGTCGGGGGAGGCGTTGGTCCGTCGGTGGCTGTCATGCCCGCAGCGGAATCTCCTGTTGCGGTCACCGATGGACCCAGCGGCTCCAAGACCACCTCAGCCGGCGATCGCGACAGATACCATCCGACCAAGGCAAGGACCATCGCCACACCCATGAGGATCATGCCGCGATGTGAGGCCGGCGGTGTGGCGGCAGTGCTCGCCATCGAGCTGGAGTGATCCAGCATTGCGGCAAATTCGCGCATGTCGGCAAAGCGCTCCGCCGGCTCCTTCGCCATCGCGCGCTGAATGGCCGCGGCGACCGGACCGGGGAGATCGGACATCCGCTCGGTCAGTGGCGTTGGGTCCGCCACGAGCTGCTGATAGAGGACCGCACGCGTGGACTCTCCATCAAACGGCAGTTTGCCGCTGAGCATCCGGTAGCCCACGACGGCGAGGGAGTACTGGTCGGAGCGCGCGTCAATCGACTTGTCCCCGCAGGCCTGTTCAGGGCTCATGTACTGCGGCGTACCGATGATGATGCCCGTGCTCGTCAACGCCTCTCCCGGATCGCCATCATCTGCGGCGCCACCGACCGCCTTGGCAATGCCGAAGTCCATCAGCAATGCGCGCTTCTCCGGCCCCTCGAGCATGATGTTTTCGGGCTTGATATCGCGGTGGACGATCCCGGCGTCATGCGCTGCCGCGAGCCCAGAACAGGCTTCGCGGAGGATGCGCTGCACTTCGGCAACGGGCATGGCACCATCGCGCTCCATCGTGGCACGGAGGCTCTCGCCCACGATCAACGGCATGATCAGATAGGCCAACCCCTCGGCCTCACCGACGTCGTAGACCGGAACAATGTGCGGATGCCGCAAGTTGGCGATCGTCTCAGCTTCCCGGCGGAAGCGCATGACCAGGTCGGGAGAGAGCCCCAAGTCGGGACGCAACACCTTCACGGCGAGATCGCGCTTCAGTCGCAAGTCGCGGATCTTGAAGACCTCAGCGAATCCCCCGGCGCCGATCCGATCCTGTAACTCGTAGCCGGGACCGAGGGCGCGCTGCAATTTCTTGCGCAAGTCGGCCGGCCCGATCCCGGAGCGCGAGACAATCACCATCTCGCCGGTCTCCTTGTTGATGCCGACCGGGGTCTCGGTGCCGCAGACGTAACAGAACGCCGCCACTCCGGGGAGTGGGGTTTGGCACGTCGGGCAGGCACGCGTCGGCTGGCTCATCACATCTCGGGAGAGGGGACCCCAGAAGATATTGCCAATCCGGGATCGGTCAAAATCTCGTCGTGTGGTAGGGCGTACGCAGTGTTGCGTCTACTTAGACGGCTGGCGATCCTTGGGGTGCGCGATGCCGCAGACCGGCGTGATCTACCCCAGTGTGGAGTTCCTGTGCGACAGCCGCTGATTGCGTTCTGTGCTGCCGTGGCTTTCGTCGCAATGCCGGCAAGGATTCCGACGGCCGCCGCCCAGCGGCTTTCGACGTCCCGCGACGCCATCACCTTCGAGACCTTCGACAAGCGTGGTGGGCTCCTTCCCGCGACCGTCTTTTCCATGACGCGTGACCGGACGGGTCTGCTCTGGGTGGGAACCGAGGAGGGGGCAGCCTACTTCACCGGACACGCGTGGAAACGCGTCACGCTTCCGGCGACGTACCGATGGAATGCGGTCCGCGTCATTCTGCCGACTGCGGACGGGAGCCTGTGGTTCGCCACGCGCGATGGGGTGATCTGCACCCATGGCAGTGACACGACCCGCTTTGTTGCGACGCCCGACGGACTTGCCGACGACAATATCTACGACCTTCGCGAAGTCACCATCTTCGGGGGGCGGCAAATTCTCGCGGCCTCGCGTGGAAGTCTGGCGCGATTTGATGGGACGCGTTTCGTCCGCGTCCCACTGCCTGCCGGTCTCGAACCGCATGGCATGGTGACGCTCGAGACCGTGGGAGCAGACGGCGTCCCGACTCTCTGGGTGGCGACCCCGAACGTGGGACTTTGGCGCCTGCACGCTGGGGTCTGGGAGTCGATCAGCGCCCCCATGGGGCTCACGACCTCGAAGGTCGAAGCGATCATCCCGGCGCGCGCCGCCGGACGGGGTGGACCACTGCTCTACGTCGCAGGGCAGGGTGGCGTCTTCGCCCTGGAAGATGGCCGATTTCAGCTGATCCCAGGAACCCCGGAGGACGCGTTCCGGGTACTCGAGGTGGAGCGGGCGTCTGGGGAGCGGGAATTGTGGGTTGGGAGCGCACGGGGCGAGTTGACACGTCGAACGGCGAACGGCATCTGGGAGGAACTCCGACCACCGACCGGTTTGGCGCGCAGTTCGATCATGTCGCTGACCGCGACGACGCGACCTGGTGAAGAGCCGGTCGTGTGGGTCGGGTATCGCTCCGAACGGTTGACCCGCATCATGCTGACGCGGGCCCGCTACATGCCGATGCCGCCCGCACTCGCCGACCCACTCGTGACAACCGTTCGAACCGTGCTTTTCGGTGCAGAACAGGAGTACTGGATCGGAACGCGAAATCCGGGAGTGCTCCGCATCACCAGCAGGGGCTCGTTTCTTGATGCCACGTCGCCATCGCTTGGCTTGGGGCATGTCACGTCCATCACCCGCCTTGGCGACACCGTTTGGGCGACCGGCGATCAAGGCGTCGCCACGTGGAGTGCACAACAGGGGTGGCGATCAGCGTCAACGGGCCTTGGTGGAACCGAATTGGTGCGGTTTTCTCGGGTGGAGAACGCCGATGGGACGCAGGTGTTGTATGGCGGGGGCAAGAACGGACTGTGGCGCTGGACGGGTGGGGAATGGATCCGGCTGGATATCCCTCTGGTCGGCGGGATCACAGACATGGTGCAGGTGGACGACCCGGGCGGCGAGCCTGTTCTCTGGGTGGCTGCATCGGGCGGCCAGATCTGGCGCGTGCGCGGTCGCGACGCGACGCCGACGGTGTCGAATCGTGGTGTGACCGGGCGGGCAGATGTATTCGATCTGGTGTTACAGAAACAGTCGGATGGGTCGCGCCGACTCTGGGCAGCAACCTCCGGTCTTGGCGGTCTGCGCTACCGGGATATCGATCGACCGGATGCAGAATGGCAGACGCTGAACGCAGAACTGCAGGACGCCATGCCGAGCGACTTCGTCCGCGATCTGGAACTTGGAAGTGGCGACCGGCTGTACGCGGCGACGCCACGTGGGATTGCACAGCTCCGTATCGTCTCGCCCGACTCCATGTTTCTCGAAACGGTGTACGGGGCCGATGAAGGGCTGCCCAGCAGTGATGTGTACAAGATTGAGTACGAGCCATCGACGGGAGAATTGCTGGTCGGAACACGGACCGGACTGGCATGGCTTCGGCCGATTGTCCCGCTGGACGCAGACGACCCGCCGCTCCGCGTGGTCGCGAGCATCGGCGATCGCCGCATCGCGTCCGGTGCGCGCCTGCCGTACGACGACGCCTCACTGGCTTTTGATTTCGCCTTGCTCAACTACTTCCGGGAATCGGAAACCCGCTATCGCACGCGTCTGACTGGTGGCTCGGGGGCACTGTCGGATTGGAGCGCGGACAACAGTATCGCCCTCGGGGCGCTGAAGCCCGGTTCGTATCGCCTGGAGGTCTGGGCCAGAGACTATCGGGGCCAAGTGGTCGGACCCGAAGCATTTCTTTTTGTGGTGGCGCCACCGTGGTGGTGGTCGCCGCTGGCTCGGCTGGGCTACCTCCTGCTTGCGATCCTCGGGATCTGGAGCCTTGTCCGCTGGCGCACGCGCGCGGCCTCGGACCGTGCCCAACGGTACGAACGGCGTGAGCGGATTGCAGCGGCAGGCGAGCGGCGATTCCGAGCGCTCTTTGACCGCGCGTTCGATGCGCACCTCTTGCTGGCGGACGATCGCATCACCTCGGCGAATCAGGCGGCCGCCTCATTGTTCGGCGTCGAGGATGAAACGGCGTTGACTGGCAGGATGTTCACGACGCTCGTGCCAGGAGGTCCCGTCGAGGCCGGTGGCTCGTACGCCGCCGAGGTTCGGAGGCACGATGGCGTCGCGGTCCCGGTGCAGATCGCGACCACGGAGATTCCGCTGGACGACACCCCGGGCGCACTGGTGCACGTCGTATTGCGGGACCTCTCCGACGAGCACCGCGCCGAGGCGGAGCGCGCCCGGCTGGAGGAGCAGGTCCGCCAATCGCAGAAGATCGAGTCCCTCGGCACGCTGGCGGGAGGCATCGCACACGACTTCAATAATTTGTTGACGGTGATTCGCTCCAGCACGGAGTTGATGCTCGAGCATCATCCGGGCGAGAGCGAGGATCACCGCGCCCTGGAGATGATCCGACAGGCCGCGGATCGGGCGCGCGAATTGGTGCGGCAGATCCTGACCTTCTCGCGACGCTCACCGTTGGCGCATACAACGGTCGCCCTGAGTCCATTGCTCCGTGACCTCGAGTCTCTGGTGCGGTCGACGGCACCGAGCACGATGGCCGTGGATGTGTCGTTGTGTGCGGAACCGTTGGCGGTGTTGGGTGATGTCACCCAGCTGCAACAGATGCTGCTCAATTTCTGTGTCAACGCGGAGCACGCCATGCGAGGCCATGGCGGCACGCTGACCATCGCGTTGGATCGGGTGGACACGGACGCAATTGGTCGACTGGGTCACGAAGGGCTTCAGCCTGGGGCGTACGCCGTGATCACCGTCCGCGATACCGGAGTGGGTATTTCAGCGGACGCCTTGCCACGGATCTTCGAGCCGTTCTTCACGACGAAAACGGTTGGCGAGGGGACGGGGTTGGGGCTTTCCGTCTCCCATGGCATCGTCCTCTCTCACCGCGGAAGCGTGGCGGTCTCGAGTCTCCCTGGCAGTGGGACCACGGTTGAAGTGCTGCTTCCGCTCGCGGAGTACCGCGAGGTGGAAGCGCCCACACCCACGCCGCGGCTGAAGGCGAGCCGTATCGGCACTCGACTGCTGGTGGTCGACGACGATCCGGCGGTGCGTTCTGTCACCGAGCGACTGCTGGTCCGGTTGGGCTATGGAGTGACGGTCTGCGCCTCGGGTGCCGAAGCGCTCGGATGGCTTCGTGCCACTCCGGACGGCTTCGACTTGATGCTTACGGATCAGACGATGCCCGGCATGACAGGTGATCGCTTGGTGGTCGAGGCACGTCTGATCCGTCAGGATCTTCCGATCATCATGATGACCGGGTTCTCACACCTCCTGACTCCAGAGCTGATTGCCGGGCTCGGTGTGGCCGCGGTGCTCTACAAGCCGATGGATCGGAATGAACTGGTGTCGGCCATCGAGGAGGCGACGCGGGTGACCTGAGCCGCCTCAGTCGAGGCCAGGGATTTCCCCGGCGGCCGGTCCCGGCTGCGAGATGAAGAACGCCGCACGTCCGGCACGCGCGGGAAAGGCGGCGAGATACCGCGCTCGCCAGCCGGCCAGGAAGTGCTCTCGCGAGTCGTCCGGGACCAGCGCCCAGACGCTTCCGCCAAATCCCGCACCAAATGCCGAGGCGGCCGCGGCGCCGAGATGGCGCGCCGTGCTGGCGAGGTGAACGGTCTCAGGTACTTGGTTCGCCAGGACCTCTTCCGCCAATTGCTGAGATCGATCAATCGCCTCCCCAATGGCCTCGGGGCGTCCGGCGTCCAGCTCGGCTCTGACACTCGGAATAATCTCCAAGCACTCAGCCGAGAACTGCTCGAGCCGACGCACCAGGAGATCGGCTTCGTCCGGATGCTGCTCCCGGACGGCGGCGGCAAGTGCTGCCTGCGCGTCCGGTGATTGCCGGAGCACGTCAAGGAGGGAGTCCGTGCGGCTCCCGCACCGCTCGGACCACGTGGCGAGCAGGAGGGAGAGTTGGCGTGCGAGGGCGTTGTAGTGTGCCTGCACCGCACCGCCTTTCGCGGCGTGGACGCCGGACACGCCGATCGCAAAGCTCCACCCGGTCGGCATCGCGGTATCTCCCTCCGGCCCGACGGGGAGAAAGCGATATTGGGCCAGTCGGCCAGCGCGACACCGCAAGATCGCCGTGTGATCTTGACTCCCCCCGTGGGTGCCGACGCCTTGATCCGCCGGGAATTCGCCAAACACCTTGCCGTTCTCCATCGCCCCGAGATATCCCGCGAGGGCATCCTGATCGGGAATCGACATGCGCCAGGGAGCTTGCTCGGCGAGGTTGTTGAATGCGGCCAGTGGCAGAAAGGTCGCGATCACCAACGCACTCGAGGAGGAGAGTCCCGCCGCGGAGGGAAGCGACGAGATGAGCACCGCGTCCATGCCCTGCCGGGCACCGGCAAAGTCGCGCGCCACGCGGCGGATCACACTGATCGGGTAGTTGGCCCACGCCCCGGGACGAGCCGGCACGTCAGGCCGGAGCCGAAGGCGGAGCGTGGTTTGACGACTCGCGTCCATGATCCGGACCACGCCATCCCGTCTTGGGGTGGCGAGCACGTGGAAGCCCCGCTCGACCGTCGCGAGCAGGGATCGGCCTCCGCCATAGTCCACATGCTTTCCGAGTACTTCGATCCGCCCCGGTACCCACCAGGCACGTGCGGCGGCGGGGTCGCCGACGCGACGCGCGTAGGTACGTTCGACAATCGCGAACTGGCGCGCGCCGTACTCCGCCGCCTTCTCAGAGAGGCCGAGCGCGCTGAGACGTTCCTGCCACGCGGTGGTCATGGACGGCACGCGCGAGTCCCGAGGCGTGTTGCCACATCCTGAATATCCTCTTGCCGCGACAGGTCGAGGACGCCACCCGCACATGGTACAGCGCGCACCGCGTGCCCCTCGGCGATGGCCAACGCCACCGCCTGCGGAAGCTCGAATTCTCCGCGTGAGGAGCGCGGCACCCGATGACAGGCGGCGAAGATTGGGGCATCAAGACGCCAGAGATTCATGCTGACCGCTGGTGATTCTCCGAGGCGACCCAGCAGTGCGAGGTCAGGCTTCTCGTGGATGGCGTGCAGGAGGCCGCTTTGATCGATCTCCAGCAGGGCAAACGAAGCAATCCGTTCGCGCTCGATGTTGCTTTCCGCAATCAGCGCTCCGGATTCAAATGCGATGAGTCCGGCGCCACCCAATTCAACGAGTGCCCGAATCGCCTCGACCGGATAGAGGTTGTCCGCATTCAGGACCACGACGTCACGGCCCGCGGCCCAGGCTTCGGCGGCGAGCAGCGCATCCGCAGTGCCACGCGCTTCCGCCTGGATGGCCCAGGCCAACTGCAGGCGCTCCGGTGGGTGGGCGTCGAAGTACGCGGTGATCGCCTGATGTTCCGGTGCGACCACCAGGCAGACCTCGCGGACACCGGCGTCCGCGAGCGAGGAGAGGACATGCGCGAGAAAGGGCCGACCGGCGCTGTCCGGAATCATTCCCTTCAGGCCGGCCGAGGCGGCCGCGGACTGCTGTGGGTCGAGCGCCACCCCTGATGCCGGGCGGCGCATGCGACTGCCGAGGCCGCGCGCGAGGATGACGGCGGCCGTGGCCGCCGGCGTGGTCATGATTCCACCGGACTCGCGCTCCACATCTTTGGTACGATTCGGAGCAGTGCGCCAGCACTGATCACGAACACGACGATCCAGAACAGGGCGGTCCCGCGATGCCCGTAGATGAGCGAACCGGTGCCGAAGAGTGCGCCATACACCATCAGGCAGCCGAACATCCAGGCAAGAAAGGCCTGGGGGAGTGAATCGGGCGAGGGCGGCAAACCCGTCTCCTCACGCACCGACTGCCATCCCGGACCAGCGGGGCGGACCTTCCGATAGAAGGCAACGAGCGTGGCCCGATCGGTTGGCGCGGTCACGAGTGCGGTCGTGACCCACACCGCGGTCGTCACGGCGATGGTCACCAGCAGCGTGATGTGCGACGGGATCGCCATTCCCATCTTGTTCGCGATGAAGAAACCGAGGGCCACGAAGAACGAGGAGATCATGGCGGTGATCTCGCACCACGCGTTGATGCGCCACCAGAACCAGCGGAGCAGGTAGATGAGCCCGGTGCCCGCACCGATCGAGAGCAGCAACTGGAAGGACTCGGCCGCCGTGTCGAGGGCGTAGGTCAACAGGCCGGCGATGATCATCAGCCCGGCAGTGATCCATCGGCCGACGCCAACGTAATGCGCCTCACTGGCGTCGGTCCGGATGAAGCGGCGATAGAAATCGTGCACCAGATAGGAAGAACCCCAGTTCAGGTGCGTCACCAACGTCGACACATAGGCGGCGAGCATGCCGGCGATCATCACGCCGAGGAAGCCGTGGGGCAGAAATTTGAGCATCGCCGGGTAGGCAAGGTCATGCCCAATGAGGCGCGGATCGACGTTCGGGAACGCCACCTGAATGGAGTCAAGCGTCGGGAAGACGAGGATCGACGCGAGGGCGACGATGATCCACGGCCACGAGCGCAGGGCGTAGTGTGCGATGTTGAACAGCAGGGTCCCGCCGAGCGCGTCGCGCTCGGACTTGGCGGCGAGCATCCGCTGCGCGATGTAACTCCCACCGCCGGGTTCGGCGCCGGGATACCACACGGACCACCACTGCAGGGTGAGTGGGATCACGAAGAGCGTGACGGTGAGCGGCCAATTGCTGAAGTCCGGGACCAGTGAGAGCGTCGATTCCGGCAACCGCGAAACCAGGCCGGCCAGCCCGCCGACTTCCGGTTGCTGGAGCGAGTAGTACATCGCGGCGAACGCTCCCGTCATCGCGATGCCGAACTGAATGAAGTCCACGACGAGGACGCCCCAGAGACCGGAGCTCGCGGCGAAGGCGACGTTCAACACGCCGCAGATCAGCAACGTCTGCCACATCGGCCACCCGAGCACGATCGAGGCGATCTTGGCGGCGGCCAGGTTCACCGAGGCCATGATGAAGCAATTGAAGAAGAGGCCGAGATAGACGGCACGGAAACCGCGCACGAGTGTCGCCGGGCGACCGCTGTAGCGCAGTTCGTAGAATTCGAGGTCGGTCAGCACCCCGGAACGCCGCCAGAGTCGTGCGAAGAAGAAGACCGTCGCCATCCCGGTGAGCAGGAAGGCCCACCACTGCCAATTGCTTGCGACGCCGCCGGTCCGGACGAAGTTGGTGACCAGGTTCGGGGTGTCGGTGCTGAAGGTCGTGGCCACCATCGAAACGCCGATCAGCCACCACGGCGCGGATTGTCCCGAGGTGAAGAATTCCGCGGTGCTGGAACCGGCCCGCTTGGCCAACAGGATCGGTGGAATGGCACAGATGATCACCGACGCGGCGATGATCGCCCAGTCAAGGAAGGTCGGATTCACGCGCCCTTCCCCGGACGCTGCCACGCGCCACGCGTGAAGTCTGGGAACTTCATTGGTGCGCTGTTCTTGGCAAGCGATGCTTCGGAGAGCGGCCACGGCGCGCTCCAGGCTGCCGCATCATAGACGTCGAAGTCGGGTGGCGTCCCCTCGCGCATGCATTCGATCATCCGGAATGCCATCAAGTAGTCCATGCCACCATGGCCACCCTTCTGGCGCGCAATTTCTCCGACGCGCAACCAGAGTGGATGAGTGTGCTCCGCCTTGTACGTGTCGACTGGCTTGAAGCCGTGGCCGCCGGGCTGTCCCTCAAGGTAGACCCTTCCCGGATAATCCTTGAAGACACCCTTGGTGCCACGGACGGAGTTGAGGCGGTCATACGGCGTCGGCAGTGTCACGTTGTGCTGCAGGAGAATCGTCTTGCCGCGCATCGTCTTTACGAGCGACGAGTTGAAGTCGCCGGCGATGTAGCGCTCCTCCCACTTGGGAGAATCCTTCGGCACATTCGCCTCGCGCCACTCGGTGAGTCCACGCTCCGGCGTGGACATCGAGACGAGGAAGTCGAAGCGATCGCCCTTGTGGATGTCGAGATACCACGCGACCGGCCCCAAACCGTGCGTCGGATAGAAATTGCCGTCACGATTGGTGTGGGGCTTGCGACGCCAGAGCCCTTCGTCCCGGTCCTCGAAGAGAATGCTGCGCAAGTCATGGATGTAGGCGGCCTCGGCGTAGAGGATCTCGCCGAAGAGTCCCTTCTTCACCATGGTGTCGATCAACATCTCGTTGAAGTCGTAACAGCAATTCTCCATCATCAGGCAATGCTTGCGGGTCTTTTCCGAAGTGTTGACGAGCTCCCAGCAATCCTTGAGGGACGAGGCGATCGGCACCTCGGACGCGGCATGTTTCCCGGCATGCATCGCGGCCAGACAGACCGGTGTGTGCCACGGCCATGGCGTCGCGGTATAGACGATGTCGATGTCGTCGCGTTGGACCAGTTTCTCGAAGTCCCGCTCCCCAGCCGTGTAGAGCGCCGGCGCAGGCTGTCCCGCATCCGTGACCATCTTGGCCGCGCGCGCGGCCTTCTCCGGGACGATGTCACAGAGCGCCGTGATGACGGCACCATCCACCGCGAGCAATTCGCCAAGGACCGAACGCCCCCGCAATCCGGTACCGACGATGGCCACACGAACCTTCTCGTGGCGTTCGAAGGGCACGCCCATCATCGTGGTCGCTGGCGCGGTGACCGTCGCGGCTGCGGGCGAGGCGAGGGCGTCACGGGGCGTGACGGCGAGGGCGGCACTGGCCGCACCAGCAGCTTTCAGGAGGTCGCGCCGGGAAAGTGGCGCGTCAGCGGGTCCGTGGGGCATCGAAAGGTCTCGGCTGTGGAGGGAGGGCCGGCATCGACTGTCGGCCTGTCCGGATTGTAGCCGCACGCCGCGCCCGACGCGAGGCCTCGATTGTGGAGGCTTCGGTGCTGTATCTTTCATCCTCCCATGACATCACCCACCACGCGCTCCCCGCTCGGCTTCTCCGCCGCCCTCGCGACGGTCATCGCCAACATCGTTGGCACCGGTGTCTTCACGACCTTGGGATTCCAGGTGCTCGGCATCACCGACGGCTTCGCGCTCTTGGCGACCTGGGCCATCGGGGGATTGATCGCCATGGCTGGCGCGCTCTGTTACGGCGAACTCTCCGCGGCGATCGCGGGCTCCGGTGGGGAATATCGATTCCTTGGGCGAATCTACTCACCGGCGGTCGGGACGATCGCCGGCTGGGTGTCGGTTGCTGTCGGCTTTGCGGCGCCCGTCGCGCTGGCGGCGATGGCGCTCGGCCGCTACGCCGGACCACTGCTCGAAATCCCCGCAGGACCGTTGGCCGTCGCGGCCATCGTGGCGGCGACCGGCGTGCACCTCCTCGCGCCGGAAATCGGTGGCCGTGTCCAAGTTGTCGTCACGACGATGAAGGTGCTGCTCATTCTGGCGTTTGTGGCGATGGGATTGGCAGTTCCCCCGGGGACGAGTCTCTCCTTCGCGCCAACCAGCGCGTCACTGGGCCAGATGACCAGCGGCGCCTTCGCGATCTCGCTCATCTTTGCCTCGTACGCGTACACCGGCTTCAACGCCGCGGCCTATTTTCAGGCCGAAATTGTCGACGCCAAGCGCAATGTGCCTCGCGCCCTGATTCTCGGCACCTTGTTGGTGACGGCGCTCTACATGGGATTGAATTGGGTCTTCTTGCGAATGGCCCCGATCAGCGAGTTGGCCGGCCAGGTCGAGGTAGGGGCGATCGCAGCAGAGCGGATCTTCGGACCGGCAGGTGGGCGGTTGATGGCTGGCGTGATCGCGTTGCTCCTGGTCTCGACCATCTCGGCGATGACGCTGGCGGGCCCGCGCGTGATTGAAGCGATGGCGGAAGACCATCCGCCGCTTCGGCCGTTGGCGGAACGATCGGCGACCGGCAGCCCGCGTCGGGCGGTGCTGCTCCAGGGCGCACTGGCGTTGCTCTTCGTGTTCACCAATTCCTTCGAGGGTGTGCTGACGTACGCCGGATTCACACTCAACCTCTTTATGGTCTTGGCGGTCGTGGGTGTGGTGGTGTTGCGCCGGCGAGAGCCGAGTCTGCCAAGGCCGTATCGCGTGTGGGCGTATCCGTGGACACCGCTCTTCTTCGCGGCATTCTCGATCTGGTCGCTGTTGGTGGTCGTGCGCGATCGCCCGATGGAGGCGGTGGGCGGGGTGGTGACGTTGGGGGTGGCGGCGTTACTGACGTGGCTCGTCGGGGCGACGGGCCCGGAGGACGCGTAGGGCTCAGGTGTCGGTGCGTCGCACCATGAGCGAGTCAAGCAGCGTGATCGGCGGAGCTTCTTCGCTGCCACCAAGGAGGCGACGAGCCCCCTTCCACCACGTGGCGGCAAGCTTGCCGGTGGGGAGCGCAGCCTCGATCACACCTTTCCGACGATTGGCTGCGTGGATGTACTTGCCATCACCAACGTAGATGCCAACGTGATCGACCTTCTTCCCCTTCCCGAAATAGAGCAAGTCGCCGGGGAGGAGTTGCGTCGGATCCTTGGGGATCTCGAACCCTTCCTTCGCTTGCTCGCGAGAGGTCCGCGGCACATCCAGGTTGAACGCGGCCATGACCCACTGCACCAGCCCACTACAATCGAAAGCCTTGCCCGGTGCCTGCGCACCGTAGCGATACCGAGTCCCAACCTGTGACTTCACCAAGGCCACGACAGAATCCGTCGGGGCCGGCTTGGTGAACATCCGGGAGATCGTGGTGAAGGGCTTTTCGCTGCGGGAGAAGGCGGTCCCTTGTGCCGAGCTGGATGCCGGAACAGCCACCACCAGAACGGCGGCAGTCACGGTAGAAATCACAGCAGAACGGCTACAGAACACAAAGACTCGGGGCACGGGGACTAGATCTTTCGCCGGGGGATTCTACCCCCAGCGGGGTGATTCGTCCACCCCATTGTTGTGTTTCACTGTGAACCGCAGGGCCCTATAGGATCCGCTGGCCGAAGGCGCTGGCCATCAGTTCCACCGCGAGCTCTGCCGTCTGGTTGAATCGGTCCAGGACTGGATTCACCTCGACCAAATCCATGCTGACCACCCGGCCGGTGTCCCAGAGCATCTCCATGGCGAGGTGTGCCTCACGGTAGGTCACCCCCCCGCGGACTGGCGTGCCGACCCCGGGCGCATCGCGCGGGTCGACAAAGTCGAGGTCGAGCGAGACGTGCAGGCCGTCGGTGCCATCACTCACCTGGGCGATCGACTCCTTGAGAATGGTGCGGAGGCCGCGCTCGTCGATGTCGCGCATGGTGTGGACCTTGACGCCGAATTCCCGGGCATGGGCCCGCTCGGCATCATCGAGGTCGCGTGCGCCCACGATCACGATATGCTCCGGGCGGACCGCCGGATGTGGGGTGGCAAGCGATGACATTCCGGGGTCCCCGTGACCGAGCAGGTGTGCCACCGGCATGCCGTGAATGTTCCCGCTGAGCGTGCTCTCCGGGGTGTTGAGGTCGGCGTGGGCGTCGAGCCAGATCACACCCAGCCGTTGACCGCGAGATGCCAAGGCCGTTGCCACACCGGCGACCGACCCAGCGCTCAGCGAGTGATCGCCACCCAACACCACCGGGATCCGCTCGGCGGCCACGATGGAGGCCGTGCGGTCCGCGATGTCACGACAGATCGCCGTTATCGTGGGGAGGAAATCAATGCCGCGACCGAGCCGAAGCGTCTCGCGCGTCGGGACTGGGACGTCGCCGGTGTCGATGACATCATGCCCGAGCGTTTCCAGCCGCTGAGCGAGCTGGGCGAGGCGAACGGCCGAGGGGCCCATCTCGACGCCGCGTCGCGAGGCACCGAGATCGATAGGAACACCGAGGAGGGAAAGATTTGCCATGGTGGGAAGTTACCGGATCGTCTCGCCCGGTGCCGGAGCAAGGACACGATCCCGCAGTCCGGCGGGGAGGAGCGCACGGAGCGCCTCCGGCGTGCCGGTCAGGGCAGGGAAGGTGCCGTAGTGTTGTGGGATGATCCATTCGGGAGCCACCAGCTCGCAGGCCTTGGCGGCCTGTCGCGGGCCCATCGTATAAAAGTCCCCAATGGGGAGCATGAGGATCGACGGACGATAGATCTCGGCGATCAGTGCCATGTCACCGAAGACACAGGTGTCTCCAGTGTTGAAGATCACGGTGCCGTTAGGCAGTTCGATCACGAGCCCGCAGGGATCGCCGATCGACCGCGGACGACCCTCGGCATCCGGGAGCGACGACGAATGGAATGCCTGGGTGAGTGTGACGGTGACGCCCTGCACCGTGGCGGCACCTCCCTTGTTGCCCCCCACGAGCTGCTCCTCCGGAACGCCGGAGGCGGCCAATTCTTGTGTCACTTCCATCGACGAAATCACGGTGGCGCCCGTCTCTTTCACCAGGCCGGTCACGCCGCCGAAATGGTCGAAGTGCGCATGCGTGATGAGGACGAGGGAGGCCGTGGAGACGAGCGCCGCGGCATTTGGTGGCGCGGCGGGGTTGTCGCGCCATGGATCGATCAGAATGCTTGGCCCATCCGGTTCCGCCTGCAGGTGGAAGGAGCTGTGGCCGAGCCAGGTGATGGCGGTGTTGAGTCGTGACATAGTCTGCATCTCCGTTCTCCGTTCTCCGTTCTCCGTCTAAGGCGTCAGCCCCGCCTCCGGATACAACACATTGAACAGGAAGCGATACGTTCCCGCCGGTTGTGCACGGAAGAGGATCCCCGGTCCGTAGAAGTAAGCCATCCCCTGGCCGATCGGTGCCGATGCCATCGCGATCCCGTCCTTCAGGTACTCCTGTCCGATGGCCCATCCCGAGCGGAGCGGCTTCTCTGCCGTGAAGGTGGCAATCGCCTTGACGCCCTTCTCGGCGGCACCTGCGCCGAGCTTGAAGACCGGCGAGTTGTCAAAGAAGACATCCGTCACCGGCCGTGCGCCGCGCGCGGCGGGCTGCGTGGTGTCCACGCTCACCGAGAGGATCGAGCCCGGGATGTAGTACTTGTCGGACGAGAGTGCGCGCGGCGTGCCATCGGGGCCAGCCTCCAGCATCTGGTTCTCCAGCGGCACACCGAGCGATGTGGCGAGATTCATCGCCGAGGAGCCGATCGAGATGACGCGCCCGCCGGCTTCGAGAAATGCCTTGATCTGCGGCATCGTTTCATCCGGCGTGATGTTGCCGAGTTGCCCGCGGAATTCGGCGGGGAGATTGGTGTCATCGAGCACTCGACCGCCGCCACCCGCTCGTCCGCCGCCCGCTCCACGACCGCCGCCACCGCGTCCGGCCGCCGGAATGGCGCCATCCACAAAGACCAGCACGTCGAAGTCCTTGCGCAGATTGCCGGCGTCCAGCCGGGGTGCGAAGACGACCTCAAACGGTGTCTCGAACTGTTCCATCAGCCACCGCGTCCAACCCGCATCCATCGAACCGCCGTAGCGATCCCAGAGACCGACGCGCAGTGCCCGCACCGGCGTGCCGCGGAGTGCGGTCGTTGTGCGCGGGATCACGAGGCCACGGCTCGCGGCCATCTCGCCGAGAATGGCGGCACTGCGGCTCGTGGCAGGGACCAGGAAGTCGCCGTTCGGTAGACGCTCCACCTTCTGGCCGGCGGCGACGAGTCGGTTGACGGCGCGGAAAGCGTCGGTGGAGGCAGGGGTGAGCCGCCAGGCGGCTGCGCGCGCATCGAAATCCGCTGGGTCAGGGCGGATCATCTCATCCGTCACCGGGGCGAGCGGTGCAGTGTAGCTGTCGAGAATGCGGTCGAACGTGAACCCCATCTGATAGGCGAGCGTATACCCCGCGTTGTCATACGGGCGCTTCGGTGGACCGCCAGGATATTGCAAGTCCGTGGGGTGCCACTGTGGTTCAAACATGTCGAGGACGTGGGGTCGGAAGGGTTGATCGCTTCGGACCACAAACGATCCCTTCGGATATTGCGTGCCATTGATCGTGAAGGCGGCGGTCGCCTTCTGGATTTCGATCCCTGACGTCGACAACGCTTGCAGGAAGTCGATCGCGTTCCCCATCTCCGCCTGCCCAGCCGGGATGACAAATGCACGAGGATCACGGGCTTCGGGGGCGCGGAGTGCCGCAGCCATGGCCGGTTGCGAGTTGCCCGCCGCGCGCGCCGCCTCGATCAACACGGGCGTCGTCGTCCACGTATCAGTTCCGCCGCGCGCAATCGAATTGCGGCCCATCCGCCAGATGTTCATCAGCAGGTCTTCGCGATAGCGCGACGCGAGATCGAGGATCCCACGATTGGCCGTCATCGAATAGTCGACGGACTGGCGGAACCGCCACGGCCCCCAGGTCGCGGGGAACTGTCCGTTTCCGCTCGGGAGCTGCCGCGTCAAGTTGATCGGAATAGTGGTCGGTGTCGGGGAGCCGATCGTCTCGGTCAGGATACCGATCATGTTGTGGAAATAGGCCGCCGTTCGCAGCCCGCCGTTCCACCACGTCGAGTAGGACGTCGCGTCCTGAGAGACGACGCCGCCTTTCCCCTCAGCCGCAAAACGCCGCTGCATCGCCATGCCGACAAAGTCGAGCGTGGTCGGGATCATCGGATCGAAGAAGTAGTTGAACGGGTCACGGAACGGCGGGGCAAACATCACGGAGCCGGAGGGGCCGGTCTGGTGATGGTTGTACATGATTTGGGGGTACCACTCGCGGTACATGGTCCGGCTCATGTTCTGCGATTCCACCTGCGCATTGCGATAGAAGTCCCGGTTGTTGTCGTGGCCGACGTACTTCTGGTAGAGGCGAGGGAGATTGCCAAACGTGCGCTGGCTCGAATCTGCGTCGCGCATATACCACGACGACACTAGTTCCATGCCATCGGGATTGGCATGCACGGCGAGAATGATGACCTCATCGAGAATGCGGCGGGTCTCCGCATCGTCCTGGGAGACGAACTGCCACACCAGTTCCATCAGGGCCGTCGCGCCGAGCACTTCGGTGGCGTGCAAGCCGCCGTCGATCCAGATGATCGACTTGCCGCTGGCCGCGAGCTGACGCGCCGTGGCCTCGTCGACCCGCCCGCGGGCGAGCGACTCACTCGCCTTCCGGTACTCCTCGCGCCGCGCCAGGTTGGCCGGCGACGACAGAATGGCCATCAACTGCGGCCGGCCCTCGGCGGTGGTTCCGATGGTATCGAGCACCATGCGGGGGGACTCGGTCGCGAGCTTTTCCCACCAGCGTTCCAGCTGGGTGTACGTCGCCAGCTGATAGTCCGCGCCGATCGCGAATCCGAGGGCCTGTTGCGGCGTCGTGAGCCGGGATTGGGCACGGACGGAGGCGGGAAGCGCCACCAGAAGGAGCACGGAAATGATTCGGTTGAAGCGCATCGGTCACTCGCGAAAGGAGAAGGCTACCGGCGGGGGATGATGGATGATGGATGGTGGATGATAGATGAGGGATGAGGGATGAGGGAAAATGGGGGAGGGGGGCTACGCGTGCCTCGATTGAGGGCCGGGACTCCAGATGATGGATCCATCATCGACCATCCATCATCCCGTTTGACCAGCGGCCCCACACCCCGCCAATTTCCCAGTCACCCA
>JAHECN010000133.1 GCA_024641735.1 Gemmatimonadota bacterium | reverse complement strand
GTGATCTGACCAAGCCCGTGACCCTCAAGAAGGTCGGCCCGCCGACTCCTCGGCCGGCGGGCGTTAAGGTCCCTGGCGATCCGGACCGCGGCGGCTACTGAGCCTTTGGCGGCCCACCCTCTGCCAACCAGTACCCGAACCACTGGCGGATCCGGGCGAGGCGATCCACCAGCAACCAGGGCTCCCCAGTGCGCGACAGGTCATGGTTGGACCTCGGATACCGCACGAACTCCGCCGGCACGTTGAGCGTTCTGAGCGCCTGAAACCACATCTCCGCCGTTGCCATCGGCGTGCGGTAGTCCTCTTCGGACTGCACGATCAAGGTCGGTGTCTTCACCGACTTGACGAACCGAATCGGGGAGAGTGAGTCGTACATCGCCTGGTTCTCCCATGGCTTCCCGAAGAATTCGTTATTGGTCAAGCTCTGGACGTCTGACGTGCCCCACCATGCCGACCATTCACTGATCATCCGATCGGCCTGTGCTGCCTTGAAGCGATTGGTCTTCGTGGTGATCCACGCGGTCATGAAGCCGCCGTACGAGCCGCCGCTCACTCCCATCCGGGTCGAGTCGACATCCGGACGTTTGGCGACGATGTCCACCGCCTTCATCAGGTCACGGTAGTCATCCCCTCCCCAGTCTCCCCGAGAGGCATTGGTGAAGGCCCCGTTCGTGCCCGTCGACCCGCGCGGGTTGGTAAAGAGCACGAAGACGCCGGCGCCTGCCAGACTCTGAAATTCATCGAACCACCCATCCCCATAGGCGGAATGCGGTCCACCGTGAATGTAAAGGACGACCGGGTACTTCTTGCCACTCTCGTAGCCAAATGGCTTCATCAGCCACCCTTCAACTTCGAGATTGCCGACCGATCGGTACGTGAAGAATTCGGCATCTGACCACGCGACCTCTCGGTTCAGGGCGTCGTTGAAGCTGGTCAGCTTGCGTTCGTTGCTCCCGTCGATGTCCGCTGCGAAGAGCTCCGTCGGGTGAGTATGGTCGGTGCTGACATAGATCAGCGTCGTCTTGGCCGAATCGTACTGGATGTTCGAGATGCGGCGCCGACCCGAGAGGATGGCGCGCACCTCCTTGGTCGCCGGATTGACGGCATACAGTCCACTGCTGCCTCCCACGTCGGTGTCCATGCGGATGGTGCCGTCCGCCCACCACTCGAACGCGCCAGGCTCATACTGCCAAGCTCCCAAAACGTCGCGCGGCGTGCCGCCCGTGGCGGGGACGACGTAGAGGCGCGTGCTGCCGTACGGACCATTGCGACTGCTGAACGCGAGTTGCTTCGAGTCGATGGACCAGGTCGGGCTCCCTTCCTCGCCGGGCATGGCGATGCGGCGGGGGGCGCACGTGGCCGGCGCGGCGGTGCAGGCCTCGACGGAGAGGACGAAGAGGTCAACGTTGTTCCGGGCCGCCTCGTCGCGTTTGCGATTGGGTGGCAGTTTCGCCAGCGAGTCGCGCTCGGCGGTCACGACCGAGTCCGGTCGCAGCTTGGTGTCGGCCGAGAAGACGACCCACGCTCCATCCGGGGAGACCACAGGCGAACGATGGGAGTACTTCGTGTCCGTGAGTTGGACCCGAGCCCCACCCGTGCGCTGCAAGTAGAGTTGGGCAGGCGGGCGCGCACGCGTGGTGCTGTCGCCGCCGCCAGGGGTGTTGCCCCGCCCTGTGCTGGCGATGTATCCGACGCCGTTGGACTTGTACCGTTCATCCACGAAATGGCGGCCATCAAACCGTGTGGGATCGAGTGGTGCCGTGATTGCTGTGGCCGGTGGCCGCGCCAACGGTGGCATCGCCGCATACGGACCGGTCGCCGTGCCGGGGGTGGGGGTCGCAGCACCACGTCCTCCTCCGCCACCACGCCCGCCGCCACCACGACCACCCGCACCACCGGCGCTGTCACCGGCCGTGATTCGGAATCGGCGATCGCTCGGTTCGCTCCCAGCAGGAGCCGCGCTCGGCTGCGTGCCGGAGGGCTGGAACGCCTCGCCGAGTTCATCGACTCGCAACGCCCATTGAGACCCCCGACCTCCCGGGCGAGTCGACGTGAAGAAGAGCGTCGTGCCGTCGGGCGACCATCGGGGGCTGCTGCTCTCGAATCCCGGCGAGGTGAGCCGGCGTGCCGCGCCGCCCGCCGCCGGCTGGAGCCAGATTTCCTGATGTCGCCGGTTCTCCTTCTCCACGACGGTGGTCACCGTGAAGGCGATCTGCTTGCCATCGGGCGACAGGGCGGGGGTGCTCAACTGTGTCACCCGGTACCAGTCCTGGGGCTGGAATGCGCGCGCAGCTTTCGCGACGGTGTCGGCGCGCGGAGTGGTTTGAGCGCTGAGAACGCACGGGGCGAGGAGGAGAAAGCTGAGGTTCCGGATGAGACGCGCTGACATGGACACTCCGAGAGATCATGGTGGGAGACGTCCAATACTGTGCAGGTCCTCCTCTTCCCGCCACCTCGGGGCGGGGAGTACCTTGCACGATCCCTTCACGCTCAGGAGTTGCCGTGGCGTTTCTCCCCGCGATGCCCCGTCGAGATTTTCTCGCCCTTGGTGCAAGTGCGCTCGCGCTGCCACTGCCGCGGTGGACGCCATCACCCCACGCCGCGCGCCCGATCCCAAGCGCGTCGCAGTTGGCGTGGCAGCGAGACGAGCTCGCGCTCTTCGCCCACTTCGGCGTGAACACCTTCACGAATCGGGAATGGGGAGATGGCACCGAGTCCCCGGAGCTCTTCAATCCGACCGCCTTTGATGCCAGGCAGTGGGCGCGTACGGCGAAGGCGGCCGGTTTCAAGATGATCATTCTGACCGCGAAGCATCATGATGGCTTCTGCCTCTGGCCCACGTCCACCACGTCCCACTCGGTCGCGTCATCACCGTTTCGCGGTGGCACCGGGGATGTCGTGGGCGAAGTTGCCGACGCGTGCCGGCAGGAAGGACTGCGACTCGGCCTCTATCTCTCGCCGTGGGATCGGAACGCAAAGGCGTACGGAACGGACGGCTACCATGCGTTCTACCTGACCCAGTTGCACGAGCTGCTGACGCGATATGGTCAGGTGGACGAAGTCTGGTTTGACGGCGCCAATGGCGAGGGGCCGAGTGGCAAGCGCCAACAGTACGATTGGCCGCGCTATTGGAGTTTCGTGAAGGAACTCCAGCCGCAGACCGTGATCTTCTCGGATGCTGGCCCGGATGTGCGCTGGATCGGCAACGAACGTGGTGTGGCCGGTGAAACCAATTGGGCGATGGTCGATCCCACGGTTGTACCCGTCCCAGGGGTTAGCGGACCCGCCATCGAGAAGATGTTGCAGCAGGGCGATCCGCTCGGCAGTGTCTGGCGCCCCGGGGAAACGGATACCTCGATCCGACCAGGATGGTTCTATCACGCCGAGGACGATGCCCGTGTCCGCACGGTGTCCGATCTCGTCACGCTCTACGGAACATCGGTGGGGCGGAACTCCAAGCTGCTGTTGAATGTGCCGCCGACCCGCGCCGGCCTGCTCCATGACACCGACGTGCAACGCCTGCTCGGCATGCGGGCCGCGCTCGACCAGCAGTTCGCGGAGCCGCTCGAACCGACGGAGACCGGGCACCGCCGATCCGCGGATGGCGTCGTGACCGTCGAACACGCTTTCGCGCCACGCCGGAGCAGCGTCACCGTCTTGCAGGAGCCGATCTCGGGAGGACAGCACATCTCGAAATGGCAGCTGGCGGGGCGGCTGGCTTCCGGAGCATGGACGGAACTTGCCCGCGGCACAACCATCGGGTACAAGCGCGTTGTCTCCTATCCTACCACCGAGTTGTCGGGCGTCCGGTTCGTTGTGGAATCGAGCTACGCCCCTGGCGATTTCACGACTGTGAGGTGTTATGCCGAAGTCTGACCAGAATTGTGATCCCAGTCGTTTCCGCATCGCGGAAGGCACGCCAGTCGACCTCGCCAAATTGCCCACGAACGTGTCGGAACTCTTCCGCGACAAATCGGAGTACGAGGAGTTGCTGGAGGATCGCACGAAGCGCCTCCGTCACTTGCAGACGTTGCTCTACGCCGACAACAGTACGGCGTTGCTCGTGATCTTTCAGGCGATGGACGCGGCAGGGAAGGATGGCGCCATCAAGCACGTGATGAGCGGAGTGAATCCGCAGGGGTGCCAGGTGTTTTCGTTCAAGGCACCATCGAGTGAAGAACTCGATCACGATTTTCTGTGGCGTGCGGCGCGCTGTCTCCCGGAACGTGGGCGGATCGGACTCTTCAATCGTTCGTACTACGAAGAGGCGCTCGTGGTGCGCGTGCATCGTGGCATTTTGGAGAATCAACCGCTTCCCGAGTCCATTCGCAGTGCCCCAGATATCTGGGAGCAGCGGTTTCGCTCGATGCGTGACTTTGAGGCCCACCTGACACGCAACGGGACACGGATCGTGAAGTTCTTCTTGCACATGTCGAAAGAAGAGCAGCGTGAGCGCTTCATTGCACGCATCGATGACCCGGAGAAACAGTGGAAGTTTTCCGCCGGTGATGTCCGCGAGCGCGGGCATTGGGAGGAATATCAGTCGGCGTACGCCGAGGTGCTCGCGGCCACGAGTACGACGGATGCGCCGTGGTACGCAATTCCTGCCGACAGCAAGAAGAACGCTCGGCTGCTCATGTCGGAGGTCTTGATTCGGACGTTGGAGGCGCTGCCGCTGAAATTCCCAGCCGGCAGCGAGACGCCCGAGTCGCTTGCCGCCCTTCGCCAACAGCTTCTCGCTGAGGAGTAGCAGTTACCGGAAGAGGGTGCGCTGGACCGGGCCGTGGATCGGCATGGGCGGCATCGGGCCGTCCTGTGCGGCGAGCCAGAGTGCGCCAAGGAATCCCGCCTCCCGGATGATCGGCTCCACGGTGGCGCGTGCGGTCTCTGCAGTATTGCAGCGTTGGCTCAAGTGCGCGAGGACCACGGTGTGCAGTTCATCATGCTGCAATTCCGCGAGCAACTGCGCGGCGTCGTGGTTCGCGAGGTGACCACCGGGTCCCGCGATTCGATCTTGGACAACCGCTGGATATCCTGACGTGCGGAGCAGGTGTTCGTCGTGGTTCGATTCGAGCACCAGGCAGTTGCGGTCGCGCATGAAGAGGCGCACGGCCTGCGTCGGGCGGCCGAGGTCCGTGGCCATGGCGAGGGAGGTGCCGTCCGGAAGCGTGACGGCAAGGGCGACCGGCTCGGCCGCATCGTGCGAGGTGGGGCATGCGGCAATGCGGAAGGGACCCACCTCTCCACCGCCGCGCGAACCGATCGGCCGGAACTCGCACGGATCGCCGCCGCGCGCCAGCGCATGAAAGGTCCCGAAGGAAGCGAGGAGAGGGACTGCATGCCGCCGAGCGAGCTTGGTCGCGCTGGAGGCGTGATCACCATGTTCATGGGTAATGGCGATACCCACGAGCGCGGCAGGATCAAGACCGGCCTCCCCGAGCCGCCGATCGAGTTCCCGGAGGGAGTACCCCGCCTCCAGCAGCAGCAGGGCTCCCTCATGCACCAACGCGAAGGCGTTCCCCTTCGAGCCCGAACCGAGCACGATCAGCTCGGCAACGGGCGGCCGCATCGTCACGACGGCCGTCGCGCCTCAACCACCGGCGTTGCGCTCGTGGAGCGCCTTGAGCGCGGCCTTCATCGGCGCGTCGACAGCCACGTCGCGGCGCGGGAGTACGCGAGCCGCTGTCGTCAGAAAGGCGTCGAGGGTGACCGTGTCGTCCCCGTCGCCGCCCCACGCAAAGGGCGGAGTCCACTTCGCAGCACGCGGTGTACCGAAGAGGTTGGCGCCCGCCCCGATCACGGCACCGGTCGGGAGCAGCGTCCCGATCGCGGTCTTCACGTGATCCCCGATCAACGCCCCAAGGAAGGTGCGCTCGGTCGGCACGCTCTCACCGGCAATGTCGAGGCGGATCGGACCATAGGTGTTCTTGAGGTTCGATGTGATCGTTCCCGCGCCGAGATTGACCCATGATCCCACGACACTATGCCCCATGAATCCGTCGTGGCTCTTGTTCGCATGCCCCAGAAAGACCGATGTCGAGATTTCCCCATGCAGCCGACATTGCGGGCCTACACTGATGTGCCGGAACTGCCCGCCAAGCAGGAAGGTGCCGCGATCCGCTCGACTTGGCCCTTCGATGCGGGTGCCGGAGCGCACTTCCACGCCACGCTCAAGAATGATGGCGCCCTTGCGCGCGTCGAGGACCACGCCCGGTTCCACTGACGCGCCGCGAAGCGCAATGGCGCCGGGATTCCCGAGCACGAGGACGCCTTCCGGAATCGGGTCGCTGCCGCCCTCGAGATCAAGGAGGAGGTCGGTGAACAACTGCTCTTCCAGCGCGGTGATCAGGTCGTGGGCCCCGCGGAGAGCAACCCCTTCGACGACGATCCCGTCGCCGTCATCGTGTCGTCCTTCCCACGACTCGCCCGGATCGAGGTGCCAGGCCACGGCGCGTCCCTCGTGGAGGAGGCGTTTGGCGCCGCCGACTGGGCGCATGGGCAATTTGGGGGAAAAGGTGCTGTCGACGACCCATGCTGGACCGGACACATCGGCCGCCGCCACCACGGGAATTGCGCCAGTGGGTCGTTGTCCGCTGACGTGCGTGGCGATGTAGCCGGTGGTTGGGCTCCCAATGGCGCGCGCCCAGCGTTCATGCAGGCGCCACGCACCGGCACGGAGTTCTCCAAACGGGGTCGAGCGGGCGAAGGGCGCCCACGCGGCGCCAGGTTGTGCAGGGTCAAGCAAGTAGACGGCCGTCATATCACTCCAGGTCGCGCACCTCTTTCGGGAGGGCGTCGAGGGTTTGCTTCAATTCAGGGGCGCGCCGCCGTTCCATCACCAGCGTGCGCTGATTGGCGTGCACCACTACGGTGTCGGTAATACCGCTCAGGACCATGGGTGGCCCGTCATTCCAGACAATGCAATCCGAACAGTCAACGAGCGTGACGGGCCCGTGCACGACATTGCCGCGCCGGTCCCGCGTCCGGACTCGGGCCATCGCCTCCCACGTCCCGATATCGTCCCAGGCAAACTCCCCGGGGATGACGGCGACCGCGTCCGAGCGCTCGAAGACGC
>JAHECN010000132.1 GCA_024641735.1 Gemmatimonadota bacterium | reverse complement strand
GAGTCTCGGCCCACCATAAGGCCGCTCCAATCGCGCGTCGCCATTCGGATCGTCGTTCGGCGCGCCATATCTCCGACTGAAGTGGTCGGAATTGTTGCGTGCCTCCGAGTGCCGTCGCATCAGGTAACGCACCACCCAAGCCGATCGCCGCCAATCGGGCCGCACCATAGGCGGTGAGCTCCACGCCACGAGGTCGTTCCACCGGTGCGCCGAGCAGGTCCGCCTGCATCTGCATCAGCCAATCGTTGGAGGCGGCACCACCATCCACTCGCAGCGCGTGCACGCCCCCCATCGCCTCCACCAGATCGGCCGTCCCATGGGCGATCGCTTCCAGTGTGGCGCGAACCAGATGCGCGCGTGTGGTGCCGCGGGACAGTCCGGTGATGGTCCCACGCGCCTCAGCGTTCCAATACGGAGCGCCCAAGCCGGTGAAGGCCGGCACCACCACGACACCACCAGTATCGGACACGCTGGCGGCAAGTGATGCGGACTCCGCCGCGGAGTCGATCAATCCGAGCCCATCCCGTAGCCACTGCACCGCTGCACCAGCCACGAAGACACTTCCCTCCAATGCCCACCCCAATCCACCTGCCGCATTCGCGGCAATCGTCGCGAGGATCCCATCGGCTGGAACGGGTGGGGCCTCCGAGCCAGTGTACCGCAGGAGAAATGCTCCCGTCCCGTAGGTGATCTTGGCACTGCCGGGCGTCACGCATCCCTGTCCAAAGAGCGCCGCCTGCTGGTCGCCGGCGACCCCGGCGATCGGAAGCGGCACCCCAAACCACTCGGCGCGAGCATGCCCCACGATCCCGGCAGAGGGAACCACCGTCGGCAACATCGCGGCAGGGACGCCGAAGGTGTCCAGGAGCGAAGAATCCCACTCTCCGGTGCGCAAGTCCGCCAACATGGTTCGCGAGCTGTTGGTGCGGTCGGAGATGTGAATCCCGCCGGTGAGCGAAGCCACCAACCAGCTCTCGACCGTCCCGACCCTGATTTCGCCAGCCTCCGCCCGCGTCCTGAACGCCGGATCGCGAAGCAGCCACTCCAGCTTGGTGGCCGAGAAGTAGGGATCGAGCAGGAGGCCCGTCCGGGCACGGATTGCGGGCTCCTGGCCGGCAGCGCGCAATTCCGCGCACCGCGCCGCGGTCCGACGATCCTGCCACACCAGCGCCCGACCGATCGGCCTGAGCGACGGATGCTCCCACGCCACCAGCGTTTCCCGCTGATTGGTGATCCCAATGCCATCCACTGGCACGCCCGCGGACGCCAGAGCCTCCCGACCGACAGCCAGAATACTCTCAAAAAGGGTCATCGGATCGTGCTCAACTTCCCCTGGATGGGGGAAGAACTGCGGGATCTCTCGGCTGGCGCGCGCCAAGACACGGCCATCCGGCCCGACCACGAGGGCGGTGGAGCCGGTAGTGCCTTGATCGAGGGCGAGGATGGTGGGCATGGTGGAATCTGTCACGGAGGGAGGGTGAGGGGTGAGGGGGCGGGGGTCGTAAGTCGTAGGTCGTAGGGGCGAGGCATGCCTCGCCCTGTCGCATCACGGATCTCTCTGCGGCCTGACGGCCGCAGCTGAAAAGCCGCTTTTCACTGTTCCCCCTGACCCCTCACTCCTCACCCTATTGCCTTATATTTCCCGGATGCCCTACACCACCCTCCTTACGTCCCAAGACGCCGACGGCATTGTTGTCGTCACGATCAATCGCCCTGACAAGCTGAACGCCCTCAATGACGCCGTGATCGCGGATCTTGGCGCGTTGGCGGCATGGGCCGCGAGCGATGCCAGTGTGCGCGCCCTCATCCTGACTGGTGCCGGTGAGAAGGCCTTCGTGGCAGGTGCGGACATTTCGCAGATCGCCAAGACGGACGCCGCGAGTGGCGCCGCGCTTTCGGCCGCTGGACACGCGGCCTTTCGTGCCTTGGAGCGACTCCCGAAGCCAGTCATTGCAGCGATCAACGGATTCGCGCTGGGTGGTGGATGTGAGCTCGCGATGGCGTGCCACATTCGCTATGCCTCGCCGAACGCGAAGTTCGGCCAACCGGAGGTCAAGCTCGGCCTGATCCCAGGCTATGGCGGCACGGTACGCCTGCCACGGCTGGTGGGTCGCGGGCGCGCGCTGGAATTACTGATGAGCGCCGCAATGATCGATGCGGTTGAGGCCCATCGCATCGGCCTCGTCAACAAGGTGGTCCCCGCAGAAGGACTTCTCGACGAAGCGATTGCATTGGCGAAGACCATTCTCACGATGGGTCCGGCCGCGGTCGCGATGATCGTGGCGACGGTGGATCGCGCGTTTGATCTGCCGCTCGATGCCGCACTCGCCTTCGAGGCGGAGCAGTTTGGTGTGGCGTGTGGCAGTGAGGAGAAGCGCGAGGGGACGACCGCATTTCTGGAGAAGCGGCCGGCGCAGTTTTCGGGTCGGTAACGAATGCGGGCTGCCACCGTGTTGGTGCGGAGCTTTCGGAATCTCGCGGACGCCGAACTCACGTTGCCGCCAGAAGGGGTGGCACTGGTCGGACCGAATGGGCACGGCAAGACGAATCTGCTTGAGGCGATCGCGTACCCGGTGCTCTTTCGCTCGATCCGCGGTGCGGCGGACCGCGAGATTGCCCGCTTCGGTGGTCAGGGATTTCATGTGACCGTCGGGGTCGAGGACGGCCCCGAAATCGGAACGACGTGGTCCACGGCGACGCGACGCAAGCGCATCACGGTCGACGGGACGGAGCAGGAGGGACGCACTGCGGCACTGGGCCACTGGCTCGCCGTGGCCTTCCTCCCAACCGACCTCTCCTTGGTGCAGGGGGCGGCGGGCGAGCGGCGGCGGTGGATGGATCGGATGCTCTCGTTGGCATCGCGGCCCTATCTTGAGTCCCTGTTGCGGTACCGTGCCGCGCTCTCCCAGCGGAACGCCGCGCTGCGACGGAATGATGCGGTCTCGGCCACGGCGTTTGACGGTCCCTTGGCGCGACATGGCGCGCAGGTGATCGCGGGTCGCATTGCTTGGACCGCGGGAGCCGCGGAGCCGTGGGCCCAGGAGCTCGACGCGCTGGGAGAACGGATGCCGGTGGTGTTGCGGTATCGCACGGACGAGGCGCTGGTCGAGGCCGCAGCCTGGGAACCGCGTCTGGCAGATTCGCTGACCCGGGATCTGGCGCGGGGACAGACGCACGTTGGCCCGCACCGCGACGAGTTGGTGTTGTCGCTCGGTGGACACGCGCTTCGGTCGTACGGTTCGAGCGGCCAACAGCGTTCGGCCGCGATCGCCCTGCGGCTGTTGGAGCAGGAAACGTTGGCGACGCAACGCGGGACGCGCCCGGTACTGTTGGTGGACGACGTCTTCGCGGAACTCGACGGCGACCGGCAAGCACGCCTCGCCGACCGGTTGGTGGAACGCCCGGGTCAGCGCATCGTGACGGCGCCGCGCCTGGAAGAACTGCCGGGCCAACTGGCGCTGGCGCGTTGGGAGGTACGGGATGGAAAGGTCACCACCACGGCGGGATAGCAATCGGCCGCAGGCCCCGACGGCCATCGCCGAGGCGCTGGAGTCGTGGCTGAAGGGCTCTGGACTTCGGAAACGGATGGACCTGGCCACCGCCGTCGACGAATGGCCGGAACTTGTGGGGCCGCAAATTTCGGCCGTCACGCAGGCCTTCGCGGTCACGCCGGATGGCACACTGCTCGTCCGTGTCGCCACGCACGCGTGGGCCACGGAGTTGGGATTGATGACACCGCGGATTCTGGCACGCCTGAATGGTTCACGTGCCGGACGCGTACAACATGTTCGCTGGATGGTCGGCCCACTGGACCGACCCTGATTGCTCTCGCTGCGAGGACGCATGACCGACAACGCCTTTGATGCACCGCACATTCCGGAAGAACTCGACTACGACGCCAATAGCATCACGGTCCTCAAGGGACTGGAAGCGGTGCGCAAACGGCCCGGGATGTACATCGGGTCCACCGGCGAGAACGGCCTGCACCACCTGGTGTACGAAGTCGTGGACAACTCGATCGACGAAGCGCTCGCTGGGCACTGCGATCGGATCGAAGTGTTCATTCACCGCGACAACTCCATCACGGTCACCGACAATGGTCGTGGCATCCCGGTCGACCTGCACCCGATCGAGAAGATCCCAGGTGTGGAGCTCGCGCTCACGGTGCTGCACGCCGGCGGCAAGTTCGACAAGAACTCATACAAGGTGTCCGGCGGCCTGCACGGCGTCGGCGTCTCGGTGGTCAACGCGCTCTCGGAGTCGTTGACGGTCACGGTCGATCGCGACGGCGCGCGCCATCAGATGTCGTTCGTGCGTGGTCAGACGCGCACCCAGCTGAGCGTCATCGGCATGGCGCCGGGCACCGGCACGACGGTGCACTTCAAGCCGGATCCGCAGATCTTCACGGTGCTCGACTATTCCTGGCGTACACTGGAAGATCGACTCCGTCAGCTCGCCTTCCTGAACGGCGGCATCGCCATCTCCCTGACGGATGAGCGGCCGGAGACGCCACGCACCGAGACGTTCCTCTACGAGGGGGGTTTGATCGAGTTCGTGTCGTGGCTGAATCGTTCAAAGAAGGTGCTGCACCCCAAGCCGGTGCACTTCTCGGCGACCAAGGACGACGTCGAAGTCGACATCGCCATGCAGTACGAGGATGGCTACAACGAGAACACGTTCACGTTCGTGAACAACATCAACACGCACGAGGGCGGCACGCACCTCACCGGCTTCCGGTCCGCGCTGACCCGGACGATCAACGAGATCGTCAAGAAGTCGAACGCGATGAAGAAGGACAACTACACCCTCTCGGGCGAGGACGCTCGCGAAGGCCTCACCTGCGTCATGCACGTGAAGGTACGGGAGCCACAGTTCGAGGGGCAGACCAAGACCAAGCTCGGCAACGGCGAAGTCGAGGGAATCGTCCGCTCCATCGTCAACGAACACCTCAGCCAATTCCTCGAGGAGAACCCAGCCGTCGGCCGGGCGATCATCGACAAGGCCGTCTCGGCAGCGCGCGCGCGCGAGGCTGCCCGGAAGGCACGTGAGTTGGTCCGCAAGAAGACCGGTCTGGAGAATGCGGTCCTTCCGGGCAAGCTCGCCGACTGCTCCAGCGACGATCCGGCGCTCTGCGAGATCTACCTGGTCGAGGGTGACTCCGCCGGCGGCTCCGCCAAGCAGGGCCGCAACCGATCGTTCCAGGCGATCCTGCCGCTCCGCGGCAAGATCCTCAACGTCGAGCGCGCCCGCATCGACCGCATTCTGGGGAACGAGGAAATCCGTTCGATCATCACGGCGATCGGCGCGGGCGTACGCGAGGATTTCGACATCCTCAAGGTCCGCTACCACAAGATCATCTTGATGACCGACGCCGACGTCGACGGCGCGCACATTCGTGTGCTGCTCCTGACGTTCTTCTTCCGGCAGATGCCGGAGTTGATCGAGGCGGGCTACATCTACATCGCCCAGCCGCCCCTGTATCGCGTCGCCCGGGGCCGCGAGGAGTATTACGCCTACACCGAGGAAGAGCGGCAGGAGTTCCAGCGTCGCCTCGCCGAGGGGGGCAAGGGAAACGTCAGCCTGCAACGCTACAAGGGTCTGGGTGAAATGAATCCGGACCAGCTCTGGAAGACGACCATGGATCCGGCGACACGCACCGTGCTGCGCGTCACGCTCGACGACGCCGTCGAGGCCTCAAAGCTCTTCGATGAATTGATGGGTGATGCGGTGGAACCGCGCCGGCTGTTCATCGAGGCGAATGCGAAGTATGTGAGTGTGTTGGACGTGTAGGTGCAGAGCCGAGTCGTGAGTGGGGAGTCGTGAGACTGGATCATCTCTCTCGACTCACGACTCACGACTCGCTCCTGCTTCAGAGAATTCCCGGCAACGCCCCGCCACTCCCCGGCGTGCCGGGTCCCCAGTCATCCTCCTCGCCATCGGGTCCCAGCGCTTCTCCAATGGCGCGGGCCGATGGATCGGCGCGGAGCTCGGCCTCGGCCTGTTCCAATTCGCTCAGTTCAATCGGCGTCTCGACATCATCCTCGGGATGTACAACGCGCTCGTGGTTTCCGAACCCGAGGAACCAGGCGAGCAGGGCGACAATGAGGCCAACGCCGATCAAGGTACCGGTCATGTCAGATCTCCATAGGAAGTCGTTCCTGCGGCGCTGACGCGCCACGCAATCAGCGGCAACAACGCGGGTGGGAGGTCCCCGATGGGCAGCGCCGTGCGCAACGCCGCGAGGGCTTGGTGCGCGGCATCTTCGGTCCGGGCATGCACTCGCGCCAACGGGGTACCCCGGGTGACCGAGGTACCGGGTGACACCAGAATTTCCACGCCGACGGCAGGATCGATCGAATCACCCACCGCGGCGCGGCCACCCCCGAGCCCGATGATAGCCCACCCAACGGCGCGCGGCGCCACTTCAAGCACGAGACCATCGCGCTCTGCGACGAGCACCTCCTGCACTGGCGCCGTCGGGAGCCGGGTCGGGTCATCGACGACTCGGGGATCGCCCCCCTGAGCCTCGATGACACGCCGCAGCACCTCAAGAGCCGAGCCATCTGCGACGGACGTCCGCAGGCGTTGCAGGGCCGCGGCGCGGTCCGATACCAATCCAGACAGCAACAGCATCTCGATCCCCAACGCCTCCGTGACCGCCATGAGGTCCGTGGGGCCTTCGCCGCGCAGACCGGCGATCGACTCCGCCACCTCCAACGCGTTGCCACAGGCCACCCCGAGCGGACGATCCATCGCGGTGAGCAAGGCCACCGTCGGACAGCCGCGCGCCTCTCCCAGCGCGATCATGGTCTGCGCGAGTTGCAGCGCGCGTTCGGGATCGGGCAGGAAAGCACCTGCACCAATTTTCACGTCGAGCACCAACCCGGTGAGTCCCTCGGCCAGCTTTTTCGACATGATGCTGGCACTGATCAGCGGGACCGACTCCACCGTACCGGTCACATCCCGCAGGGCGTATAGCTTTCGGTCGGCGGGGGCGATCTCCGCGGTCTGACCGATGAGTGCGGTACCCAGTTCGCGGACCTGCGCTTCGGCCCGGGCGAGGGAGAGATCCGTCCGGAATCCGGGAATGGCCTCGAGCTTGTCGAGCGTCCCTCCGGTGTGGCCGAGCCCGCGGCCGGACATCATCG
>JAHECN010000131.1 GCA_024641735.1 Gemmatimonadota bacterium | reverse complement strand
CGGGCGGCATTGGCTTCTTCCAGATCGGTGGCGGCATCGCCGGCGACTTCCCGATCTGCGTCGTGCCCATGCTGCACCAGGACCTGCAGCGCGAGGACATTCCGGTCTGGGGCTACTTCTGCCAGATCTCGGACAGCACCACCAGCTACGGCTCCTACTCCGGTGCCGTCCCCAACGAGAAGATCACCTGGGGGAAGCTCCGCGCCGAGACGCCGAAGTACATCATCGAGAGCGACGCGAGCATTGTGGCGCCGTTGATGTTTGCGATGGTGTTGGGCTGGTAAAAGAGAGAAGAGAGAAGAGAGAAGAGAGAAGAGAGAGGAGAGAGGAGCGAGCCATTAGACTCAGTCCTCTTTTCTCCTTTCTCCTTTCTCGTCTCTCATCTCCTCCACCGCATCCACCTTCCACCCCACCTCCCGCAGCTTCCCAAACTCCGTCGTCAATCCATCCGCCGCGATCTGCCCGGCACGCAGCTTCATCAAATCGAGTCGTAGCGTTTCGAGCGCCATCACTGCATCGACGCTGTGCGGATCTTCCCGATTGAGCGCACGCGCTTCGAGTTGGTCGATGAGCGCCGGGACTTCGGCCAGCAGGCGCTGCTCTCCCTCCGGCAATTCCTGGTAGAGTCGGTGGATTGCGCCGCCGAGTGCGATGGCGGTGGGTTCGCCTGAGGTTGGTGCCTCGCGGACCCTGCCCAACCCCAGCGTGGCCACCTGCCACACCTTGGCGCCGAACCGGCTGCGCAACACTCTCCCCCACCATGAGCCTTTCACGCCGTGCAGTTGAATCAGCCGACGCACGGTCACGACGGGAGCGAGGAGCGCGAGCAGCATCACGGGAATGAAGGTGAAAATGCTTTGCGCTTGCACCCCGGCATAAATGCCGAGCAGCGTCAGGGACACCCCGATCCCGTTCACTGCCACGCCACGATCCCAAAGGCGACCACCCTGTTTCGAGACAGGATGCATGGCATCTTCGCTTTCCGATTCGATCTGGGCGACGGCGCGGAGTGCCGCGGCGCGGGAATAGCCGGCCTTCGCGGTGGTACGAATGGCGGCCAGGTGCATTCCCATCAACAGCAGCGCGAATCCTGCTCCAAGTGCCCCTACGATCATGAATGGGACTTCCTCGAACGACAGGAAACTGCTCCGCGTGAAGGCATCGATGAGCAGGACGGCAACGCCGGAACTGACGGAGGCGCCCAGCACCACACCGAAGCGATCGCCATGCTCCACGGCGTGGCGCGCAAAGCGACGCAACACGACCGGCGCCTGCGGCACCAACGCGCGTGCAGATCCGAGCGTGGACGCGAACTCCTCGACCGTGGCCCAGCGTTCCGCCGGATCAGACCGCAGTGCGCGATCGATCACCATACCCACAGCGGGCGCAATCGATGGCACGAGCGTGCGAATCGCGGGAGGCTCACCGCCGGACTGTTGGGCCAGCAGGGCCATGCCTTCGGCGCCTTCGAAGGGACGCCGCCCCGAGAGGGCGTAATACGCCGTGACCCCGAGCGCATACACATCCCCGCGCACATCGGCGCCGTCGCCGGTGGCCTGCTCGGGACTCATGTAATGCATCGTCCCCATCGCGGTGCCGACAGGCGTGTCGCCATCGCCGGCGAAGGCGATCCCGAAATCGGTGACGATCGCGCGGTCGCTCCCCTCCTCCAGCAGAATGTTGTCCGGCTTGATGTCGCGATGAATCACGCCGCGCGCATGCGCGTGCGCGATGGCCCAGCTCACTTCCTGGACGATCCGCAACGCCTCCGCCGGTGGGAGTGCGCCACGCGTCCGGAGCCGTTCGCCGAGGGTCTCCCCAGGGACGTACTCCATGACGAAGAAGACCACTTCCGCACGGGACTCGACGGCGTGTATCGACACGATGTGGGGGTGGGAAAGCTGCGCCGCCGTCCTGGCCTCGCGGAGAAAGCGCTCACGCAGGGCCGTATTCGTGGCCAGCGCGGGAGGCAGCAGCTTGATCGCCACGAGCCGATCGAGGCTGACCTCGCGGGCCAAAAAGACGACCCCCATCCCGCCCCGGCCGATCTCGCGGTCGAGCGAATAGCGGCCGGCGACCTCCTGTTGGAGCAGGAGAAATTCCGGGGAGACGCTCATGCTGGCTGGATCAAACTTTCAGATTGGAACATGGCCAACCTACGGCAGGACTTGGCTGGCGGTTTCGGGCAGGTGGGAACTACGGACGGTCGAATCGGCGTCCTTCGGGGGGCGGGAAACCACCTTCTCGACCACCGCCGGGACCGCCGCGCCGGCCACTACCGGAATCACGTGGAGTGGTCGAGCGTTGGTCGAGGGACCAGGTCCCCCCGACTGGCACACGCTTGAGGTCGCGAACCACCCGCGCGGCCTTGTCGATGGTCTCCAGGAACGGAGCCAACGAGGTCGGCTTGAAGATGTCCTCGCTCGACGTCACGTTGAAGCCGAACGCAGAACCAGCACCGAGATTTCGCACGGTGATCCGCAGGTCGACCGAGTCATTGGCACCCGGCACCATCGAGACGAAAACCATCCCGCCAGCGCCCGCCAGTGTGGAATCGCGCGTGCCGCCATCGGGCATCTTGTCGAGCACGACGATCTGCCAGTCCGGCCCACCGGAGACGCGACGCGCGAGTTCCTTGGTGGCCTCGGCATTGATCGCCAACAATTCGCCCGACAACCCCGGTCTCGGCGCGGTCACGACGACCATTTTCCGAGGCGTGGTGGCGGCGGTAGGCGCGGTGCCGCTGACGACCACCCCGGGCTGTGGCGGAGCCGTCGGGATCCCGGCGCCACCACGTGCGCGGGCAAATTCCGTCATTCGGGCGCGGATAATCGAGTCCGCCATCGCGATCTGTGCATCCAGCGAGAGCCGGACGAGGGTGGTCTCCGCCACCTGTTCGCGTGCCGAGACCGAAGGTGTGCGCTGCAACTCCCCCATCAAGGCCTCGGCAATCTTCAGCGAGTCCGCACGGGTGAGTGGGGCATTGAGCAACTCGCCGCCGCCGACATCGGTGCCGCCCGCCACGATCAACGTGTCGACGCGAGCCGGTGGTGGTGCGGCCGTGCGACCGGAGAGTTGGGCCCAGTAGATCCCACCGAACACCAGAATCAGCGTGGCCACCGCGGCGATCGTGAGGCCAATCCGCTTCGGCGGGGCCACGACGGTCGACATCTCGGTGGTCGTCAGGCGATGCGCATCGGCGGCCATCACCCCGGAGATCCGATCGAGTTCCACCAGCACGGCATGCGCGTCGGCCGGTCGATCCGCAGGGTTCTTGGACAGACAGCGACTGATCAGCGCCGACAGCTGCGGCGGAACTTCCGCACGCAGCGTGTGGAGCGACTCGGGTGTCCTGGTGAGCTGCGCCGTCATCGTCGCCGTTGGCGACGGCTCCCGGAACGGGCTCACACCAATCAGCAGCTCATACGCCAGCAGCCCCACGGCGTAGATATCGACGCGATGATCGGCGGAGGGATCGGCGGCGAGCTGCTCGGGCGCCATGTAGGCCGGCGTGCCGATCGCCATGCCGGAGGTGGTGTGGCCCGCGATCCCTGAGGGCAACGCGGCGTAGAGCGCCTTCGCCACGCCGAAGTCGGTGACGACACCGTGCTGGCCATCGGAGAGAATGTTGGCCGGCTTGATGTCGCGATGCACCACACCCCGGGTGTGGGCGTAGGCAAGCGCCTCGACCACATCGCGCAGGACCTGCACCGTATCGCGGACGGAGAGTGGCCCCTGCTCTTCCAGCCGATGCCGCAACGACTCGCCTTGAATGAATGGCATCGTGAACCAGAGCAACTCGCCCGATTCACCGGCGTGGAGGAGCGGCACGATGTAGGGATGGGAGAGCCGCGCCGCCATCTGGACTTCGCGCCGGAAGCGCTCGCGGTTGACGCCCGCTGCGAGCTCCGGCGGGAGCACCTTGATCACGACCTCACGCCCGAGGGCGTGCTCCATCGCCACGAAGACCCGGCTCATCCCGCCGCCAGTCAGTTCGCGTTCGATATGGTAGGCATCGCCCAAAGCGGCCTTGAGGTCATGGAGCAGGGTGTCGGTCACGGTCATCCTGACGGGGTGGTTATTCGGAGGTCGAGCGTTTCATCCTGCAGAATATACGATTTGCGGGCCCGGAAGGGTGAAAAGTCCCCACTCCACGCCGCACCCCTGGCGGCGGTAGATTTCGACCTTGCTCCTTGCTGTCCGATGCCCGAGGCCCGCTATGCGACGCACATTCGATTCCGCCATCCGACGCCTCCGAGTCATGGTCCCCGTGTTGGGGGTCACCCTCGCGTGCTGGGGATGCGGTGGGGGACCCGCCGGAACCGGCGGCGTGGATCGGGTCGTCATCGTCAACAGTGACCTCTCACTCGCGGTCGGCGCGCAGGACTCGCTAGTCGCCTACGCGATCGATCGGAACGGCAGCAACGTGGCCACCACGATCGACTGGCGCACCACCGCACCGCTGATCGCCACCGTCTCCGCCACCGGCCGGGTCACGGCGATGGCGCCCGGCACGGCGCTGATCATCGCGAGTACCTCCGGCAAGGCCGACACCCTGCGACTCACCGTCCAAGGGGACAACACCGGACCTCCGAGCGTGCAAGTCGTCGTGATCGCGGGAACGGACCTCCTCCTTCCGGTGGCAACAACGGACTCGATCCGCGCCATCGCTATCGGCGCCGGTGGCGTCGCCGTGACGACACCGATCGCTTTCCGCTCCAGCAACGAAGCCGTGGCCACAATCACCAGCACAGGACGGATCACCACGATCACCCCTGGCACGGCCCAGATGATCGCCAGTGCGTCCGGGAAAGCGGACACGATGCTCGTCACCGTGTACGGGCCGCTGGAAATCATCACCGTCCGGATCGGGAGGTCCTCGGTCAAGACCAGCGATACCACGCGTGCTTTCGCCACCGGGACTGATGCTGGCGGTCGACCAGTCCCGATCACCCCGGAATGGGCGAGTGACGACACGACGTCGGCGGTCATCGCGCCCAACGGATTGATCCTTGGACTGCGGTCCAACAACAACGTGCTGATCACGGCGACGGTGGGGACGCGCGTCGGCTTCGTGAACCTGAGTGTTATCCCAGCCGCGGTGAAGAGCGTGCGGATCACGCCTGCGACCGCCACGGTCGGACTCGCTGCCACCATCCCGTATCAACTGGAAGTCCTCGACGAATTCGACGTCCCGATCACGGACCGCCCCGTGCTCTGGAGCAGCAGCAATCCGGCGGCGGTGTCAGTGACGCAAGCCGGGCTGGCGCTCGGGGTCTCCGCCGGGACAGCCACCATCACGGCAAGTCTTGAGGGAAAGAGTGGGACATCGGTGGTGACGGTGCTGCCGATACCTCAGAACGTGTACCAACTCGAGGTCAACAATCTCCTGCTCGCGTCGGTCATCGTGTACGTCAACGATGTGCAGATCGGCATCCTCCCGGAGCAATCGCAGGGTGCCTTCCAGCTGCAGAAGACGCCGACCGCCGTGGTTCGCTACGCCGTGATCCCCGCGAAGGCTGGGACGGCGGGTGAACCACTCACGGAGACACTACCGACCGTGACGGCGCCCGACGGGGTCGTCTCGGTCGACATCGACAATATCATCAACGGCAAGACCTACTTCACCCCGCTGCTGCGCAGCCTGGTGGCACCGAAGATCGATGTGGAGATGTCGGAGCGCGATCTGGCCGGGCCCTGTGGCTGCTCGATCGCGCAGGAAGAACCGGATCGTCGCTTTGGCTATTGGCCGTTTCGGGCCGGTGCCAGCGTGATCCTGATCCGCCAGAACAACCCGGCGTTCACCATTGTGCTTCCGGTGCTGGGGAATGCGCTCGAGACCGGGACTGGGATCTGGCGCGCCACGGTGCTGACCGCACCGTGAGGTGGCAGGCTATTCCTTGTACCCCATGATCCGGGCCAGACCATTCGAGATGATGAAGGTGACGACGAAGGCACCGAGCAGCATCCAGATGTAGTTGAGTTCGGGCAGCGGCATGGGACGCACGGGGTGGCTCCAGAAATGGGTCGACGCGCAATTTAATCGAATTCGTGCAACCGGTGCTGATCGAGCAGAGCCCAGCAACAAATGGCCACATGGGACTCGTGCCCGGCGATCAGCCGCCGGATCGTCGCCTGCCGCATCCCCTTGAAGACCACCCGGGCCGCCCGGGCCACCCCCGCGTCGCCTTCCGGCCAGATCTCGGCGTGCCCAAAGCCGAAGATCGCGACCATCTGGGCACTCCAGGGACCGAGCCCCTTGATGGTGGTGATTTCACGGATGAGCGCATCGGCGTCGAGGCCACGCCATGCCATGCGCGGGTCACCGCGCTCTTCGAGGTAGCGTCCCCACGCGGCGATCGTCCGCCGCTTGCTCCGCGACAATCCATGTACCGACGGCGCGTCACCCGGCGTTGCCATCGCCCAGGAGACGATGGCCTCCACGTCGCCAAACTCCTCGACCAGCCGCGCCATGATGGTGCGTGCAGCGGCCGCGGAGACGAGCTGCGCGACCACCGTGCGGACCACGAGATCCGTCAGGGGACGCGCATCGGGGACCACACGCTCCAGCGGGTGTGTCAACTCGACCAGTCGGGCGAGTCGAGGGTGGCGCATCTGCAACACGCGCGCGACCGCGGCGTGAGGATCACGCTGCGGTCGCGTCACCCCGCCGAGGCGGGTTGGGTCAGGCGTCCTGGCCGTTTTGCCCCCTACTGCGTTGCACCATGCGCCGCCGACGGGGCGGTGGCGGCCGAGCTTCTGCTCTGGCAGCTCACTGACGTGCCGCCACGATCGAACAGGACTTCTTCGCCCTTGTTCCACAGCGTGGCGGTGGCCGCCGAATCTGCGTACTTCGCGCCCGAAGCCGCTTCCACCTGACGCATGCGGATCCGCTCGTCGCCGATCGCGAGAGCGACGGTCGAGGTCCCCGTGGAATCTTCACCGAAGAGCGCGAAAATTTCCGTCGAATCTGCGCAGAAGAAGACGGCGGCCGCCGACGCCACCGGGGTAGCGACGTCAGGCGTGGCAACGGGCTCAGCCGGCGGAGCGACTTCCGCCTTGCAGGCGGCGAGCAAGAGGAGTGGCAGGAAAGCGTAACGCATCAACGGCTCCATCCAGAGAAGTGGTTTATGGTCGTGGTGCACGAACAAGTGTTGCC
>JAHECN010000019.1 GCA_024641735.1 Gemmatimonadota bacterium | reverse complement strand
GCGAGGTCATGCAAGCAGCCTGACCGACCCAGCGCCTCAGTTACTTCCCGGCAGCACCCAGCATCTTCTCCCGCACTGACTTGAACTCCGTCCCATCCTTCCATGTGGGCCACACGGTGCCATCCGCGACCCGGCGGCCGACGCCGTACAGCAACTGCAGATCCGCGATGGCACCACTCAGATCCCAGGCCGGATCCACCTCGTCGGCAGGCTTGTGATACAGTCGCGTGGTGTAGTCTTCCCGCTTCTCCGCCCCGAATCCCGCCGGCTTTCCGATGTACTGCGTGCCGGGATCGAGATAGAGCGCCGGAACCCCCTGCTTGGCAAACTCGAAATGATCCGAACGGTAGAAGAATCCCTTCGAAGGCTCGGGGTCCGGTGAGAGCGTCCGCTTGGCAGCGGTTGCCACCTCAGCAAGAATGTCTTCGAGTGTCGAGCTGCCGCTCCCGACCACGACGAGGTCGCTCGTCGGTCCCCACGCATTCAGGACATCCACGTTGATATTGGCCACCGTCTTGGTGAGCGGATAGAGAGGGTTGTTGGCGTACCACTTCGACCCCAGCAATCCTTGCTCCTCGGCGGTCACTGCCATGAAGAGCACCGAGCGCTTCGGCGCTCCGGCATCCTTGAACGCACGGGCGAGCTCGAGGAGTGCCGCCGTGCCGGAGGCGTTGTCCAGCGCGCCATTGTAGATGGAATCACCATCCACGGCCTCGCCAATGCCGAAGTGATCCCAGTGCGCGGTATAGATCAGATATTCATCACTGAGTGCCGCATCACTCCCGGGGAGCTTGGCAACCACATTGGCCGAGCGGACATCACGCAGCGTCTGGAAAATGGCGAACGCGGCCGTGCCATCGAGGGGCACCGGCACGAATTCCCGCGTGACCGCGGCGCGCTTCAGCGCATCGAAATCCTGGCCGCCTGCCGTAAAGAGCTCGCGCGCCTTGGCGGTGGTGATCCACCCTTCCACGGCGACACGGCTGGCATTGTTGTCGGTCGTGCGCGTATCCATCCGCTCACCGCTCCAGCCGCCGCGCACCACTTCCCACGGATAGCCCGCCGGGCCATCCTCGTGGACGAGCAGGACGGCGGAAGCCCCCTTGGCGCTTGCGATCTCGTACTTGTAAGTCCATCGGCCGTAGTACGTCATCGCATCGCCACGGAACATGGTCGGATCGAGTTGGGTGACATCGGTGCGGCTCGGCACGGCCGGGTCATTGACCAGCATTACGACCGTCTTGCCGGTGACATCCCGTCCCTTGTAGTCATCCCACCCGAACTCCGGTGCCACAACGCCGTACCCCACGAACACCAACTCGCTCGGTGCCACCGTGACCTCGGCCTGCGTACGGCGGGAGACCGCGACATAGTCGTCCTTCCAGCGCATGGCGATCGACTTGCCGCCGGCGGTGATGGTCGCCGTCGGCGTCCCTTCGACTCCGACCAGATCCACTTCCTGCACCCACGTCCCATCCGGATTGCCGGGCTCGAGTCCGATCGCCTTGAACTGCGAGGTCAGAAAGGCGACCGTCCGCTCTTCTCCCAGCGTGCCGGGCGCGCGGCCGAGGAGGGAGTCGGAGGCGAGCACCGTGATGTCCGCGAGCAACCGATCGGCAGATAGGTCGACGGCGCGCTCGGCGCCGGGTGCGCAGGCGGCAAGCAGGAGGAGCGGAAGGAGAAGACGACGCATACTGGAAACTCCGTGCAGAACGTGAGAAAGCCGAAATCAAGTCTCGAAGCCGTCGGGAGGGGAGCCCCTACCGGACATACACCGTCTTGGCATTCTGAAACTCCAGCAACCCGTGGCGGCCGAGCTCGCGTCCGATCCCGCTCTCCTTGATGCCGCCGAACGGGAGCCGCGGATCCGACTTGACGAAAGCGTTCACAAAGCACGCCCCGGCTTGCAGTTCATCGGCCGCGATGCGCTCACCGAGCGCGACGTCGGCGGTGAATACGGCGGCGCCCAAGCCGAAGGAAGTGTCGTTGGCGACCCTGATGGCCGCCTTCACATCCTTGACCGGGATGATGCACGCCACCGGTCCGAAGAACTCCTCCGAATAGGCCGGCATGCCCTTGGTCACATCCGTCAGGACCGTCGGGGGGTAGAAGTACCCCGGTCCTGCGGGAATGGTCCCGCCGAGCAGGAGTCGCGCGCCCTTGGCGATGCTCCGTTGCACTTGATCATGCAGCGTGTCGCGTAAATCGGCGCGCGCCTGCGGGCCGAGATCGACGCCTGCCGTCATCGGATCCCCCATGGTCGCGCGCGCCATCCGGGCAACGAAACGCCGCTCGAATTCTTCGCGTACCGACTCCACCACCACGAAGCGCTTCGCGGCGATGCAGCTCTGCCCAGAATTGAGCAATCGACTCGTGGCGCATGCCTCAACCGCCGCGTCGAGATCGGCGTCGGCAAGGATCAGGTAGGGGTCACTGCCGCCCAGTTCCAGGACGCAGGGCTTCAGTCGGGCGCCGGCCTCGCGCGCGACGGCCTTCCCTGCCCCGGTGCTGCCGGTCAGCGTCACCGCGGCGACATGGCGGTGCCGGATCACGACCTTCGATTGGGGGACCGAGATCAACAGCGTCCGGAACAGTCCGACCGGGAACCCCGCGTCGCGGAAGACCGATTCGATCGCGAGCGCACAGCCGGGGACGTTCGGGGCGTGCTTGAGCACGCCGGCGTTGCCGCCCATCAGTGCCGGAGCGGCGAACCGAAACACCTGCCAGAACGGGAAGTTCCACGGCATGATGGCGAAGAGAATCCCGATTGGTCGATACGCGACGTAGCTGCGCGTGGCTTCCGTCTCCACCATTTCCGGTGCCAAGAACTTCGCCGTGTGCTCGGCGTAGTACTCGCAGACCCAGGCACACTTCTCGATCTCGCCACGACCCTGTGCCAAGGGCTTTCCCATCTCCTTGGCCATGAGTTCGGCGAAGGGCTCGACCCGCTCGCGCAAGATGCGTGCAGCCGTGCGCATCATCTCGGCCCGACGCGCCATCGGCACGCGCTGCCATTTCTCAAACGCCTTCCGTGTGCCGGTAATCGCCGCGCGCAATTCAGGCGCAGTGAGCTCGGGATATTCGGCAAGTTGTTCGCCGGTCGTCGGATTGATGGCAAGATGTGTCATAGTGCTGTCCTCGATTCTCGCGGAGGGCCGATGAACGTGAGTGCCACGGCCGTCTCCTGGAAATGTGCAATAGACTGGGGCAACGAAAAGCCCGCCCAATGGAGCGCCATGCTCCGCGTCCTCGGCTCGTACACCGCGGTGTACAGGGTCCCCCAGCCGAGCGCGAAAGCGGCCTGATGCAGGGGCGGCTCGAGGAAGCGCCCGACAAAACGGGCGGCGGTTTCCTCGGGATCCGCCAAGCGGACTCGCAGAAAACGCTCGCGATCGACTGACCCCGTGGCGTGGGCATACGCCTCCCACTCCACGACGCGCTGGTGATTGGTGGCGAGGGCACGGTTGGTCACGACGGGCGGTCGATCCGGCGCCACAAACACCGTCTGATGGGACCCGTGCGCGTCCAGCAGCGTCACGTTGTACGACATGTGACTGGGGATGCGCAGCAAGGCAGCGACGCCTTCCTTGACCGTCGCACAGGTTTCCAGGATGTAGCGCAAAATGAGCGGCATCCCGAATCCCTCCCCGACGACCTGTCGGCCGCCAAAGGCGAGCGAGACGGCCAGTCCATCCTCGTTCATCCCATCAAGAATGCCCCAGAGCGAATCCAGCATGCCCAAGACGCGACGCCCGGTCCATTGCGACGCGAGTTGGACACCGTCCCACAAGGCTGGGTGATAGTCATAGTTCCGGACCAGGATCGGCGATGCGCCGCCCCAGACCGCCTGCGAGCACCCCGTCAGATACGGCGTCGGGCACCAGAGCGCGAGCAGGCGAGCGGCGCCATCGCCCCCACCGGCAAGGTCCACCAATCGTTCGTATGTAGGCACCAGTTCCGGCATGTGCGTCCGCAGGGCGCGCGCGGACGCCATATAGGACGGACGCGCCGCGTCTCCCTCGCGCAGGAACCACTTGAGGTAGCCGTCCCCCAAGTGGCGATAGATCCCGGCCCACCGCGGGCCAGGAAGATCTTCCCGGACCGCTTGGAGCGTTCGTGTCGTCGGGACACTAGAGAATCTTGAAATTCCCCACCTCAGCGACCGTGGCAGCCACCGCAGCATCGCTCTCGGACACCGGTGTACTGGTGTATTGCGCGTGGATGGCAGCAATCCACTGCTTGGCCCGACCATTCAGCTGGTGCTCTTCCGTCATGAGTCGCCCGGGCGTGATCAGGATGCCCAGATCCGCACCTTCGTAGAGGAAGTCCCCGACGCTGGTTATTCGCAGGAAGAAGCCTTCGTTCTCGGTGTCCACGGTACGGCGATGGGTCTGATTGCGAACATGCTCCGCCCCACCATCCTCCGTCAGCCGCCACACGCCTGAGGGCGGTGCTGCAGTGACGAGCCCAGTGGTATCCGCCGTATGCTTCATCACCAACTGGCCCCACGGATCGATGTTGGCGGGGTCGGACCACCGGGCATTCAGTTCGTCGACATCCAGCTTGAAGCCAACGTCCGAGTATTCCAGCAAGTGGAACAGGAAGAGCGGCGCGTCGGCATGCGCGAACGCAGCCAAGTTCGTCATGGCGCTTGCCCCGGTGATCCGCGGGTTGATTTCTCCCAGATAGAGATCATTGGTGTCCTGATCGTGGAGAAAGTCGAGTTCGAAATACCCCCGGTATCCCATCCGACGCAGTTCTTCCCCAAACGCGACCGTGGCTTTCCGCGCGCGGTTCCGGACGGTCTTCGGAAAGGCCTTCTCATTCACCTCGTTGCCGCACCATCCCCCGCGATAGGGCGTCAGGCTCTTGAACCCCACCAGCTCGGTCATCAGCGGGCCGACGATCGTGCCGTGCCGGGTCACACACGCCTCAAGGGCGGAGCCGCGTACGTTCACGCGCTTCATGACCTTGACCTCATCCTCTGCCTCGATCTCGTCCGCGTACTTCTTGTAGTCCGCTTCCGACGCGATGAAAAAGGTCGTGTGGCCGCTGTCGCCGAAGGCAGTCTGCACCACCAGATCCTTGCCCAACGGTTTCGCCACCTTGAGCAGTTCCTTCCAGGAGCCGACCTTGGCGAGCACATGCGGCACCGACTTGACGCCGGCGCGCTCCGCGATACGCGTGGCCTCCATCTTGTTGTCGATCGTGCGGCGCAGCAGCGCCGAAGGGAAGCAGACTTCCAATCCGAGTTCACGGCAGAGCGCCTCGGTCTCTTCGTCAAAGAAGAGGAAAACGGCCTTGCCACCGGGACCGCGCGCCCGGATATAGTCCACCACTTCCTTGTGACTGAGGAGGTAATTGTTGATGTCCTCGATCGACGTGAAGGGCCGATGCGGGGTCTCCTCGGGCACGAAGACGTGCGGGTGCTGCCCATCGAAACAGTCGATGTAGTTGATGAAGTGGAAGTTGCGGACCCACTCATCCAACCCCAACAGATTGAACGGGGTGGCGCTGATGAAGTAGACCGGCTCCTCATTGCGGTGAAAGTGCCGTCGGATGTCGGAGATCCCGTCCAGCTTGGGCCGCTTCTTCTTGCTGGCCTTCGCCGGCTTCTTGGCCGGGCCATCCAGAATCAGGGCGTGCTTCTTCTTGCCACCGTGCTTGCGCTTACCGCCGCTCTTGAGTGTGCCGACCATCGATTGCTTGCTCATGCAGTAATACCTCGTGTCGTGGAGGACCCGGACCCCTGCTTCGCCATCTGGGCGTCGAGCGCGGCCTCGGCAAAGATGCGAAGTCCATATTCCGGTTCGTAGCCATGGATTTCCTTCACGTCGAGCGCGAGGAGGTAATCCAGAATTTCTGCGGTCACTACCTGCCCCGGGACCAGCACCGGGAAGCCAGGCGGGTAGGGCGTCACGAAGCGCGCGGAGACCACGGTTCGGCCGGCCGCCACTTCGGCGGACAGCGCCGCATCGAGCGGCACGAAGGCACAGGCCGCTTCGTCATAGGCGAGATAGAACGCGGTTCGCATATCGCCTTCCGGCGTCGTACTCGCTGCGGATTCCTTGAACGCGGGGTGGAATCGACTGAAATCCGGGAGCGGCGGGAGATCTTCCACCAACGCCTTCACGCGCTGATGATGGGCCTGCTGTTCAGCGGCGCCGGCGTGCAAGAGCCGATCATCGATCTCCTCCGCAATCTTGGTCAACACGGCAACCAGATGAGCGACGGTTCCCCGAGACATGCCGATGTGCAGCATGAACAACACGGAATTCCGTGACGTCTTGTTGATCTGAATGTCGTATTCGTTCATCAGCAATTGCTTGAACTGATCCCCATCCAATCCGGTCCGTCCCACATCCACGGTGACACGGGTCGGGTCGAGGACGACTTCATCCCCAGCCCAGGCCGGCTCAAGGGCGCGCCAACCCTCCTCGGGCGTGTAGAAGGCATCGAGCCCAGAGGGTCGGAATTCCGCCGGGATCATCTCGGCAGGTCCCAAGACCCGGAAGTACCGACAGAGCGAGGCATCCGACCGGAGGCGCTCACGGAGCGTCATCGCCAACTGAAGACTCCGGCGCACCATCTCGTACCCCTCCAACTCCACCTGCCGGCGCCCCGCGTCGAGCGATGCCAAGATCTGGTAATTCGGAGACGTGGACGTGTGCGTCAGGTACGCCTCATCGAAGCCAGTCCGCACCCGATGCTCGAACTCCTGATCGGCGACGTGGATCATCGATCCCTGCCGCAGAGAGGTCAGCGTCTTGTGCGTCGACTGGGTCGCATACACCCGGACGCGCGCCTGCGCCGGGTCCGGAAGGAGCCGGTGCTCCAACGCCGCCGCATCGGAATCCGGGTGCGCCTCAAACGCGGTGCGCCACGCCGCGTACTCGGCCTGGTACTCCGGCGACGCGAGCTTCGTTTGCAACCGCTGTGCGGCATCCATCGCTGTCCGAAGCCGAAGCGTCGGCACAAAGCGCCCATAGGCGAACCATGCTTCGTCCCAGAGGAACACCATATCCGGCTTGATGGCCAGGATCTCTTCCATCACACGCAACGGGTCGTACGTGAGACCGTCGAACGTGATATTGGTCAGCAGTAGCAGTTTGACCCGATCCAACTTGCCGGCGGCCTTGAGGCGGAGCAATTGCTCCTTCATCTCCCGGAGCGGGACTGCCCCGTACATCGAGTACTGCGACAACGGGTACGCCTTGAGGTAGACGGGAAAGGCGCCCGCGAGGATGACGGCGTACGGGTGCGACTTGTGACAATCGTGGGAGAGGAGGATGATATCCCCCGGTTTCATCAGCGCCTGCATGACGATCTTGTTGGCCGTCGACGTCCCATTGGTGACGAAATAGGTCCGCCGAGCACCGAAGGCGCGTGCGGCGAGCTCCTGGGCCCGCTTGATCGGCCCGACCGGTTGCAGGAGCGAATCCAGTCCGCCGGTCGTGGCGGAGGTTTCGGCATTCAGCACGCGCGAGCCGTAAAACTCTGCCAGATCGCCCACCCATTCCGACCGTGCAATCGACTTCCCGCGGGAGATCGGCAGCGCGTGAAAGACGCCAGTGGGCTTGAGGCTGTATTTCTGGAGTGCGGAAAAGAATGGCGTCTCATACCGCTCGTGGACGCCCTTCAAGACACTCAAATGGAGATCATGATAGTCCTCGGCGTGGTAGAACACCCGACGGAACTGATTGCTCTTCTTTCCGACCACATCTTCGACGGGAGCATCGGAGACGAGGAAGAGATCAAGCTCCGGGCGGAGTGCGGCGAGGACACGCCCCAACGCGAGCGTCCGCTCGCCCGGCATCAAGGCCGCGAGTTCCGCACGATCGAAACCGAACACGCCGTACAACGATTCGACTGCTGGGCTGGTGCGGCCTTCGGCAAACGGGAATGAGTACCGCGCCACGACCGTCTGGATTGCCGGGTTCACGAGCACGGCCATCACGGCCTCTTCAAAACTTCGGACCACGATCGACTCATACACAAATTGGTCATCCGCGCGACGGTTCCGACGCAACTGATTCTGGAGCTCCAGCTCCTGCACGGGGCCGAGATCATCCACCACCATGGTCACGAAATAGGGGCGCTTTTCCTGTCCGATCTTCTTGTAGACCTTTTCCGTGAACTCATCCAGATCAAGCAAGTCGGCGTACCCCTGGATCTTCAACTCCAGGAGATCGAGCCGGCGAAAGGCGCCTGTCGTGATCAGTCGCACCAGACGGATCGTCTGGCGGGCCAACACGGTCCACGCCTTGTCCGCATGGAATCCTTGAAGCCGCTCAAAGGCGCGCCATCCCGGGAAAGCGAAGTACTTCTCCAGCGGTGCCAAGGCGCGCAGCGACTCACCACAGAGCGCGTCAAGCCGCTCGGCCTCAGCCGGACTGGACACTCCGCGATGCAGTCGGCGCGCGATATCGCGCAGCCGATTCCAGTTGTCGGTGCGGGTCCGCCACAGATTGTAGAGTGGCTCGTCCTGCACCTGCGGCGCGCGCTGCGGCGTCGCTGTACCCATCCCACCTCCCAGCGTATTCACTTGGTGCCGGGGACGATCCCCGGCACGAATGGCGCTCCGACGTTGTCCATGTCCAGGCCCCGGATCCCGGCTCTCGTCCCACGCTCCGGACGGGCCAGCGGCCCCAGGGTGTCGAAATACTCGCGGGTTTTCCCGGCATAGACCGGGAATTGCACGTGCGAGTCTCGAAAGCTCTTGAGTGGCTGTCCGAGACCTCGCAGCCCGACCTCTCGACTGCGCCGAACCCGGGCGAGGTCGATCTCAATCGGAATGAGCTCCTCCGAATGCCCCGCCTGATAGAGCACATCGCCAGCCGGACCGACGATGACGGATCGACCGTTGCCGATGTCACCGACCCCGTTGATGTCCACCATGAAGCACTGATTGGTCGCGGCCGTGGAGCGCGCAATCGACAATTCCACGTCGCGATCGATCGTCGACGTGAGCGTGGGATGGAGAATCACCTCGGCACCCATCGCGACCAGCTGACGTGACGTCTCCGGAAACCACATGTCATAGCAGATCGAGACTCCGAACCGGCCGACATCCGGGACATCGAAGACCACAAACTCCGATCCCGGCGTCACGCCCTGCTCGTAGGGCAGAAACGGGAAAAGCTTCCGGTGACGCGCCACGACCTCGCCCGCGGGGTTCACCACTGACGCGGTGTTGTAGACCTTGCCATTCAGGAGCTCAAAGTGGGAGCCCGAGACCAACCAGACCTTGTGGCGGGCCGCCATCGACTGGAAGGCGTACTCCGCAGCGCCCGGCATCGGCTGCGCGGTCGCCGGCGACCAACCACACGCCGCGAGCTCGCTGAACACCACCATTTCAACCCACGGAAAGACGGCCATCAAGAAATTCAGGCGCTCCTCCATCCGTGGGAGGTTGTTGCCGTGACCAGAGAGTTGGAGTTGCAGTCCTGCGATGGCAAAGGGTTGCATGCGGTTTCGGGCCTCGTTCAGGAATGTGCAGAAGCCACATGCGACGCTTCGATGCGACCCCATGCAGCGAGAAGTTCTTCTTCGAGTACAGTCAGTCCGTGGTCCAGCTCCTCGTCCGTGATCACCAACGGGCTCAGAAACCGAATCACGTTGCCGTGCATCCCGGCCGAGAGCGCGAGCACACCGCGCTCGAGGGCGTGGGCCAGTGCGTCCTTGACGAACCGGGTCGCCGGCTTGGCGGGATCGCCATCTTCCACACACTCGATGCCGATCATGGCACCGAGACCGCGCACGTCGGCGATCAGTGGACAACGCGTGGCGAGCGCCGTAAATCGTGCCCGGACGGTCTCGCCGATCGCCATGGCCCGCGTATTCAGGTCGAGTTCTTCCATCGCGTCGATCGCGGCCAATGACGCGGCGCAGGCCACCGGGTTCCCGCCGTAGGTCCCGCCGAGGGTGCCCGGGGCGGCGGCGTCCATCACCTCGGCCTTGCCGATGACGGCGGAGATCGGCAACCCGCCCCCCATCGACTTGGCCCAGGTGGAGAGATCGGGGGTGACGCCATAGTGCTCGTACGCGGCCCACTTCCCGGTCCGGCAGAAGCCGCTCTGGACCTCATCGAAAATCAGGACGATGCCGTGCTCGTCACAGATGGCGCGCAGGTCACGCAACCATGAGGGCGGGACCGGAACGAACCCCCCTTCCCCTTGCACCGGCTCGACGATGATCGCGGCCACATCGCTGGCAGCGACGGTGTGGTCAAACGCCTCGCGCAGTCGACCGATCTCTTGCGAGGCGAAGTCGTCCAGCTCCAGCCCTTGACCATATCGGAAGTGGTTCGGGTATCGCACCCGATACACGTCCGGCGCGAACGGGCCGCATCCCGCCTTGTAGCTGACCTTGGACGTGAGCGTCATCCCGAGCAGCGTCCGCCCATGAAAGGAGCCCGTGAAGCAGATCACCGCGGGCCGTCCGGTCGCCTGACGCGCGATCTTCACGGCGTTCTCAACCGCTTCCGCTCCGCTGTTCAGCAGGACGACCTTGGTCGCCTCGCCATGCGGGAGAAGCGCGGCGAGCCGTTCGCAGAGTGCGACATAGGGCTCGTAGGTGGCGATATGGAAACAGTTGTGGAGGAGGAGGTCGGCTTGGGCCTTGATCGCGGCGACCACCTTGGCGTTGCCGTGACCGACGTTCATGACTCCGATCCCGCCGGCGAAGTCGAGGATGCCAGCGCCCTCATGATCGCGCAGTGTCGCCCCAGTGGCGCTCGCGACCGTGCGGGTGGTCACCCGTGGAACACCCGGGGCCACGACGGCGGCCCGACGTGCGAGAAGTGCCTCGTTCTGTCCCATGAATTGCCTCCGGGGCCCTTTCGGGCGGGTCGCTGGGTACCCGGGGGTGATTCAGAACCGACGGGAACCTCGGGTGGGGGCCGTTTTGCAGTGTCTCCTAAACGATTGTGGAATATACACTTATGTCGCCCGACATGCAACCCGGAGCCCCCCGTGGGCCGGCCTGGGCCGGGGTCGTGGACACCCCGCAACCGGATCTTTAGGACCGGGATTCAGGATGCTGCATATCCCCGGATATCTTTGATTCCGATGAGCGTTCAGGAACTGTACCTCCGCTACCAGTCCGTACTCCGCCCCTTATTGCGGATCAGTCCCCTCCTGGGTGGCGGGGTCATCCTCTTCTGGCGGATCCGGGAGACGCGTGTTCCCCTGACGCGGAAAGCGATCATCATTCCGCCGCTGGGAATGAGCACCGGGTTCTTCATGTTCATTTCACCGGCGATGCGGGTGCCCTGGTCGTGGGCAGTCATTTCCCTGCTGCTCGGTGCCGTCGTCCTGTCGTATCCACTGCTCCGTTCCTCGCGACTCGAACTCCGCGACGGCGTGGTCTACATGCAGCGCTCACGCTCCTTCCTGGCCATTCTCCTCGGCTTGCTGGCCGTCCGGCTGCTGCTGCACGATTACATCGGGCACCTGATCTCTCCGTTGCAGACGGCCGCGGTCTTCTACCTCCTGGCGTTCGGGATGATCGTGCGGTGGCGGGTGGGGCTGTTCGCGGCCTTCCAGCGCCTCAGCAGCGGCCCCATCCCGTAGCGCCGCCGATCTGCTGACGGGTGCCGGGACGGACCTGCCGCTGCACGCATTCGCGCGGCCCCACCTCGGCTGGTGCAGACGTCACTCGCATCATATTCACGGCCCCTTCACACCCCATTCACCTACCGCTCCACATACTGGGGTGTCGCGAAAGCCTCGGCCACGCCCAAGGTTCCCCTCCCCCACGGGACGCGACACGACTCCCAGCGTGGAGGTGGCTCCGTGTTCCAATATCTCTTGCGCCTCGGGATTGTAGGACTGGCATCGGGAGTCCTCTGTCTCGCGGGCTGTGCCCCTGACGCGTCCACCCCAACCGGTTCGTTGCTGGCCGCGAAAGCAGGCAGCGATCGCCCGATGAAAGGACCCTGCGAGGTCGTTGCCACCGCCCGCGTGCATGAAGACGAGGGAGGCGGCACCTCGGAGGAAGGTGGCCACGAGGACGAATCCGATGGTGGGCCACCGATCCAGCGCCACTTCGACCTGACGGGCACGTGCCAGCTCACACATCTCGGGCTCGTCATGGTCTCAGGCCGGCTCAATGTGACCGGTCCCCTCGGCCTTGGTGGCGGCCAGGGCGAGTCGGAAGCGGGACGGCTCGCCGTCCGTGGTCGACTCGCCTACGTGGCCGCCAACGGGGACCAACTCACTGGACGATACGTGCCGACGTCTGCCGTCTTCACACGGGCGGCGGATGGCAACGGTGGTGAACTCGAATTCCTTGCCAGCCAGCGGATCGGTGAAGCCTGCGAACCCGGCGCGGGATGCGGCGGTGGCGGTGGCGGTGGCATGGGAGGTGGTGGCGGCGAACACGAGGAGGAGGAACCCACCAGCACCGGGCGTTTCGCCCTGGCCACCGGGACTGTACCCCTCCTCGGTCGGTTGCGCCTCTACAAGACGCCAGCCGGGGGCTTCGGCACCATCGCGCTGACGGAGGGTCGGGTGACGTATTAGCAGCACAGGTCAACGACGGCAGGAGCAGACAGACGTCGATTGTCACACTCATTCGTTGGGAGCAGATCATGACTCGCACACTCTCGCTCGCCGCCGCCCTGCTGGCCACCATTGCCGGTGTCAGCAGTGCCCAAAATCCCCCAGGCGGGGGACGGCAGCAACAGCAGCAGCAGCAACAACAACAGCAGCAGATGACCGTGCAGCAGCAGCAAGTCCAGCAGCAGATGCGGCTGCGCCTGCAGGATGTCCAGCAACAGCACGAACAACTGATGCTCCGGCTCCGCCAGAGCAATCAGTGGATGACCCAGCAACGGACGCAGGAGCAGTTCCGACAGGTTGGCCAGTCGATGGAGCAGACGGGCGACCGCATCCAGTTGATGCTCCGCCAGATGGACCGCCTGCACCAGGACCCAGATCTCCTTCGCGATCAGGACCGCATTCGCGACATGGATCAGCTTCGCGATCGGTTGCGTGACATGACTCGCGACCTTGACCAGGCACACGATGCCCTGCGCAAGATGATCCACAAGCCGTGACGGAGGCGGGCGACACCAAACGATTGGCACGAGTGAGCGCGCGCTGCGCGTCACCAGCCATCACAAGGAGAAGAGATCATGCGAAACGCAACCCTGAAAATCGCCTCGATCGCCATGGCGTTCGTGGCCGTGGCGTGTGGAGCGCCCGAGACGAATCCATCCGACGTCGTCCTCCCGTCCTACAAGTACGGCCCTCCTGACGGACGGGGGGGCGGCGGGGGTGAAACCGAGTCGTGGGGCAACAACCTCAGTGTGCCAGTGATCTTTGCTGAAGGGAAGAATCTGGCAGGGGGAGACGTGGTTGCAGGGAATGCCGCGTCCACCGGGCTTCGCCCCACCGGCAGTCAGGCCCCGCTCGCAGCCGGAATCGGTGCGCTGCCCTGGTTCTGGGGTGGCAACGTGGAAGACCTCCCCGGCGTGTACCTCCAGAACACGGAAAACACGTGGATGGCGGATTGGGCCGTGGGGTCGGGAGCATCCTTCCCGGTGCTCTCGTACTGGGGTGACAACCTGACCGCCCAAACCTGGAGCATCAACTCCGTCATCCGCGTCGAGGTCAACCTGAAGCCCAGCGCGTGGCCCACTCCGATGCACGGATTTCTGATGCCCTATGCCTCTGGGACGAAGTCGGCCGAGATCAAGGGCACTAATGGGGCGACGGCAGTGATGGACCCGTACGTGTACAGTCGCTATGCCTGCCTCACCATCGAGAAGCTCGACGGGAGCAACGCGGGGGATGTCGCATTCGACGGCTGCGTCGATGACGCCGTCGCCGATGGCCCTGGTGGCTATGCCGCGGAGGTCAATGTTTCGGGGCTCGTGACCTATGGCTACAATTGGATGCTCGCGCAGGACAGGACCATGAGTCCGGCAGAGAAGGCCGGCACTTGGCGGCTGACCTTCCGCATCAAGACGCCGAATGGCAAGGCGAACATCGTCGCGCCGGCGGATGTCGGAGGGCGCTATGGCACTCCGGTCGTCGTACCCGCGAGCAATCTGACCTATCTGGACATCGTCATCTCCTCGAACCAGAGCAAGAAGCCCGAAAATCCCGGCAAGGGAAACAAAGGGTAGCCTCAACCAGGGCAGAAGTTCCTTGTCGCCCGGCGCGAATCCGCGCCGGGCGCTTTGGCGTGGACCCGACCGCCACGACCGGGTTGGGACCCAGCGGAATGTCGCTTGACGAATCGCGTACCGGGCAGAATGTTCGATCCACCCGCTGGCGAGCGGCAACGCGCCACGTGGGCAGCTCCTTCCCACCATCCTTCGCGGCGAGGCACTCATGAACATGCGTCGGGTTCTCACGGGCACGGTCGTGCTGGGCGTGTTGGCGAACGCGATCGACTACGTGCTGTACAATTACGTCATCGCCTCCTGGTACAACACACTCCCCTTCATGAATCCGGAACCCGCGATGATGTGGTTGATCATCGGCGACTTTGCCGCGGCGTTCATGTTGATGCTCGCGTGGGACAAGGTGGGCGCGGTGTTCGGCTCAGGACAGAAGGCCGGATTCACCTTCGGGCTCTGGGCCGGGGCATTCGCCTCCTTCCCGGCCATCCTCTTCTGGCAGATCCAGATCACCGGCTTTCCCTACGCACTGGCATGGAAGACGATCGTGGTGAGTGTGCTCTGGTATGGGGTTCTGGGTGCGGTGGCCGCCATGCTGGACGGCAAACAGGGCTGAGCACGCGCCGGACGAAGAAAACGAGGCGGCCCGCCCATTTCCTTGGAGGGAACTGGACGGGCCGCCCTGCGTACCGGTTACCCGGAGTCGACAGATCGCTCTGTCGTTCTTCTCGCCGCGGCCACCGACGGTTGTGTTCCGGTCGGGAGGGCCTTGGAGGCTCCGGCTTCCATCCCGTGGGAGACTGGCTCCTACTCCCACATTCGCCGGTACGAGCGCTTCACATCCACCGCCTCGCGGAGCGGTTTCGTGCACGGCACATCGGCGCGCCAGCTCGATGTGGGTGGGACACGCGAGTGGTCCCTCCTGTCGCGTGAGGTGATCAACCCCGGCGATGGTCTCATCATCCCGTCACCGGGATTCAGAAAGCTTGCCGTCTCACGCGACAGAGCCAATCTACCACGTCCCCCGTGAAGACAACCTTAAGATCTCCACAAGGGTTCTTCATCCGGCGGATCTCGGCGGGCCGGGCAGCATGGCCCCCCACACCTGGCGCGGCAAGGTTCTCATCCATATTTCACGGGGAATTCATCCCCCGAGCGCCAGATTGGGGAACTCACCACACCGCGGTGAACAACCCCAGGAGGCACCATGTCAACCGGAACCCTGTGTAGCCGTATCGTCGCAACCGCATCAGGCATCGAAAGCGTTCGCCTCGCGGCAGACCGCATGACCGAGCATGATGTCGGCACGCTTGTGGTGTTGGATGGCACCGCGGATGGCAGACCGATCGGGGTACTGACGGATCGTGACATCACGGTGCGGGTCACGGCGGAAGGACGGAATCCCGCGGAGACGACGATCGCAGAGATCATGTCGACCCCCGTCCATTCCGTTGGCGAGTATACATCCGTCGAAGAGGCCTTGGCGCGGATGGCGCGCGTCGGTGTCCGGCGCCTCGTCGTCACCGGCGACAATGGTCAGCTCGTCGGCATCTTCTCTCTGGATGATGCGTTGGACTTCCTCGCCCGGCATGTCACGGCGATCGGCCAGTTGCTGGTCCGGCAACAGCCGAAGATTCTGACCTAGCCCGCCCGCTAACGGCCGAGGCCAGAGGGACCGTGACGCCCAGTGGGGGCATCGGCTCAGGACCCCGAGTTCCGAGCCGAGACTTGAGGGGTCCGCCGTGACCTGTCAGGCCTGCCCCCATTCCCGAGTGTCGCCATGAAGGTGCGTTCCTCACGACGCCTTGCCGTCGCTGGCCTGCTCAGTGCCGCTTGTGGCAGTGGCGACCCGACCGGTCCGGCGCCAATCGTCCCGCAGCAGGCCCGAATCTGCACGATTTATCCCGCGGACAATCCGTGGAACACCGACATCTCCGCCTTTGCGGTCCATGCGGAGTCGGACGCCTTCATGTCGCGGCTTGCCCTCACTTGGCGCTTGAGTTTCGTGCCCAACCTGCCGGTCAACATCGTCGACAGCGAACGCGATCCGGTCCCCTTCATCCCGATCCTCTATGCACAGTCCGGCGGCGACCCCGGGCCAATGCCGATTCCGTCCGATGCGCGATATCACGTGAAGGAAGCCGGCAAGCTCGTCCTTGACGACAACCATCTCGTGCTTCTGGACAAGGCCGACTGCAAGGCCTATGAACTCTGGAGCGTCTCGGGGGCAAACCCGGATGGATCGTGGAGTGTGAAGTCAGGCGCCATTTTCAACTTGAAGTCGAACGCACTGCGGCCCGACCACAGCGCGTCCTCCTCTGCCTCCGGGCTTTCCGTGCTCGCTGGGATCGTCCGCGCGGAGGAGATGCGGGCCGGCGTGATCACGCATGCGCTCTCCATCCCCGCGACGCTCACCCTGCAAGGCTTCATCCATCCGGCAACGAATTGGCAGAGCGACGCGGTGTACCGCACCAAGCTCCCGCTCGCCTGCGGCCAAGCCGGCTTCGGATTCGCGTCGCTCTGCACCCAAGTCCTGGCGGGAACATTCGTGTACACGCATCCGAACAACGCCCCGATGGGGTTGCGGTTGCGCCTGAAAGCGACCTTCTCGCTCGCCTCCTTTTCCGGCGAAGCGCTCGTCCTCCTGCAGGCGGCGAAGCGCTATGGGCTGATCGTCTCGGATGGCAGCGGGACCACGGGGATGCTCCGTGGCGAGAAGGTCGCCGACCCGAGCGCGTGGGATTGGAGTCCGGCGATCAGCGGGCAGTTGGCGACCGTGCCGGCCTCCGCCTTTGAGGTCGTGCAGACTGGGCCGATACTCCCCTAGCGCTCGGTGTGGAGGCTCCACTCCACCAATAGCAAACGGACCCCGGCGTGATGCCGGGGTCCGTTTGTTATTGAAATCAGTGGTGGGCTAGTACATCCCGCCCATGCCACCACCGCCGCCGCCACCCATCGGCGCCGCCGGCTTGTCTTCACGCTTCTCGACGATCACGCACTCGGTCGTCAGCAACAGGCCGGCGATCGAGGCGGCATTCTGGAGGGCGGTGCGGGTGACCTTGGTCGGGTCAATCACGCCGGCCTTCATCATGTCCTCGTACACATCGGTCGCGGCGTTGTAGCCGAAGGACTTCTCCTTCGACGCCTTGACCTTGGCCACGACGATCGACCCTTCGACGCCAGCGTTGGCGACGATCGCACGGATCGGCTCCTCGATGGCACGACGGATGATGTTGACGCCGATCTTCTCGTCGCCCGTGGCCTTGACCTTGTCGAGCACGGCCTGCGCACGGATCAACGCGACCCCGCCGCCCGGCACGATTCCTTCCTCGACCGCGGCACGCGTGGCGTGGAGGGCATCCTCGACGCGAGCCTTCTTCTCCTTCATCTCGGTCTCGGTCGCGGCGCCGACGTGGATCACGGCGACACCACCGGCCAACTTCGCGAGGCGCTCCTGGAGCTTCTCACGATCGTAATCCGACGTGCTCTTGTCGATCGCGGCACGGATCTCGGCGATACGGCCCTGGATATCCGAGTTCTTCCCCTTGCCGTCGATGATCGTGGTGTTGTCCTTGTCGATCACGACGCGCTTGGCCTGACCGAGGTCGGCGAGCGTGGCGTTTTCAAGCTTGAAGCCGACTTCCTCAGAGATCACCTGACCGTTGGTCAAGATCGCGATGTCGCGCAGCATTTCCTTGCGGCGATCGCCGAAGCCCGGCGCCTTGACGGCGGCGACCTTCAACGTGCCACGCAGCTTGTTGACGACGAGCGTCGCGAGGGCTTCGCCTTCGATGTCCTCGGCGATGATCATCAACGGCTTGCCGGTCTGCGCGACCTTCTCGAGCACCGGCAGAAGCTCCTTCATGGCGGAGATCTTCTTGTCGTGGATCAAGATGTACGGCGCGTCGAGGGAAGCCTCCATGGCCTCCGGATCGGTCACGAAGTACGGCGAGAGATAGCCGCGGTCGAACTGCATGCCGTCGACCGTCTCCAACGTGGTGTCGAGACCCTTCGCCTCTTCCACCGTGATGACGCCTTCCTTGCCGACCTTCTCCATCGCCTCGGCGATCAGCGCACCGATCTCCGGATCGCTGTTGGCCGAAATGGTGCCGACCTGCGTAATGTCCTTCTTGCCACGCGTCGGAACCGACATCGCCTTCAACTCCGCCACCAGCGCCTCGACGGCCTTGTCGATGCCGCGCTTCAACTCCATCGGGTTCGAACCCGCCGTGACGTTCTTCAGGCCTTCGCGGAAGATCGCCTGCGCCAGGACGGTGGCCGTGGTGGTGCCGTCGCCGGCAAGATCCGAGGTCTTGGTCGCGACTTCCTTCACCATCTGCGCGCCCATGTTCTCGATCGGATCCGACAACTCAATTTCCTTCGCGACCGTGACACCGTCCTTGGTGACGGTCGGCGACCCGAACTTCTTGTCGATCACCACGTTCCGGCCCTTGGGGCCGAGGGTGACCTTGACCGCGTCGGCGAGGGCGTCCACGCCCTTCTTCAGCTTCGCCCGCGCGTCCACATCAAACATCAGTTCCTTTGCAGCCATTGCAGAAATCTCCCTTCAGGTGTGGTCGCTCAGCCGAGCTTCGCGAGAACGTCCGAGGCCTTCAAGATCATGACCTCGGTTCCATCGATGGTGAACGGCGTACCGCTGTACTTGCCATAGAGCACGACATCACCCACGGCGAGGTCAACGGGAACCCGCACGCCATCATCGAAGCGGCCAGGCCCGACAGCGAGGATCTCGCCCTGCGTCGGCTTCTCTTTGGCGGTGTCGGGGATGTACAACCCGCCCCGCATCGTCTCACCCTCGTCAGACGGCTTGACAACAACGCGATCCTCGAGCGGAGTGATCGCAACCTTCGACTTTGCCTTCGGCATAGCCGGGGCGGCAGCCTTCGCCTTCCCCTTGGTCTTCGAAACAGCAGCCATAGTACCGGACCTCCAACGTGAACGTGTAGCCATAAGTAACTGCGCGACAATAACTTGGCACTCTCAGCAGTAGACTGCCAACAACAGAGGAAAGGTACTCCAGACGCCTCCGCTGTCAACCGCAGGGGGGAGTTTGGCAATCGACGTGCCGGATTGCTAAGCCATAATGGCAGAAAAGAGAGAAGAGAAAAGAGAGAAGAGAGTGTCGGCCGGGAATATTGCTCCCCGTACCGATCTCCTCCCTCCTCTCTCGTTTCTCCTCTCTCCTTCTCCGTCTACTCCACGACCCTTCTCACACCCACCCATCTCCGCAGCCACCAGCGGCCGTCGGCGTCCTCTTCCGCGAGGCGGCTCAGGCGAACGCCCCTGGAGGCGGAGTGAATGAACCGCCCTTCCCCGACGTAGAGGCCGACGTGGGTGACGCCGTCACCGCGTTCGGCAAAGGTGAGGATGTCTCCCGGCAGAAGCAGGTCGATGTCTTTCCGGATGGCGACGCCGGCCAGAGCCTGACTGGCGGACGTACGGGGGAGTCGGATTCCCTGCTGCGCGTAGGCGTAGTAGATCAAGCCGCTGCAGTCGAAGCCCCCGCTGCCGTCCCCCGTGCCGCCCCACACGTACGGCTGTCCCATCTCTTCCAGTGCCGTGGTGACGACGGCGCCGAGGACGCGCGCCTTGAGGTCGGGGATCCCCGCCGTGCGGAGCGCGTCCGACGTCGAGCGCGGCATCCAGAGGCCCGCGGTCTCCGGGCGTCGTGCGCCTGGTGGGGGTGCCCTGCGATATCCGACGGTGACGCCGAGCTCGAAGCCGTCGCGACCGGGCACGGTAATGTTCCGCCAGCGCGCCTCCCCCATCAGCCGGGCTGTCCCCACCTGAAGGACCGTGATCCGAGCCCCTACTGACCCGCTGGTCCAGACCCGCTTCTGGTCGCCGAACCCCAGTCCGGCTGCGGCACCCACGAAGATGGTGGGAACCGAGCTGGACGCGGAGAAGATCGTCATGTCCGCGCCCACGCCATAGAGATCGCCGTCGCCGGGACGGCTCCCTGGCAATTTGGTGGCGCTGACATCGACCCCGAGCGGGCCGATCAGGTCGCGTTGGAGGGAGAGGCGCCAGCTGGCCTCGTCCGGCTGCCCAGCAAGGACTCTCCCCGCGGTCAGGAAGACGCCATCCTGGGCGGCGAGCGGCGCCGCGGCGAGGAGCAGGGGCAGCATCCGGCGAATCACAATGAGTCGGCTCCCGTCTCGGGTGTTCCGTCACCGCCGAGAATCAGATCGACTTCGGCGTCGCGCGGGACACCTTCCGGCGTCACCGCGAGCGCGTCTTGCAGCTCTGGCGATTCACGGAGGAGTCGAATCCAGAGGAGCAGCCCGATTGTCGCAGCAAAGAGTCCAGCGACCACGACCAAAACCGCGGCCACTGTTGTGGAAAACGGTGGGGCGACCACCGCAGCGATGGTCGCCCCGAGGAAGGCAGCGAGGATGACCACCAGCGGCGTCAGGAGCCAGCCCGCGAGGCGGACCAGGAGCCGGACAAGACGCCGGATCATCGACGCCCCACTAGCGTGACGGCACCCCGAAACCGCTGGTCCACGCGCCCAGCGTCACGGCAGGAAGCACCGCGACCGCGAAGGTCGGAACATTCCACCCGGCCCCAGGGAAGTGCAGTGCGGCAGCGGCCGCGCCGAAGACCGCGGTCAACACCGCGACCAACCCGATCGCTCCGGGGAGCGACGAGGCGCCAGACTTGTTTGCTTGATTGGCAAAGATCCATGCGCCCATCCACGAGAGGTACGAACCGACCATCCACCAGACCGGGTGATACCACCAGTTCGACCCGCCACCGACTTCATGCCACCGATTCGTGTAGGTCCCGAGCGGCTGCAAGAGCGCGACGTCGATCAGGAGAAACGCGAACGCCGCACCGAGTCCGATCGCGGCCCCACCGGCGATCCCCTCGATCGTCCGCGGCCTGGTGCGCATGGCAGGGTACCAAGCGGTGACGATCACGCCGGCTGCCACCACCACACCGGTCAGCGCGGCGTCGGCCATGCCGGTCAGCGAGCGGTTGATGATGGAGACGAGGAAAACCGCCACGGATTGCATCGCGCCCAACACCATGGAGGCGCGGACGATCAGGGCGACATCCGTGGTGTCGGTGCTGTTGTCGAGTGGGACTGCGGTGGCCATCAGCAAATTCTCCCGAAGTGTGTCCAGACCGAGCCAAAATAGCGGCGCAGGAGGGGTCGAGCCAAGGGTGGTCGCATTAGAGGACCCATCCGACGAAGACGGCCACGTCGGTCAGCGCCCACGCGGCGAGCGCGTGATACATGGCCTTTTGGTGCATGGCCGAGCTCCACCCACGGCCGTGCAAGTACCACGGGCCAAGTGCCACCACCCAGGCACCCCCGGCCAGCACGAGCGCCCCCCCACGCAGCATCGCCTCACGGCCCACCCAATCCGCCGTCAGCGCAGCGCCAGCGAGCATACCGAAGGCGATCCCGACGCCGAGCACGGCGATCGCGAGGGAGCGGCCGACGCCGAGGCGGAGCGCCAGCGTCTGATCACCCCGCGCGCGATCGACATCCACCTGATACAACTGCGTCAACGGATAGAACGCGCCGAAGAGGACGGCAAAGGCCGCGAAGACGATCAGCAGTCCCTGTGGAAGCGGGCGCCCCGAGAGCGCCCATCCGGCAAATGGTGAGATGGCACCGAAGCCAAGCAGGTTGACCACCCAATCCGCGCCGGCGACCGACTTCAACCGAACAGGCGGAACGGAATACAGGACCGAAAGCAATACGCAGACGAGGTAGGCCACCCGATAGGGCGCTGGGGCACTCCAGGTCAACGCCACGCCAGCAGCCATGAGGAGCATCCCGAAGAACGCCAAGCCACGCGGTGCAGGAGGAGGCTGCCGCAGGTAGGCGATGTCGTCTTCGTCGCGGTCGAACGCCGAATTCAGCGCCAGCGTCCCCCCGTTGAGACAGACCACCCACGCGAGCAGCCCGATCCCAGCTCCACCGGTGGGCCAGACCAGCCCAGCCGCGAGGAACCACCCGAGCGCGGTGTGCGCCGCCATGATGGGCCACTCGGCGGGACGGAGGTGCAGCACATACGGGAGGAGCGGCCCGAGCAGGCGCCCCACAGCGCGACGGGCGGGAGTCGCCGTGAGCGGGTCGATTCCCCGACGTGGCGTGTCCGTCATGCCAGCAGACCCAACGCACCCGCGGCCACCAGAATCCCATGCAAGGTGAGATCTGGTTCCACGGTCTCGATGGACGTCGTGAGGGGCGCGACCAAGCCAGCCAGTCCGCCCGTCGCCAAGACACGGGGCACCGCGGACGTCGGCCACTCCGCCCGAATCCGACGGACCATGCCATCCACGGCGTCTGCCGCCCCAAAGAGCACACCGCCGCGGATGTGCTCGTCGGTACGACGTCCGATGGCGCGATCGGGCGCAACCAATTCCGTCGCGGTCAGTTTGGCGGCCTTGCGTACCAGTTGCTCTGCCGAGGTGCGAAGGCCTGGCATGATGGAGCCACCGATGAAGCGACGATCGGCGGTCACGCAGTCGAAGGTGGTGGCCGTTCCGAAATCCACGACAATCGAATCACCGGGGTGACGGTCCAGCGCGGCGAGGACGTTCGCAATCCGGTCGGGGCCGACGGCGAGCGGTTCATCGACATCCAGCACCAGCGGGAGCGTACTCCGCGCCTCGATCATCTCGACGCGAGGGGTAATCTGTTGCCGAATCGCGGCGAGCAGGGCGGCCGCAACAGCGGGGGCGACGGACGCCAGGCAGGCCGCACGGACATCCGCCGTCGTGTACCCGGAACGCCGCAAACAGGCTTCAACAATCAGAACCCATTCATCCGGCGTCCGGTCGGCGACGGTCGTGAGCCGCCATTGGCCTCGCAACGCGCGCGCCTCGTAGAGGCCGACCGTGACTTCCGTGTTCCCGATATCGAGGGCGAGGAGCATAGAGGAATCTCGCGTCACACGCTGTCCAGCACTAGCCCAGCCAAAATGGTGTGGGCGCGACCCGCCGGATCTTGGACGAGGAGGGCTCCGTCGGGAGAGATGCCGACCGCCATCCCCGGGACAGGCTCCAGCACGTGCCGACCAAGCAAGGCATCGCGCCGGCCATAGGCCGCCAACTCGGCATCGGTCAGAGGGCCGGCCGTGCGCGACGCCCGCACGACCCCCTCGAGGACCGGATGCAGCACCTGCTCGACAGCGACCGAGGCGTCCCATTCTGCGCAGCGCGCGGCGAATGGGGCCATATCCGGGGTGACAGCGTTCTGCACGTTGATCCCAACGCCTACCACCACCCAACGACAGATCGGGCCACTCCAGGAGGCTTCGCACAAAATGCCGGCCACCTTTCGTCCCTCCGCGAGCAGGTCGTTCGGCCACTTGACCTGCAACATCGGCAGATCAGAAATCACTCCTTCGAGCGCGTCGGCGATCGCCAAACCGACTCGGAGGGAGAGCGCCGCAAACGCGTCGGCACGTTCCGGACGCGCCAACACTGAGAGCCACAGGCCCCCACGCGGAGACTCCCACGGGCGGCCGCGCGACCCTCGACCGCGTGTCTGGCGCGCTGCCACGAACGATGTCCCGTGCGGAGCACCCTCGGCGCCGGCGGCATGGGCCAACTCCATCGTGCTCGCGACGTCCTCGAGCCGCGTGAGCGCCGTCATGCCATCAACGGGGTGCACCCGATAGGACGAGTAGCAACACGATGCCAAAAATGATCCGATACCACGCGAACGCGTTGAACGAATGGCGCTCGACATAGCGGATGAACCCACGAATAACCAGGAGCGCCGTCAGGAACGAAACCACGATGCCGACCGCGAACATCGGCAGGTCTGCTCTCGTGAAGAGATCATGACTCTTGACGATATCCAGCGTCGCAGCCCCGACAATGGTCGGAATGGCCAGCAGGAAGGAAAACTCCGTCGCAGCCGGTCTGGAGAGCCCGAAGGCGTATCCCCCGAGGATCGTGGCTGCCGCCCGCGAGGTCCCAGGAATGATCGCGAGCACCTGCGCAAAGCCGATGCCCAATGCCTGCTTGGGCGTGATCTCGGCGAGCGTCGGTGCCACGACACGCGGACGACGCCACTCGAGGAGCAGCATGATGACGCCACCCACGATCAGGGCGACAGCAACCACCGAGGACGAGAAGAGATGCGCCTTGATCCAACCGATCAGTAGCACGCCGATGATCGCGGCCGGGAGAAAGGCGAGAATCAGATTCCGCGTCAAGGCACGCTCGGGGCCGGCACGGAACAACCGCAGCACGAGCGCCGTGAGCGTTGCACGGTAATGCCAGCAGACCGCCAAAATGGCGCCGACCTGAATCACGACCTCAAAGGTGGCCGCGCGGTCCCCGTGGAAGTTGAGCCACTCGCCTGCCACGATCAGATGGCCCGTGGACGAGATCGGCAGAAACTCCGTGGCGCCTTCCACGATGCCGAGGATGAGGGCGATGAGGATCGGGGTGAAGATCATCGCCCCGCCAGCGCGCGTTCGTAGAGGTCCTCGTACTGCGGCACGATCGCATCCGCTGAAAAGACGGCGGCACGCGCGAGCGCCGCATCTCGGACCGCGGCGTACCGCACGGGGTCCTTCAACAACGCGATGGCGCGACGGGCCATCGCCTCGACTGAACCAGGCGGTTCGAGAATGCCATCCACGTCATCGGTGATCACCTCGGGCAATCCGCCGACGCGCGCGGCGATGACCGGCGTGCCGCACGCCATCGCCTCAAGGGCGGCCAGCCCAAAGGACTCTGTTTGGGACGGCAGAAGAAAGAGATCCGCGGCCGCCAGCAACGGGGCGACCGTGTCCAGGCGGCCGAGAAAGCGGACATCTCCCGCGACACCAAGTTCCCGGGCCTCATGTTCCGCGTCGGCACGCTCGGGGCCATCCCCCACCATCAGCAGCACGGCCGGCATCGCCTTCCGCACGCGCGCGAAGACACGCACGACGTCCTTGACCCGCTTTACTTCCCGGAAGTTCGAGATGTGCATCAACATCTTCTGGTCGTCCGCGGCCAGCGGTTGGTGTGGCGTGGCCACGTCGGGGCGGTACTCCGCGAGATTCACGAAATTCGGCACGACTTCAAGTTCGCAGTTGGTACACCCGAACGCCCGATACGTCTCATCCCGCAGGAACTCAGACACCGCCGTGACGCGATCGGATTGTTCAATGGAAAACTTCGTGATGGCATAGAATGAGGCTTCCTGCCCGACGAGCGTAATGTCAGTCCCGTGCAACGTCGTGATCACCTTCAGGTCGGTCTCGCCGCGCAGCATCTCACGCGCGAGGAACGCGGTCGTGGCGTGCGGAATGGCGTAGTGGACGTGGAGCAGGTCCAATTTCTCTTGCTTGGCCACTTCGTACTGGCGTGAAGCCAGCGCGAGCGTGTAGGGGAAATACTCGAAGAGCGGATACCGACTCATCGCGGTGTCCACCTCATGGAAGTACGCCCGCTCAACGTATCCACGAAGTCGAAACGGGGAGTCGTAGGTGATGAAGTGCACCTCGTGTCCCCGCCGTGCGAGATCGAGACCCAATTCGGTCGCCAGCGCGCCCGAGCCGCCGTACGTTGGATAACAGGTGATGCCAATTCTCATGGGGCGGATTCCTTCCATGCCGCAGCGATCGCTGTGGCGACGTGGTCTGCGGATCGTGTGGCATCAAGTACCAACACATCGCCGCGCAATTGATGACGAAACCAGGTTTCCTGGCGCTTTGCATATTGCCGTGTCGCCGTCGCGACCGAACTGACGAGCAACTCCCGGGGGAGCCGTCCCTGCAACACGGCGACGGCCTCACGCACGCCGATGCCGTCCATTCCCGGCCCCTCCACTGGGGCGCCATCGGCAAGCGCTGCCGCGATTTCCTCAAGCAAACCGTTGGCAAGCATCGCTTCGGTACGCGCATTGATCCGTTGGTGCAGGACCTGGCGGGGCACGGTCAACCGGACATACCAGGGCAACACGACACCTTTCGCCGAGGCAGCAGCCTGCCACCACGAGAGGGGCTGGCCCGTCAGGACGGCGATTTCGATGGCCCGCGCGGCACGATGCCGCCCCCCCTCACCACGGAATCCCGGATCGAGTCGCGAGGCCCAGCGTACGAGTTCGGAGTGTGGCAGTCCACCGATCACCTGCCCCAACGCCTCGCGACGGGCTCCATCGAGTGGCGGCTCGGCAAAGAGCCCGTCCACCAGCGCCCGCACGTACAAACCGGTGCCCCCCACGACAACCGGAAGCTTGCCGGCCGCTCGCACGGCGGTGATTGCCGCGGCGGCTTCCAACGCGAAGCGTCCGGCGCTGTAGCGCTCTCCGGGCGACACGACATCCAACAAATGATGCGGCACACGCTGCCGCTCGGGTTTCGTCGCCTTCGCGGTGGCGATATCAAGCGTCCGATAAATCTGTCGGGAGTCCGCGGACACCACCTCGATCGGCAGGTGCGCCGCGAGCGCCAGCGCCACGGCGGTCTTTCCGACACCGGTCGGTCCGACCAGAATCGGCGTCCTAGCGTCGACCAAAGCGCCGCTCCAATTCTTCACGCGGCAGCTGGACGATGGTCGCACGCCCATGCACGTCGTGCGGTGCGAGCTCACAGGCAAAGAGCCGGAGCAGCAGTTCCCGCATCGCACGTTCGTCGAGGCGCTGTCCGGCTTTCACTGCGGCGCGGCAACCGTAGGTGGCGGCAAAGCGTTCCAGTCGGTTGGTCCACCCGCCGAAGCGTCCACGCGCGAGGTCGGCCACCAATTCCCGGAAGCAGGCCACCGCATCGAATCGTGGGTGCGGATTGGGAACGCCGTGGATGGCAACGGCTCGCCCTCCAAATGGTTCAGTCTCGAATCCAATCCGATGCAACAGCTCACTATGACTCGCGACCACGTCCAGCTCATCGTCGGTGAGTTCGATTGTGACGGGCAACAGGAGACGCTGGGACGGAATTCCGGCCCCTGACAATTGCGCCAGGACTTCCTCGTACAGTACGCGCTCGTGAGCCGAGTGCTGGTCCACGATGACCAGTCCTTCAGGCGACTCGTAGCAGATGTAGGTGTCGGCCAACTGGAAGAGCGGCACGGACCACCCGGCGGCCGCTGGTGCCGGATCACCATCAGGCCTGGTGGAGAACTCACCTTCCTCAAGTGGAGCAAAGAGATCCGGAAGTACTTCATCTGCGGCAAGCGGAACTAGTGGCCTCGGCGCGGGAAGCGCCCCTGGCATCGGGCCGTCACCGAGCTGCGCGGACGCCCCCAGCGCACGGAGCGCTTCGCGAACGGCTTCCTCCACGGCGCGTTCCACCCCAATCCGATCCCGGAAGCGCACCTCGAGTTTGGCCGGATGCACGTTCACATCGACCTCACTCGGCAAGACGCCGAGATTGAGAAAGAGCGAAGGGCGATCACCGGGATGAATCGCAGAGCGGTATCCCGCTTCTGCCGCACGGACCAAGAAGTGGTCGCGGAAGGGGCGCCCGTTGACGAAGAGTTGGGTCCGCCGTCCCGTCGGACGCGCGTCGGCTGGGCGCTGGGTGAAGCCTTCGACGCGCACCGAACCCGAGGCATGGCTGACGGGGACGAGCGTGGTCGCGAGCTCCGGGCCCCACACCGCCGCAAGGCGCTCGTCGCGCGCCTGATCTGCCGGGACGATCAGCCGCGGGCGACCATCGAGTGTGAGCTCGAAGCCGACCCCCGGATGTGCAAGCGCGAGGGTGGCAACAGTATCCCACACGGCACGCGATTCACTTCCTGCCGAGCGGAGAAACTTGCGACGGGCGGGCGTGTTGTAGAAAAGAGTTCGGGCAGTCACGGTAGTGCCGCGTTGCCGAGAAAGCTCGCGCACCTGATCCACGCGCCCGCCGTTGACCGTGACCTCCACGCCGTCTCCATCGGCGGTCGCCGTATGGAGTGCAAAGCGACTCACCGACGCAATCGCCGGAATGGCCTCACCGCGAAAGCCGAAAGTGGCAATCCCGACCAGATCGCCGGGTGCGCGGATCTTGCTCGTGGCATGACGATCCAACGCAAGGACGGCATCGTCGGGGGACATACCGCTGCCGTCGTCCGCGACTTCGATGACCGTCTTGCCGCCATTCTCGATCGTCACGCGGATGTGG
>JAHECN010000130.1 GCA_024641735.1 Gemmatimonadota bacterium | reverse complement strand
CCAGTCCGTCGACGTCACCGATGGTACCTGCATCGAGAAGGACGTTGAACGGTGCGCCTGCACCAGTCGGCGTGATGGGCAGGTCCGCGCCGCCGCCGGCGTATGTGAAGGTGAGCAGTCGACCTTGCGCGTCGAATGTGACGGTGCCAGGCGTGAGCGGAAGGGTTGCGGTTGCCGAGGTCGGGAGCCAATCCCACTGACCCGGGGCGGTATTCGTAAAGGTCAAGTCGATCTGGTGCGGCGTACCCGTCCCGTCGTACACCGTTACACCGAGCGCATGTGTATCGCCGACCAACGCAGAGGCGTTCAGGTTGCCGGCGAGCGTGGCCGTGGTCGTCGTCCGTGCCGGCGTGACCCGGCCGAGCGGGAGAATGAGATCCGTGATCCGCGACGATGACGAGAACACGCCAGACGAATTCGCCACGATGCCTTGCAACACGAAGCCGTTGTTTGGCGCGATCATCCGGCCGTCGGCATCCAACTGGAAATTGCCGGCGCGACTGTAGAAGCGTCGGCTGCCATTGCCAACGATGAAGAACGAATCGCCCTGGATCGCCAGGTCCGTGTTGTTCCCGGTTGATTCCAGTGTGCCCTGCGTGAAGAGCTGGTCGATCGAGCCGATGTTCATGCCCGACCCGATCTGAATCGGGTTGATGCCGCCGAGTGCACCCGGTGGCCGAGAGGCGCCCTGCAGAAGCTGTGCAAACGCTTCCTTGAACGTGACGCGGGAGGCCTTGAAGGCCACGGTGTTGACGTTGGCGATGTTGTTGCCGATGACGTCGAGTCGCGTCTGGTGATTCCGCAGGCCGGACACGCCGGCAAAGAGAGAACGCATCATGGGGTGGTTTGCTCCTGAGTGGTGGGAACGCCTGTGGTCGTGCCCGAGTCAGCCATCACTTCGACGACATCCAGCATTGGGACCAGCGTCCCGTTCACACGCAGGGAGATCGTCCCCCCGCGGAAAGCCATCCCTTCCACCCGGCCGATGGAGAAGGGTGTTGCGGTGATCACCTTGTCGCTCGCATCCTTGGCGACCACGTCATAGGTGTAGTTCCCGGGCGCAAGATTGTCGGTATCGAGCCCGAGGGTTCGGCGACCGGCCGCGAGATTCGAGAATGATTGGGTCATCACTTCCTTGCCATCCGGACCGAGCACGCGAATCGTGACATCCTTCGCTGTACTCGGCAGCTCGACAACGACCCGGCTCGACACACCTGCCTCGACCGCGACCGTATTGCCGTTGAGGAGCACGTCCCGGCCCACCATCGAAGCGCCCAGGGTCGTCTGTGCCGTGAGCTTGAGTTCCGTGGTGCCGGCGGCGGAGAGCTTCATTTGCTCCCCAAGCTGGATCAACTGTTCGACTGACGAGAACTGGGCCAGCTGCGTCGCGAATTCGGTCCCTTCCATCGGACTCATCGGATCCTGATTGCGCAGTTGGGCGACCAGAATCCGGAGGAAGTCGTCCTTCCCCAGGACTGCCTGCCCTGCCAAGGCACTCGTATCGGTGGTACTGCTTGCGCCAAGACTGCTGATCGGAACTGTCACGGCCGTTCCTCCTCATACTCGGGATGGCCGCTGTCCCGCGGCGATTGTTGGTCGCGGGCGTGTTGACGCCCGCGGCTGCTAGCCTCGCCGTTTCCGGCGTCCTGTGCAAAGGGGGTGCTCACGCGTGCGCGGCCATCCACGGTGCCGGTCGCGAGCGCGCCGAGGAGCATTCCCTCACCGGTCGTCCGGAGTTGCACATTGGCCTCACGGAAGCCGTGCCCTTCCAAGGCCTGCCGCAACTCGGTGAGTTGTGGTCGGAGCGCCTCGACCGCCGTCGCATCAGCGATCACGATGGCATTCACGACGTCACCACGAATGGCCACGCGCACACGCTGCGCGCCGGTGTTTTCCGGATCAAGTTCGACCGTCACATGCGACGTGACCACGGGCGTCGAAACGCTCGGCGGGTCGGCCATCTGTCCTTGCATCACTGACGCTCGCTGCGTTCCCTCGGCGTGAGGTGCTGCTGTCGTTGCGATCCATGGCGTACGCACCGCCACGAGAGGCTCTGGCGCGCTTTCGACTGCCCCCCCTGTTCCCTTCGCAGGCGGCTGGTGTGATCCGTCGGACGGGGAATCATGCGACGCATCGTCCGCTCCCATCGCCCCCGCGTCACCCTGACTGCCCGGACCGCGCGCGGCCGCAATCGGCACCTCCGCTTGCTTGCCACTCACCCGCGGATTCTCCGGCTCAAGTTCCGCGAGCGTGGCCGGATCGACAGGCACACTCTGAGCCAGAGTCAGCGCCTCAGACCCAACCGGGATGGCCGACGCGCCGAGGCCCGGCGTGATGGAGGGAGGTGCACCTCCGGACAGCGTCCCATCAGCTGGTGCTTTCTGCGCTTGCTGATCCGCCGCGCCGACGGCAGCCCCACCGACCCGTGCCGACACGACTCCTTCCCATCCCGACCCAACTTGACTCAGAGTGACTGAATCACTTCCTGTGAACGATTGTGCCAACCCAATCCCTTGCTCGGTCTGCGGCACAGGCGTGGTCTGCAATGCGATCGCGATGGGTTGCGTGGCGCGGAGGTCCGCACTCGGCGGCAGCGCAGCCAAGACAGCCGCGGCCATCGCGCCTCCGACAGACGGCCCCGATGCGCGTGGACCGGACAGCGCCGCGGCCACAGGAGCACTGCTCGCGCGCACCCCGCCGCCGGCTGGCGCGGGCTCCGCCGTTTGCGGCGGCATCGCTGGGTTGTGCTGCATCAAGGCCGCCTCGACCACGGCCGGTGGCGCTCCCTGCATCGGACGCGCATCGAGCGTCGACCGCACGAGCGGCACGTCGGTGGCATCCGGCGCGCTCGACTCCAGCACCTCAGGCGGATCCTCCGTGGTGGCCTGTGACTCGAGGTGCGCATGCGATACGGTCAGCGGATCCGCAGGTGCAACTGGCACGGACAACCGGGGTCCGACGAATGCGCCGAGTACGCGGCCAACCGCGACCTCTGCGTCACTGATGCGCGGTGGCAGGGCGGGGGCGGGGACGGCGGAGTCCGCATCCCCGGCTGTCTCGGCCGAGAACGCTGGCGATGCTTCGACATTCGACTCACCATCCCCCCCCTCCTGAAGTCCGTCGCCGAGCAAGTCAGCGAGCTCGACCGCAGGCAGAGGCGGCGCAGGAGGCGGCGTCCCGACTGCCACGGCCGCGGCCAGAAATGCGAGGAACGGCTGCGTGGTGCTCGCCTCGACGACGTCCCCCTCCGGCGCAGGAGGAGGGGCGGTGATCGGGAGGAGCGACGTCGCGGGAATCGTGATCAATGGCCGCCCCCAGGCTCGAGCATGCGCTTGCTCATCGCCGCGCCACGCGCTGCCGGGAGCGCGGCGATCAGCTCAGCGGCTTTCGTGACGTCCATGATGCGAAGCGTGCCGGCAAGCTCGTCGTCACTGAGTCCGGCCACGAGGACCGCGGCATCCTTCGCCGGCAACTTCTCCAGAATTCCAGCGAGACGTTTGTGATCTCCCGCACCGGCAGCCGGTGCTGGTGCTGGTGCCACGGCGGGCGGCGTGGGCGCGGCGGTATCGGTCGCCGCGGGTGTGGCCGCGTGCGACGTGTCCGGGCCCGCTTCGGCTGGTGAATGCGCCGGGGCGCCCTCCACCGCGGTCGAATCGGACACGTGCGCCGAGTCCACCGCGGCGGGAGCCAACATCTTTCCGGCAACAGTCCCGAGCGCAAGCCCGAGCACCAATCCGACCGGCACAGCAACGGCGATCTTCATGCGGATTTCTCCTCTTCGTGATCCTGCGCGGGTCGGCTCGCCAGTTCATCCAGTTCGCGCTGCTCTGAGCGACCGACTTCGATCGCCCAATCCGCGGCACGCCGCTCGCGCAACTTCTCCAGCGCACGTCGCGCCATTCGGGCCTCGGCAAATCGGGCGTCCTCATCCTCGCGCCGGGACTCTGCATCGCGAAGCGCTTCGGATTCCGCCTCCATGCGTGCCTCGGCAGCATCGACGGTCAGCCGGTAGGCGTGATGCAGTCCGGCGGCGGCGGGGTGTGTCCCCGTCGTCTGCTCCACCTGATCGTGGACATGCTCCAGCTGCGAAGCGCTGGCCTCGGAACTCCGGCGCTGCTGGGCTTCCTGGTGCAGCGCATCGCCCAGCGCCGACGCCTGCTGGCGTTCGGCCGCAGTCCGGAGATCGAGGATGCGTTGCAACGAGAACTTGAACGGCTTCACTCTTCACCTCCCTGCTCGAGCGCGATCGCTCGCGCCGCGAGCGCCACCACGGCGTCCCGTGCGAGTGCGAATCGGCTCGGTTCATCCGGTCGTTGCTGCAAGAGCGCGAGCATTTCTGGGCGAATGGCGATGGCAGTATCCACCGCGGCGTTCGCTCCCGGCTTGTACGCGCCCACCGCGATCAGATCTTCGTGCGCATGGTACGCCGCTTCCAGTCGAATCAACGCGTTGGCCGCGGAGCGATGCTCGACATCCACCACTGCATCGCGGACTCGGCTCACGCTCTCCAGAATGTCGATCGCCGGAAACTGCTTGGCCGTCGCGAGGCGGCGTGCCAACACCACGTGCCCATCGAGAATCGAGCGTGCCGCATCGGCGACCGGCTCATTGAAGTCGTCCCCTTCCACCAGCACGGTGTACAAACCGGTGATGCTTCCTGTGCGCCCATTCCCCGCCCGCTCCAAGAGCCTCGGCAGTGCCGCAAACACGGAAGGTGGATAGCCCTTCGTCGTGGGCGGTTCGCCAATCGCGAGCCCGACTTCCCGAAGGGCCATGGCCACACGCGTCACGGAGTCCATCATCAAGAGGACGTTGCGACCTTCATCGCGGAAATGCTCCGCGATCGTCGTGGCAACCAGCGCTCCCGTGGCCCGAACCACCGCCGCCTGGTCCGATGTCGCCACCACCACCACCGATCGTGCCAACCCTTCCGGTCCGAGATCGCGTTCGATGAATTCGCGCACTTCACGACCGCGTTCACCAAGCAGCGCAATGACGTTCACATCCGACGAGGCCGTCCGCGCAATCATCCCCAACAAGACACTCTTGCCGACCCCGCTCCCCGCCATGATGCCGACCCGTTGTCCTCGACCGAAACTCTCCAAGCCGTCGAGGGCACGGACCCCCGTGCTGAACGGGGTGGTGATCGGCGGCCGTTCGAGCGGATTCGGCGGATCGCTGTACAGGGACCGCGACACGGTCGGACCGACCGGACCAAGTCCGTCAATCGGACGCCCCAACCCATCGAGCACTCGTCCGATCAACCCTCGTCCGGCGGCGACATAGAGCGGGCGACCCAACGGTGCCACCATGGCACCCGGGTGGATCCCCTCGATCTCGCCGATCGGCAACAGCATGATTCCGCGATCATGAAAGCCGGCTACCACCGCCAGCACACTCCGCTGTGCCGTCGACAGTCGGCAGACTTCACCCACGGCGACCGGGACCTGGGACGCTTCGACCACTTGCCCGATCACTCGGGTGACGCGGCCAAGGTGGACGAGTCTCGGCAGGTCCCTGAGCCGTGCGACGGCCGAGTCCAGCAATCCCACGTCACTCATGGCCGAGACGCTCATAGAGATCGAGCAAGGCGCGATCCACGCGACCATCAATCACCGAAGAAGACGTCTCCACCAGGCAGGAGCCGCGCGAGAGTCCCACATCCGCGGCCCACCGCAGTTCCACCGCCGTGGTGGCAAGTGCAGTCGTCCCGCCAATCTCCTGCATCGCCGCCAGATCGAGCGGGTGGAGACGAATGAGCACCGGCCCCGACATCGGAGCCATCGCCAATGCCTTGTTCACAAGATTCTGAATGCCAACGGCGTCTTGGCTCAGCTCGCGTTCCACCAGATGGCGTGCGATCGCGATGGAGAGTGCGTGGACCGTCGTGGCAACCTGCGTCCGCAGTGCGTCGGCCGCACTTTCCAATCCGTGGGAGGCAGCTCGGGCGCCGGCGATCACTTCACCGAGTTCGTGATCGCGCGCGGCAGCGTAGGCCGCCTGTCCCTCCGCATAGCCCCGCTGATAGGCCGCCTCTTCCACGCTTGGCCCTGCCACTGTGCCACCGCCGTCTGGCGTAGGCGCCGCCACCGTCCGCAAATCGGGCGGCTGCCAGGCCAAAATGCCCGCTGGACTGGAATCAGGCGATGACTTCGTCATCTCCCCGTTCCACCTGGATCTCGCCGGCATCCTGCAAGTCCCGAACGACCGTCACGATCTCGACGTGCGCGGCCTCCACGTCGCGAACTTTGACGGGGCCAAGCATCTCGATCTCTTCGCGAAGGGCACCCGACGCGCGTTCGGACATGTTGGCGAAGATGTGTGCCGTCAGCCCCTCGCTCGCAGCCTTGAGCGCCAAGGCGAGGGTCTTGCTTTCGACGTCGCGCAACACGCGCTGCATGGAGCGACTCTCCAACAGCAGGAGATCTTCGAACACAAACATCAGATTCCGGATGTCGTTGGCCACGGCGCCGTTGCGGGCCGTGACGGCATCGAGGAGCGCAGTATCCCGACCGCCCGCCAATTGATTCAGCATGCGCGCCGCGGTCCCTGGACCGCCCGCCGACGTCATGGCCTGCGACAAGGTGAGGTCGGCGCGCGCGCCGATTGAATCCTCCACCATCTGCAGCACCTCAGGTGCGACATCTTCCATCTGCGCGATCCGGAGGAGGACTTCGCCCGCGTTTTCTGCACCCATCGCCTCAAGGACACCGGACGCAAGTTTCGGCGGGATATGCGCCAGCACCAGCGCCACCGTCTGGGGATGCTCACCGCGGAGCACACTGTGCAGCACATCCGGCGATGCCCGCTTGAATCGCGACAGGCCGATCTCCTCGGGCTCCCGCGTGATCCGATCGATCACCGAGCGCGCCCGGGCGCCGCCAAGGGCGCCCTCCAACACCTGCCGGGCGTACTCCGTTCCGCCCTCGGCGTTCGACTCCACTTCGCGCAGCACGCCGCGGTACTCCTGCAGCACCAGGTCGACGGTCTCGGACTGCACCATCCCGGTCCGTGCAATCTCTCGCGACAGCTGCTCCACATCCTCGGGGCCCAACTGCTGAAGAATCCGCGCGGATGCTTCCGCGCCGAGCGCCAGACAGAGGATCGCGGCCTTCTGCGTCCCGGTCAGTGCACCGGGCCGTGTCGCGACGGGGCTCATGATGTCGGCTCAGCCAGCCAGCTGCGCACGACCCGCGCCGAGGCCTCTGGCGCGGCGAGAGAATCTCCCTGTGCGCGAACCCGGAGCTGCGCCGCTTCTGGTGTGGCTGC
>JAHECN010000129.1 GCA_024641735.1 Gemmatimonadota bacterium | reverse complement strand
CCAGAATCCTCGAGGGAAGCTTTGACACTTGGGCCGCCGATTGGCGGCTGCGGTACTTCGCAAAGGGCAACACACCATGAGCGGTGGCTCCGGAATGAACATGCTGTTGATCCAATTCCTGCTGATCGGATTGGTCTTCTATTTCTTGATCATCCGTCCGCAGGGACAGGCGCGGAAGCGCGCGGAAGAGATGCTCGCCGCCCTCAAGAAGGGCGATGAAATCACCACGGCCGGTGGGATCATCGGGAAGGTCAAGGACCTTCGCGAGAATCAGATCACGATCGAGAGCGGCACTTCGACTTTGGTCGTCGAGCGTGCGCGGATCGTTCGGGTCGGCACCACCTCCGCCCCGGGGCAACAGGCGTAATGGCGGTTCTGGATATCCATCTGCTCGGCTCTCCGGTCCTGCGCGAGCGTGCTGAAGAGATCACCGTGGTAGATGACGAGCTCCGTGCGTTTATCGACGACATGTATGACACCATGCAGGTCGCCTCGGGGATTGGCCTGGCCGCCAACCAGGTGGGCGTCGCCAGACGGGTGGCCATCATCGACGCGGAACAGCAGACGTTCACGATGATCAACCCGCGGATCGTGGAATCGTCCTCGGTGAAGGAAGCGGCCGAAGAGGGTTGCCTCTCCATCCCGGACATGTTCGCCGAAGTCACCCGGCCGAACAGCATCGTGCTCGAGGCACTGAACGAACAGGGTGAGCCGTATCGGATGGAAGCGAGTGGCCTCGTCGCACGTGCTATCCAACACGAAATCGACCACCTCGATGGCGTCCTCTTCATTGATTACCTCGGCGCGATGAAGCGCACCCTGCTGGTCAAGCGGTGGAAGAAGGACAACCAGGGCGAGGGGCTCACTCGGACTCCCACGCCCGAGGAGCCGGAACCGGCGAGTTGATGCGGATCATCTTCTTCGGGACGCCTGAGTTTGCGGTCCCGTCCCTGCAGGCCCTGCTCGCAGCCGGAATGGACGTCGCCGCCGTGGTGACCCAACCGGACCGCCCGCGGGGCCGTTCGCATTCCACCCTTCTCCCTTCGCCAGTCAAGGCTGCCGCACTCGCGGCAGGCATTCCCGTGCTGCAGCCGGAGCGGCCGCGGGGGGATGAGTTCCTCGACCAACTGCGCGCCTACGACGCCGACATCGGTGTCGTTGTGGCGTATGGTCACCTGCTCCGCCCTGACGTTTTGGCCATCCCGCGACTCGGCCTCGTCAACGTCCATGCTTCGCTGCTTCCGCGCTGGCGCGGTGCGGCACCGATCCATTGGGCCGTCCTCAGCGGCGACCGCGAGACGGGCGTCGCGATCATGCGTCTGGAGGAAGGGCTCGATACGGGCGCCGTCTGGCACACCCGGCGCACCCCCATCCGCGATCAGGATACGACCGGTGGGCTCTTTGATCGGCTGAGTCACCTCGGTGCCGAAGCACTGGTCGAGGCGTTGCCGCGGATTGCGGCGGGAGAGGCCCCGGTTCCGCAGTCCACCGAGGGAGTGACGCTCGCGCCCAAGGTGGACCGGGAGACCGCGCGCGTCGTGTGGAACGCACCACGCCAGCGCGTCTCCTGCCAGATACGGGCGATGGATCCCTTCCCCGGCGCGTGGACCACGCTCGGTGGAAAGACGATCAAGCTCTACGGACCGACGCCATACTCCCCGGTCGAATCCGACTTCGCCGCAGTGGATCCGGGAACGTTGCGCAGCTTCGACGAGGCGCTCTGCGTGGCCTGTCAGGACGGCTGGCTCCAGGTCGCGGAGATCGTCGAAGCCGGGGCGAGCCGGATGCCAGCGACGAGGTGGTATCGCGGCGCAGCGCCTCAGGCGCTCGCGCGCTTCTCGTGAGGCCACTCCCCCGGCTGCTCGCGTTCGTCGACGACCGGGTGGCCGCGCTGGAGGATCTCGGCGTCCGTGCGGCGGCCATTGCCGCGGTCGGCCCGGCGGTCGGTCTGGTGGCACGGGTTCCGGCGGGTTCCGCGGACACACTCACTTCCCTCGCCGCACGACTCGTCGCCCTCGCCGCCCCACCGATGGCAACCGTGCTGGTGAGCGGCCGGGCCGATATCGCCTTGGCGACGGGTGCCCACGGCGTCGTGCTCCGCGACCACGACCTGCCGATCCACGAAGTTCGGCGGCTTCCGGGCGCAGGGGACTATTTTCTGATACGCTCTGTCCACGACCTCGCCTCAGCCGAGATCGCCGCCGGTGAGGGCGCGGATGCGCTCGTCGTCGGGACGATCTGGGAGAGCGAGACGCACCCGGGGCGCCCTGGAGCCGGACTCGGCATCATCGAGGCGGCAGCCCGACTGGGACCGCCGATCTTTGCGATCGGGGGCGTCACACCGGACCGGGCGCGTGAGGCGCGGGAAGCCGGGGCATGGGGCGTGGCGGCGATTCGCGGGGTGTGGGACGGAGGAGACTGTTATCAAGCGGCGTTGGCATTGACTGAAGGAGAAAGGAGAGAGGAGAGATGAGAACAGAGAACGACCCTCCTTTCTCCTTTCTCTTTTCTCTTTTCTCTTTTCTCATTTCTCTATAGAGGAATCTCTGTACATGCAGCTCATCGTGAACGGCGACCCACGCACCATCTCCCACGCCACGACCGTCGAGGAATTGCTCGAGGAGTTGGCGCTGGATGCGCGTGCGGTGGTCGTTGAGCACAACCGAGTCATCGTCCGCCGTCCTGCGCTTGCGAGCACACCGCTCGCCGAGGGGGACGTGGTGGAGATCGTTCATTTTGTTGGAGGCGGCTGATGTTGCAGATCGGTGGAGTCGACTTTCGTTCGCGTCTGATGGTTGGAACCGGGAAGTACCGGACCAACGCGGAAATGGTGGAGGCAATTTCGGCGTCGGGCGCGGATGTCGTGACGGTCGCCGTGCGTCGAGTGAACCTGGATCGTCGGGAGGAATCCGGCATCCTGCATCATCTCCCGCCGGAGAAGTTCTTCCTGCTTTCCAACACGGCCGGTTGCTACAGCGCCGACGAGGCGATTCGCTACGCGCGGCTCGCGCGGGAAGCGGGCTTCAACGACTTCGTCAAACTCGAAGTGATCGGTGACCAGGCGACCCTGCTCCCGGACACCGCGGGATTGCTCGAGGCCACCAAGGTGCTCGTGGCTGAAGGGTTCAAGGTGCTCGCCTACACCAACGACGACTTGATCATGGCGCTGCGGCTCGAAGACGCCGGCGCCGTGGCGGTGATGCCGCTCGCCTCGCCGATCGGCTCGGGCCTCGGCATGATCAATCCGTATTTCATTCGCACCATCAAGAGCCGACTCTCCGTCCCCGTGATTGTGGACGCCGGAGTCGGCACGGCCTCTGATGCCTGCCTCGTGATGGAGCAGGGCGTCGATGGCATCCTGATGAATACCGCCCTGGCCGAGGCGACCGATCCTGTGCGAATGGCACATGCGATGCGACTCGGTGTGGAGGCGGGACGCGCTGCGTACCTCGCTGGCCGGATGCCGCGACGCGAAGTGGCGATTCCGTCGTCGCCCACGACCGGGATGCTCGATTGACCGATCGTGGTCTCGCGCCCCGCCGTGCCGTGCTTGGCATCCTGGCAAAGGTGCGCGATGGTGCGCCCTTTGACACCGCACTCGCGCAGGGACTCGGCACCCTCCCCGACGTCGACCGGCGACTCGCGCATGAAATCGCGGCGGGCATGCTGCGCCAATCTTCCGTGCTCGATGGCGTGCTCGCGCCATTCGTCGCTCGCGGCCTGCACTCGGTCGATCTGCCCATCCTCGATGTGCTTCGGCTCGGCTGCTACCAGATTCGCTTCCTTGACCGCGTGCCGCCACATGCCGCCGTTGCGACCTCGGTCGACCTTGCCGGGGAGATTGCGGGAGATCGCGTCCGCGGCTTTGTGAATGCGGTTTTGCGAAAGGTCTCCGCCCTGGGTCCGGATCCGATGGTCTCCCTCATCGAGAACGACGCGATGCGACTCGCCGTGGCGTACTCGCATCCCGGGTGGCTGGTGGAACGCTGGGTCGAGCGGTTCGGCGTGGAAGACACCGAACAACTCCTGCTCTGGAACAACGGCCAACCGGCACTCGTGGTGCAGCCGGCACGGATCTCTTTGGGAGATCTCGAGCGGCTCTTCAGCGAGGCGGGGATTGCGGCCTTCCCTGCCCCGTTCGGCGCCGGTTTGGTCGTCGAGGCCACACGGCCGGAACAACTGCCTGGCTTCGCGACCGGCGACTTCTTCGTGCAGGATCCGGCGCAGGCACTCATCGTCCGATTTGCCGCCTTCCCGACCGGCGCGCTGGTCTACGATGCCTGTGCTGCGCCAGGCGGGAAGACGTTGGGATTGAGTCGTCGGGCGAGCGGGGTCGTTGCTGCCGACATGGCGCGTCGCCGGATGCCCAGGCTCCGCGAAAACATCGCACGCGCCGGACTCGGTCACGAGTATCCGGTCATCGCAGACGCCCTCTATCCGCCGACCCGACCGGTCGCTGGCTATTTCCTCGATGCGCCCTGCCTCGGCACAGGGACGTTTGCCCGGCATCCCGATGCCCGACTCCGTGTCAAGGAATCGGCGCTGCGACGGCTGACATCGGAGCAGGCCCAATTGCTGGAATCGGCAGCGGATCGGGTGCAAGCGGGCGGCGTGCTAACTTACGCCACGTGCTCGTTGGAACCTGAGGAGGACGAGTTGCAGGTGACCGCATTTCTCGGCCGGCACCCGGAATTTGAACGCCGCCCACCCGAGGGATTTCCGAAGGAGTTGTTGTCACCCCTTGGCGACCTGCTCCTCCTGCCCCAGCACCACGGGATGGACGGCGCCTATGCCGCGCGGCTGGTGAAGGCGGGATGAACTGGCGGCCTCGACGCCGCACCATCTGGACGGCGGTCTTCCTGGTGGTGGCCGGCGGGGCGGGATACCTCTCGACGTTGGCGCTCTATCCGGCGCAGATCGTCCCCGCCAGACGGGACGTCCCCGCACTTCGGGGACTGACGCCACTCGAGGCGCGCGCGCGATTGGGAGAACTCTCCCTGCGTGGGCGCTTGGTGGACTCGGTGGCCGACAACGAAGCACCCGCGGGCACGATTGCATGGCAATCGCCGGCACCGGGAACATCCTTGCCGACATCGGCACTGGTACGCTTCGCGGTGAGCTTGGGGAGTGCGCCATTGGTGGTGCCGGATCTTGATGGGTTCGAGGTGGCGCTCGCCGAAGAAGTTCTGCATGCTGCAGGATTGCGCGTCGGCAGCGTGGACACCGTGCGGGGGCGTGCCGAGGCCGGAACGATCGTGCGGACGATTCCGCCGAGCGGGTCGACCGCTCGCCCAGGCCAGACGATTCAGCTCAGTGTGAGCCAGGGCATCGCATCGATCACGATGCCGAGTGTGGTCGGCATGACCTTGGAGGCGGCACGTGATCGGTTGGCGTTGCTTGGCGTCTCGGTTGGTGCCGTGCGGCAAACATTGGATGGCGTGCCTGGGACGGTGCAGGGACAGAGCCCTGCGGTCGGCACGCTGCTCACCAAAGGACAGCGGGTGACGCTGTCCGTTAGCGGAGTGATGGAGTGAATCTGCGCATCGCCCCCAGCGTGTTGAGTTGCGACCTTGGCCGTCTCCGTGAGCAGGTGCAGGAGGCGGAGGCCGGGGGCGCGGAATGGTTGCACGTCGATGTGATGGACGGACACTTCGTCCCGAATCTCACCTTCGGTGCCCCGATGATCCGGGCGCTGCGGCGCATCAGCGATCTCCCGATTGATGTCCATCTCATGGTCGAACACCCGGAGCAGTACCTCGCGGAGTACGCGGACCTCGGGGCAAGCGTCTTCGCCTTCCATCCGGAAGCAACCACGCACGTGCAGCGCCATCTGAGTGCCGCGCGTGAGCGGGGGATGAAGGCGGGGCTCGTGCTCAATCCGTCGACTCCGGTCGGCTGGCTCGAAGAGGTCATCGACGATCTGGACTTGGTACTGGTGATGTCGGTGAATCCCGGATATGGTGGGCAGGGGTACCTCCCGGCATCCACCGGGAAGATCGGTCGGATCCGTGCGTTGTTGGATCGCCACCAGAAGCACGACGTGACCCTCGAAGTGGATGGAGGGATCACGGTCCAGACCATCAGGGCAGCACACGCGGCAGGTGCCGACACCTTCGTCGCCGGCACCGCGGTGTTTGGACAACCGGATATTGCAGGTGCCGTGCGAGCACTCCTCGCCGCGGCCAAGGGAGCGGAATAGTCATGCAGCGGCAATGGTTTGCAGTGTTGGGGATTGTGGCGGCACTCGGCGTCGGAACGGTGGCGTTGCTGCGCGCTGGACCGGGTCAGATCGAAGTGGGCGCGGTCGCACCGGACTTCAAGGCGGTCGACCTCGCGACCAACGACACCATCTCCCTCTACGACAAGTATCAGGGGAAAGTGACGCTGGTGAACATCTGGGCGACCTGGTGCGAGCCCTGCAAGAAAGAGATTCCGGCGCTCGACTCGCTCTATCGTGCCCTCGCCCCTGAAGGGCTGCATATCGTCGCGGTCTCGATCGACAAGGCGCCTCCTGCCGAAGTGAAAGCGTTCATGGCGGAGTTCAATGTTGCCTTCGACGTGATGCACGATCAGGACGGCACGATTCAGCAGATTTATCAAACCACGGGCGTGCCGGAGAGCTTTCTGATCGGCCGCGATGGTCGGATCATGCGCATCGTGTACGCCGATCATCCGTGGGCCTCCGCGAGCAACAAGACGATTGTCCGCCAGCTTCTCGCCGTCCCGGGAGTAGGCAGCACGCCATGACGCGCGGGCCTGATCGCCAGTGGCTCTACGCCAGTCTCATTGTGATGGGGTTGATCCTCGGCACGTGGGCCCTGACGCGGTACAGCAGCATCGCCGAAGGAGCACAGATCGGCGACCTGGCACCGGACTTCCGCGTGCAGCGCGTGGGGATCGGCGATTCGATCGGTCTGCGCAGCGAGTACGCCGGGAAAGTGGTCTTGGTGAATCTCTGGGCGACCTGGTGTGGCCCCTGCAAGAAGGAAATGCCTTCGATGGAGCAGGCCTATCAGGCATACCGCGACCGCGGCTTCCGGATCGCAGCGGTCTCGCTCGATGAGGGCGAAAGCGCGCCGGTCCAGGCCTTCGCGGACCAACTCGGCCTCACCTTCGACATCCTGCAGGACCGGAGCAATCTCAGCCAGCAGGCCTATCAGGCCTTCGGCGTTCCGCACAGCGTGCTGATCGGTCGCAACGGACGCGTGGCCTGGGTTTCCCTCGGCGCCGAAGATTGGCATTCGACGGCCTATCAGGCGCGGATTGAGGC